>NZ_JBFALC010000003.1:0-370128 GCF_040656035.1 Streptomyces sp. NPDC050211
TGACCATACTGTGGCCGGTCCCTGGTTTCACCATGGGGAGCGGATGAGATTCGCCTGAGCATTCACGCAGGGCGCCCAGCAGCAGCGGCAGCGAGCGGCGGAACTCCCGCGCCCAGTACGGCGGGGAGTGTGTGCCCGCGTAGAAGTGCGTCGCCACCGGGGCGCCGAGGGCGGCCAGGCGGTCGGCCAGGGCCCTGTTCTCGCGCTGCATGAGCGTCTCCGTCGGCGAGATCGCGTCCTCGGGGAACGGGTCGGCCGGGTCCTCCAGTCCGGGGATCTCCGGGTCGGGTTCCGTGCCCGGCGGGTCGAGTGCGCCTGCCGTGCCGTCGCCGCTGGCGAGGTGGACGGGTGTGGTGCGCAGTCGGTGGGCCAGGTAATAGGGGTCGTGCGCCTGCCAGTTGGCGCGCTGTGCGACCGGGTCGCCCCAGAGGGCCTTCCAGTCCAGGCCCAGGTATGTCATGGCGGCTCGGATGGCGTGCGGGTGCTGGAGGGGGTGGACGAAGCCGCTGTAGCTTGCCGCCGCCCGGAACAGCCCGGGGTGCCGGGCGGCGTACGAGAGCGCGCCGAACCCGCCCTGCGACTCCCCTGCGGCCGCACGACGGGCACCCGCGCCGTAATGGCGTTCCAGGAGGGGACGTACCTCCCGGAGACGGAAGGTCTCCACGGCGGGCGGGCCGCCCGCACCGGCGTTGAACCAGTCGCTGTAGAAGCCGAACAGCGGCATCTCGGGCATGACGACAAGGACATCGCGCAGTTCGGGCAGGTCCTGGATTTCGGAGTCGTAGTCCTCGGTCCAGGCTTTGTAGTTGCCGTCGCCGCCGACCAGGAGATACAGCGTCGGCCAGCTCTCACCGTGGCGGCGCTCTTCCCAGCCGTCCGGTGTCAGCAAACGGACCTTGGCGGTGCGGCCAAGTGCGGGCGAGACGATCGTGAGGTCGACCAGGCGGTCACCCGCCTTCTCCTCGGCGACGACTCGGGCGCCGTGTGGTGCGGCCGCCTTGGCATCGGCGGACACCACTGCCAGCAGCACCAGGTCCGCGATCACCAGGGCGAGGAGCAGGCGTAAGCGTGCGGGGCTCCACAGCATGGCGAAGTCTCCTTTCGTACAAGGGTGTGTACGTGCGCCGTCGTCATGCGTCTCGCTTGCGCAGCGTTCCGGCTGCGAGCAGG
Organism: Streptomyces sp. NPDC050211; assembly: GCF_040656035.1. Classification (NCBI taxonomy): domain Bacteria; kingdom Bacillati; phylum Actinomycetota; class Actinomycetes; order Kitasatosporales; family Streptomycetaceae; genus Streptomyces; species Streptomyces sp. NPDC050211. The sequence continues at coordinate 1,171 of NZ_JBFALC010000003.1, forward strand.
AGCAGTGCCCCCGTGTAGGCGGAGACGAGGACCAGGGACGGCCAGGGGCCCAGCCTGCCGACCGTCTCCGCGGTGGCGTCCGAGGTCTGGATGAGCTTCTGCAGGGCGGCCGTCGGCGAGATCCCGGCGACCCAGCGCTGGGCGTCACCGAAGAGCGGGCCGAGGAGAGAGGGCAGGAGCAGGACTCCGATGACCGCGGTGACGGCGCCCGCGGAGTGGCGGATGAGAGTGCCGGCCGCGAGACCCAGGAGCGCGGCCAGGGCGAAGGAGCCGGCGATGCCGAACAGCGCCGGCCACGGCTCTCCCTGGGCGTACTTGCCGTCTTCGAGGAGCGAGTCTCCGACCATGTAGGCGAGCGTGCAGGAGAGCAGCGCCAGGGCGTACGTCAGCCCCACGACCAGCGCCGCCTTCGCGGACAGCACGGTCGCGCGGCGCGGGTTGGCGGCGAAGGTGGTGCGGATGGTGCCGCTGCCGTACTCGCCGGTGATCAGCAGCGCACCGGTCACGGCGGCCAGGATCTGCGCGACGACGGTGAGGGAGAGGCTGCCGCCGAGGACTGTGTCGTCCGGTTGCAGGCTCCCGGTTACGGCGACGAAGACCGCGCCCAGGACGGGTACGGCGGCCGTCGCGACGGTCGTCCACATCAGGGAGCGCACGCTGCGGAACTTGATCCATTCGTAGGCGAGGGACTGGGGGAACCCGGCCCGGGCATCGACGAGGGTCGTCACCGGGCCGCCTCCTGCCGTGTCCGGTACTCGGCCGAGTCCTGGGACAGGGCCGTGTAAACCTCCTCCAACGAGGAGTGGATGGAGGTGAGTTCGTGCAGGGCGATGCCGTGATCGCGTGCGAGGTCGCCGATGGTGGCCGCGTCCAGGCCGTCCACGCGCCAGCCGCCCCGGGCTTCCAGTCGTACGGTCGCGCCCTTGGCCTGCAGCAGGTCGCGCAGTTTCTCCGGCTCGGGGGAGCGGACGAGCGTATGGGCGCGGGAGTTGGTCTCGATGAAGTCGCGGACCGTGGTGTCGGCCAGCAGCCTGCCGCGACCGATCACCACCAGGTGGTCGGCGGTGAGCTCCATCTCGCTCATGAGGTGGCTGGAGAGGAAGACCGTACGGCCTTGTGCGGCAAGGGACTTGAGCAGAGTGCGGATCCAGCGGATGCCCTCGGTGTCCAGGCCGTTGACCGGTTCGTCCAGCAGCAGCACCTCGGGGTCGCCGAGCAACGCGGCCGCGATGCCGAGCCGTTGGGCCATGCCGAGCGAGAAGCCCTTGACTCGTTGTCCTGCCACATCGCTCAGGCCGGTCAGGTCCAGGACCTCCGCCACCCGGCGGCGCGGGAGGTTGTTGCTCGCCGCGAGACCGGCCAGGTGGTGGTGGGCGGTACGGCCGCCGTGCACGCCCTTGGCGTCCAGGAGTGAGCCCACCGTGCGCAGGGGCGCGGGCAGTTCGGCGTACGGTCGGCCCGTCACCGTGACCGTGCCGGACGTGAGCGTATCCAGGCCGAGGACGAGCCGCATGGTGGTGGATTTCCCGGCGCCGTTGGGACCCAGGAAGCCGGTCACCCGGCCGGGGTGGACGGTGAACGTCAGGTGGTCGACGGCGGTTCTGTCGCCGTAGCGTTTGGTGAGGTCGCGTGCTTCGATCATGCCGACGACGGTAGGAAGCCGGGGCGTTCCCGACATCCGCCGCCGGGAGTCGGCCGCTACTCCCGGCGGAGTAGAGTCACCGCTCCCCGGCCCTGACCAGCCCTGTCTCGTAGGCCAGCACCACCAGTTGGGCGCGGTCCCGTGCCCTGAGTTTGGTCATCGCGCGGCTCACGTGGGTCTTGGCGGTGAGCGGGCTCATCAGCAGCTGCTTGCCGATCTCCTCGTTGCTCAGCCCGGCCGCGACCAGCGCCATGACCTCTCGCTCCCGCTCGGTGAGCACGGCGAGGCGTTCGGCGCCGGCCGCCTCCGGGCCCTTCAGCCGGGCGAACTCCTCCACCACCGCGCGCGTGACGGCGGGCGCGAGGAGGCTCTGCCCGGCGGCGACCGTGCGGATCGCCTCCCGGAGTTCGTCCGGCTCGATGTCCTTCAGCAGGAAACCGGCCGCGCCGTACCGCAGTGCCTCGAAGACGTACGCGTCGACCTGGTACGTGGTGAGCATGACCACCCGTACGCCGTCCAGCGCGGCGTCGGCCGCGATACGGCGGGTGGCCTCGAGGCCGTCGACGCCCGGCATGCGGATGTCCATCAGGACGACGTCCGGCCGGGTCAGCCGTACCGCTTCGACGGCCTGCGCACCGTCGGCCGCCTCCGCGACCACGACGAGGTCGGCGGTGAGATCCAGCAGGGCGCGGAAGCCGGCGCGGACGACGGTCTGATCATCGGCGAGCACCACGCGTACGGTCATCGTCATTCTCCGTTCTCGCCGGCCGGAAGCCCAGTCGGGAGGACCGCCCGTACCCGGAAGCCCCCGCCGGGCACGGGTCCGTAGTCGATCGTGCCTCCGGCCGCTGCCGCGCGCTCCCGCATGCCGACCAGTCCGAAGCCGCCCTCGTGCGGTGGCGGTGACGGCGGGCCGTCGTCGATGACTTCCACCGCAAGCGTGCCGTCCTGCTGGACGACGGAGACCGCCGCGTGCCGGGCACGGGAGTGCTTGACGACGTTCGTCAGCGCCTCCTGGACGATGCGGTACGCGGCCAGCCCCACCACCGACGACACACCGTCCGACGCCCCTTCCTCGCGGAGCGTGAGCTCGATGCCGCCGCCCGCGAACCGGTCGACCAGCTCGCCGAGTCGCTCGATTCCGGGCGCCGGCTCCACCCGCTCGTCCTCGCCCTCCGGTTCCCGCAGCACGGTGACGGTGGCCCGCAGCTCCCGTACTGCCCCTTTGCCCGAGTCCCGGACCTGCCGCATCGCCTGCCGGGCCATGTCCGGCTGCACGTCGAAGGTCTCCAGGGCCACGCCCGCCTGGACGGTCATCGCGGTGACCGTGTGCGCGACGATGTCGTGCAGCTCGCGGGCGATCCGCACCCGTTCCTCCCGGACCCGGCGGGCCGCCTCCCGCTCGCGGTCCGCTTCGGCGCGGGCGGCGCGGGCGGCGTACTCGTCGAGCAACTGCCGCCGCATGCGCACGACTTCGCCGAGCAGCAGCGGCACCAGCGGCCACAACATCTCCAGCACCGGCAGCCCCTGCGGGTTCACCACGTCCTTGCCGACCCACAGCGCGACGACGCCCGACGTGAGCGCGGCGACCAGGCCCGTCCACAGGGTGCGCCGCCGGTCGCCCTGCACGGCGACCGTGTACAGCGCCACGATCGTGGGCAGATTCAGCAACTCCCCGATGTGCCCATGCAGCGCCCATCCGGCACACGCCACCCCGGTGACCACCGCGACCGGCACCGGCCACCGCCGCCGCCACAGCAGCGCCAGCAGCGAGACGGCCAGCAGCAGCCAGGTCAACCAGTCCGCCTGCCTGTACTCCGGCTCGTTCACCGCCGCGTCCGGGCCGGTGAACATCCCGACCACGCCCACCACCAGCACGTCCACGGCACCCGGCGGCAGCGCCCGCAGCCGCGCGGGCAGACGGTCGAAGGTCGTCACCTCCACACCGTATGAGCGCGACCGCCCGCGCGCATACGACAGCGGGAGTACCCGGGGCCCGTCCCCGAACCGACCCTGAGACATCCCCTATCTCTCCCCGAGATGTGTCAGGAAACTTTGACAGGTGCCCCAAGCAGCTGTCAGCCTTTTCTGACAGGTACGACGGAAAGGGGCCGCGATGCCCGAGGTCGCCGACGACAACGGCGTACCGCCTCCGGCACCGACGGGCGACGAGCTGCTGAAGGTGCTCTCCGCGCTCGGCAATCCGCACCGCATGCGGATCGTCGCGGCGCTCATGGAGAGCCGGAACTACGTCAGCGCGCTGGCCCGCCAGATCGGTATGGGCCGCCCGCTGCTGCACATGCACCTGCAGCGGCTCGAGGCCGCCGGACTGGTCGTCGGCACGCTCGAACTCGCGGAGGACGGCAAGGCGATGAAGTACTTCGAAGTCGCCCCGTTCTTCTACGAGTTGACGCCCCACGTCATTGCCCAGGCGGCCGCGACGATCACCGAGACCGCTGACCGGACCGACCGGACCGCGAAAGAGGAAGCGAAGTGAATGAGGAACTGGTGACGCTCGCCGCCGGAGAGGACGAGTGGGGGATTCTGGTCGGCGCCGTCGGCGCGGCCGGGCTCTTCACCCTGCTCATCGTGATCGTCTGGCAGGCCGCCGCCACCTGGCGGGCCCGGATGCTGGCGGCGCGCGAGGAGCAGTACAAGGAGCTCGCGGCGAAGTACGCCCAACTGCTGGAAGACACCGTGGAGTTGCAGCGGCGCACCGTCGAGGAGCAGCGGCAGACCCTCGATGAGCTGACACAGACCCGGATGGCGGTCGGCTCGATGGAGAAGATGATGCGCGAGATCGAGTAGCGGCCGCGCAGGTGTACGGCCGGGAGCGCCAACTCCCGGCCGTACCGAGAAGCACACACACCCCGGACACACCCATCCCGTACGCCACGGCAGGTCGTCACACCTCATACGCCGTGGTGCCGGTCCCGTGCGCCCTGTGCCGGTCGCCCTACTCGGCTGCCGGCGGCGCGCTCCCACGAAGGAGACTACTCATGCGTGCGCTGCTCAAGCGCGTCGCCCGCGCGCCCGGCGGGCGGCGCGGGAAATGGCTCGTCCTGGCGGCCTGGCTGATCGTGGCCGTCGCGCTCGGCCCGCTCGCCGGAAAGCTCGGCGACGTCGAGGACTCCAGCGCCAATGCCTTCCTGCCGCGCGGCGCCGAGTCCGCCCGGGTCAACACCGAGCTGGAGAAGTTCCGTACGGACACGGTCATGCCCGCCGTCGTCATCTACACCGGCGACGGCGCGGACGCGAAGGCCGCCTCCGACCGGACCGCCTTCACGCCGTTCGTCCCGGCGGGCGAGGAGGTCTCGCAGCCGATCCCGTCCGAGGACGGCGAGGCTCTGATGACCGTCGTCCCGCTGGACAGCGAGGACGAGATCACCGACACGATCGACAAGCTGCGCGAGATCGCCGGAGCGAACGCCCCGCCCGGTGTGGAGGTCGAGGTCGGCGGGCCGGCCGGCTCCCTCACCGACCAGGTCGCGGTCTTCGACGGCCTCGACTCGACGCTGCTCATCGCCACCGCCCTGGTCGTGGCCGTCCTGCTGCTGATCACCTACCGCAGCCCGATCCTCTGGCTCCTCCCCCTGCTCTCCGTCGGCTTCGCGGCCGTCCTCACCCAGGTCGCCACCTACCTGCTGGCCAAGCACGCCGGACTGCCGGTCAATCCGCAGAGCGCCGGCGTGCTGATGGTGCTCGTCTTCGGCGTCGGCACCGACTACGCGCTACTGCTCATCGCCCGCTACCGCGAAGAGCTGCACCGCCACGCCGACCGTCACGAGGCGATGCGCATCGCGCTCGCCCGCTCCGGCCCGGCGATCCTCGCCTCGGCCGGCACCATCGCCGTCGGCCTGGCCTGCCTGGCCTTCGCCGACATCGACTCCTCGCGCTCGCTGGGACTGGTCGGCGCGGTCGGCGTCGTGTGCGGCTTCCTCGCGATGGTTACGGTGCTTCCGGCGCTGCTGGTCATCACGGGCCGCTGGGTGTTCTGGCCGTTCGTACCGCACGACGGCACGCCTGCCCGCAAGCCGCGCACGATCTGGTCCCGCATCGGAACGGCCGTCGCCCGGCGCCCGCGCTGGTCATGGATGATGTCCGTCGCCGTCACCGGCGTCCTCGCCCTCAGCGCGGCAGGCATCTCCATGGGGCTGACGCAGGCCGAGATGTTCCAGGACAAGCCCGAGTCGGTCGTCGCCCAGGAGAGGATCTCGGCGCACTATCCGTCGGGCGCTTCGGACCCCGCGGAGATCATCACCAGCACCGAGCAGGCCGCCGAGGTCCGTACGGCCGCCGCCGCGGTCGAGGGCGTGGCACGTGTCGAGGACGGCGCCGACCGCACCCCGGACGGCCAACTCACCACTCTCTCCGTGGTGTTGGAGGACGCCCCGGACAGCCAGGCCGCCAAGGACACGATCGACGACCTCCGCGACGCCGTACACCAGGTCGAGGACGCCGACGCCCTGGTCGGCGGCACCACCGCGCAGACCCTCGACACCCAACGGGCCGCCGACCGTGACCTGACCACGGTCATCCCGATCGTGCTCCTGGTCGTCCTCGGCGTCCTGATCTGGCTGCTACGGGCCCTCGTCGCCCCGCTCCTGCTCCTGGCCACCGTCGTGCTGTCGTACTTCGCGGCCCTGGGCGCCTCGAACCTTCTCTTCGAGCACGTCCTCGGCTTCGCCGGCGTCGACTGGTCGATCCCGCTGCTCGGCTTCGTCTTCCTGGTCGCGCTCGGCATCGACTACAACATCTTCCTCATGCACCGCGTGAAGGAGGAGACAGCCCGCCTCGGCCACACACGCGGCGTCCTGGAGGGCCTGACCAGCACCGGAGGCGTCATCACCTCCGCAGGCATCGTCCTCGCCGCGACGTTCGCGGTCTTCGCGGGGATGCCGCTGGTGACCATGGCGCAGATGGGCGTCCTTGTGGGCATCGGCGTCCTGCTGGACACCTTCCTCGTCCGCACGGTCCTGGTCCCCGCCCTCGCCCTCGACCTGGGCCGCTGGTTCTGGTGGCCGGGCGGGCTCTTCCGCCGGCCGGCCAACCACGCTGCGGGCAGCGCCTCGCCGTCCGCACAGGACCGGGCACACGAACTGGCCTAATCCGGGACGACGTCGACGCGGGTTCCCTTCGCCCGCGTCGACGTCGGCGAACTACGCCAGATGCCGGGCCGTGGCGCAGAGCGGAACGCGAGGACGAGGCGGAGGACGATGGCCACGGCTCCGGCGAGCGCATTCCAGATGACGCTGCGTGACACCGGCATCTCTTCGTCGACTCTGTCGCCGCAGCGGCTCTGTCGTTCCTAGCATTCGGCGGACGGATTGGCTGGTCAACACCGTTTCAACGCGGGGTATCTGCGTATCCACATGATGGGCCCCGGATCATCTGATCCGGGGCCCATCATGTGGATACGCGCGTCGTCACAGAGCGGCAGTATGGACGCCCGCTCCCGCCGCGAGACCCTCCGTCGAAGCGACAGCCGTGAGACCGGCAAGGACGTCTCCGATCGGCGTCTCCAGGAAGAGGCCACCGGAGCCGCCGGCCGCGAGGCCGCCGGAGACATTGTCCAGGTCGATGTCGGAGATCTCGGCTGCTTCAACCTGGGAGGCAAAGTTCATAATGCGCGGTTCCCTTCGAATAGGTACTTCGGAATGGCAGAGTTCGCCCGATCCCCGAAACTGGGAACCCTTCCCGGCGACTTGCGCCACGCGCAGGATCAAAGCACGCCGACAAAGGGGCGACCAGCCGCCCCAGGCTCAAACGGGACGCACCGCGCAAGGCGGCTTCACCGGTGTGACAGCGCGGTGACCGAACACACCGACTCCTTCACGCGGTCTGCCGCTTCGCTGCACGCACTACGGTTGCCTCCGATTCCCAAGGTGGACATCCCCGCCCCGAAGCCGCCGTAGGCAGGCATAGTCGTGACTACTGTTCAGGTTTCATACGACCCGTCAGTGAACGGTGTGCAGGTTTACCGGAACTTCGGCACCTGCTCCGACTCTAACTCCAGCTGTAGATGCCGCCGCCCGTGCTCACCGCATGCGCCGCGAGCCGGGCAACTCCTCGCAGGACCGCCAGTAGATCATCGTCGGTTCAGCGAGTGGCCAGTGCCTCCAGCTCGGTGGAGCTGGCATTGGCCAACGCCCGGGTCAACCTGTGCGGCAGAGCGAACACCTCGACACCTGGCGGGACCTCGGCCGAGGGCTCCTCGAAGTACATGTCCCACTCGGCGATGGCGCTGTCCGGCTCAATGAAACGGCAGGTTACAGACTCAAAGGCCGGACCAGGTCCTCGCAGGTGTGTCGCAGCAGCAATCTCGTCGTCGGGAGCGAGCAAGAACACTATGTCGAACCTTGATCAGTGCCGCTGAAGGTTGATCACTGGCCGTTTCGTGACAGTGAAGGTTGACCGCCCAGCTCAGACCTGGTGCGAGGTGCCCTGGGCGTTCCGCGCATGATTGCCGCCATGGAGAACGCGGTCGAGAAGATCAAGGTGTGGTTCCGGTTCGTCCCGCGCGAGGGCTCCCTGACATACGTCTCCTGCACCAGATCCTCGGCGTCGGCCGGATGGCAGGTCATGCGCAAGGCGGCCGAGTAGAGCCGGTCGAGGAACGCCAGGGCCGGTTCGAACCGCGCATGACGCTGCGCGTCGGACTCATTCCTGTCCTGCCACCCCAGATCTGCACCGTCCACGGCTGTGCTCATGGTGCCTCCTGCATGGCGGCCTGGGTTCCCTCCTCGCGGGGCGGCGGGATCAAGCGTCGACGACCGGAGTGGCCGCCGAGGCGCCCTCGGCGAATCGCGGCAGGGCGGCGGCGCCGACCGCGAGCAGGGCCACAATGCCCATCTGCACGTACTCGACGTCGGCGAAGGCGTGAGCGACATCGTGCGGAGCCAGGGTCAGGTAGAGGGTCCCGAGCGTGGCCACGCCGAGGGCGAGTCCGCTCTGCTGCAGGGTGATCAGTACGCCGCTGCTCATCCCGCCGAGGTGGGCGGGAACATCGGCGAGCACGCTGCGGAACAGACCGGCGAACAGCATCGACTGCCCGGCGCCCACCAGGGCGAGCGGCCCGGCCATGGTCCAGAGACCGACATGCGGCCAGTTCGCAACCAGAACCGTCACCAGCAAGGCCAGACCGACGAGTTGGGCGACGGCCCCGGCGGACAGCGCAGCCCTGCCGTATCGGCCGATGACGCGAGGCGCGAGAAGGGAACCGGCGAAAAACAGCAGGGCCATGGGCAGAATGGCAAGGCCGCCGTGCAGTGCATCGGCGTGCAGGCCGTCCTGGACAGTGAGGGCGAAGACGAACATGAACGCGCCGAAACCGACGCTGAAGGCGAACACCATCACCAGGCCACGGGACATCGACGGCAGGCGCAGCACGGACGGCGGCAGCAGTGGCACCTCGCCACGCAGCTCGGCGCGCTTCTCCACGCCGTAGGTGGCGGCGCCGAGGACGACCGCGAGGGTGAGCGACAGCCAGGTCCACCACGGCCAGCCCAGCGAGTGCCCCTCGGTCAGCGGCACCAGCAGGGCGGTCAGCGTGGCGGCGAACAGCACGGTGCCGGGCAGGTCGATGCCGACCGGGCGGTGCGAGCGTGTGTCGGGCACGACCCGGGCCGCGACGACCAGCACCAGCACACCTATGGGCACGTTGACCAGGAAGATCGGCCTCCAGGAGGTGCCGGCGATGTCGGCGCTGACCAACAGCCCGCCCACCAACTGCCCGACCACGGCGGCGATTCCGGAGGTGGCGCCGTACAGGGCCACGGCACGGGCCCTGCGCTCCCCTTCCAGGACGTGATGGAAGGTCGCCAGCACCTGCGGAATGAGCAGGGCGGCGGTGGCACCCTGGACGATGCGGGCCCCGATCAGCACCCCCACGCCGGAGGCGACTCCGCAGGCCAGTGAGGCCAGGACGAAGCCCACCAACGCGCCGAGGAAGACGCGACGGCGGCCGTAGCGGTCGCCCAGCCGGCCCCCGAGAACCAGCAACGTGGCGTACGCGACGCCGTACCCGGCGATCACCAGCTCCAGCGACGACGCGGAGGCGTGCAGCGAGGCGTCGATGCTGGGCAGGGCGACGTTGGTGATGAAGAAGTCCATGATCGGCAGGAACGCGCCAGCCAGCAGGATGAACACCCCGGTCGGATGCAGCCCGCCTGCACGGGCCGTGGCATGGGGCGAGAGCCTGTCCGCCCTGGCATGCCGGGAGGAAGTGATCGTCGTCATGACAGTCTCCAGAAGACAGAGAGAAATTATGAGGCCATAACTACATGCCTCGAAATGAGTATGAGGTCATAACCACTTCCGGGCAACCCCGTACCCTGGAGCCGTGACGGAGGAGCAGACACACCCAACGGGCTCGATGACCACGCCGGACGATGAGCAGCGGTGGGCCGAGCTGGCCGACCTCGTCCTGATCGTCAGCCGGGAGATCCAGTTCCGCGGCTACACGGACGAGCGGGCCGTCCCCCTGTCCCCGTCCGAGGGCATGGTGATGCGCTACCTGCAGCACGCGCCCGCAGCCCCGCCCAGCCGCATCGCCATCGCGACCGGACTGCAGCGCACCAACCTCTCCACCGTCCTGCGTGGACTGGAGCAGAAGGGCCTCATCGAGCGACGCGCCGACCCGGGCGACCGCCGCGGCGTCACCGTCCACGTCACCGAACACGGACGCGCCAACTACGCCCTCGTCCGCCGGGAATGGGCCGCAGCCGTCTCAGCAGCGGCCAACCACGACTCCACACACCTCGACGCCGCCCTCACCCTGCTCGGCGCCATGGAAACCGGCCTTGCCAAGTCACGGCCACGGTCCCGTGCCACGCATCCGACGACGGAGTCATGAACTCTGACGGGGCACCGAACTTCGCGACCGTACCGGCACCCCGGTCCGCTCACGTCCCGCTCGGGCAAGGGAACTGTCAGGTGTTGGCGCTGAAGTACGCGGCGGCAGCGTCGATGAAGCGGTCGCGTGCGGCTCGTGCAGTGCCCTGCGCTGCCGCGAGCTCCTCAGTACTCGTGGCGGCATCGACCCATGTCGCAGGTGGCGACGACCATCGCCTGTGCGGCGGCACTCCTGATGCGTCATAGCCAGGTCAAACCGCGTCCCGTACAAGCGAGCGGTGGGATCACTCGATCGCGAGTTCTTCCCCTCTCGCACCCGGTGGGACGCGATGCTCGCAAGGACGGTGAGCGCCCGGCGGTACGACGGATGAGGGGGATGGCGTGACGCAAGAAGCGGGACGACGCGGCGGCTTGGACAGCCAGGCGCTGCTGCTGGCTGCCGGGCTGGCCGATCTGGCGGTGAGCACGGTGGGTTCGGCCCTGGGGACGGTGCGTGGGCTGCTGCGCCGGTCGGACGCCGCGGAGTTGGCGACGGATGCCGAGCACGAGCTCGTGGCGCGTGGGCGTCTCGTGCTGGACCGGTACGCGGCTGTACCCCCGGCCCATTTGGAGCTCCTCGCCCAGCGCGCTCTGGTTCGGAAAATCTCGGCGTGGGCCGCGATGCTCTTCGCTCCGACGCTGGTCGGGACGGTCAAGCGGCGCGATCGGCTCTGAGTAGTCACCGGCTGAGCTGCCGCTCCGGGGCTCAGAGACCCCGACCATGGGTGTCTCGAACGCCTCTGAGGGCGCTGGTCAGCCGCATTCCTTGTGGCGGCCGATGAGTTCCGGGGCCCGGTGGGGTCTACCCCTGCACGAGCGAAAGCCGCGCACGAGTTCTGTGAGGGGACCATGACCACCCACGCACTACCACCCGCCGTCGACGCCGCAACCTGGGAGCGCCAACTCGAGGCGCTGCGTGCCCGGGAGAAGGCCGCGACGCGGGAGCTTGACGCCATCGCCGCCGAGCGTCGTCGCCTGCCGATGGTCGAGATGCCCGACTACACCCTGGAGGGCGAGGACGGCCCCGTTCGGCTGGCGGACGTCTTCGAAGGCAAGAGCCAACTGATCGTCTACAACCACATGTGGTTCGCCGGCAAGGAATGGCAGTGCCCGGGCTGCACGGGGTTCACCTCGCAGTACACCCGCCTGGAGTTCCTGGACAACTACGATGCGCGATTCGTCATCGTCACCCAGGGCCCGATCAAAGAAGCACTCGCCTACAAGCAGCGCGTCGGCAACCAGATGACGTGGTACTCGACTGCCAACAGCCCCTTCGGGGCCGACGTCGGAGCACCACCCGACGCAGGATTCGCGGTCAACGTGTTCCTGCGCGACGGCGACACCGTCTATCGCACCTGGCACACCGACGGCCGGGGCACCGAACAGCTCAGCCACACCTTCCCGCTGATCGACCTCCTGCCGTACGGCCGGCAGGAGGAGTGGCAGGACTCACCCGAGGGCTGGCCCCAATCGCCCACCTACAGCCGGTGGGCGACGTCCAAAGACATCGCTGCGCTCTATGGCCCGGGCTCCGGCGGCTGAACGACCTGCACAGCTTGGCCACTTCGCCGGGGGCCGAAGCATTCAGCGGCTTGGTCAGGCGACCCTTACTACGAGCTTCGGGCGCTAGCGTCCGTCAGCATGACGACTGGCACCTTGAAGAAATTACGGTCCGAGCTGAGGGATCATGCGGAGCCCAATGTCCGGGCGCAGCAGGTGCGGGTGCTCAGCCCCGCGGACGACGACGAGCTGCTCGGCGTACGCGTTCCGGTGATGCGCAAACTGGCCCAGCACTACAGGGAGTTGCCACTGGGGGACGTGGACGCTCTGCTGCACAGCCGGGTTCATGAGGAGCGGTTCGCCGGTCTGCTGGTCCTGGCCGAGCAGATGCGGAGTGCGCGGGGTGCCGACCGGAAGACGCTGGTCGATTTCTATCTCGCACGCACCGACTGCGTGGACAACTGGGATCTGGTGGATGGTTCCGCGCATGTCGTGCTGGGGCCCTGGCTCCTGGACGGACCGTTGGACGTACTGGACGTGCTGGCGGGGTCGGCGCGGCTGTGGGACCGCAGGATCGCCGTGCTGGCCACGTTGGCATTGATCCGAGCCGGCCGTTTCGAGCCGACCTTCCACCTCGTTCTGAGACTGCGCCGGGATCCGGAGCCGCTGATCCATAAGGCGTTGGGGTGGATGTTGAGGGAGGTCGGCCGCCGGGACGAGCAGGTGATGGTGGACTTCCTCGACCGAAATCTCGCCGGGCTGCCGCGGCTCACTGTGCGGTACGCGACCGAGCGCCTGGCACCGGGCCAGCGGGCCCGGTTCGTGAAGACGCGTTAGAGCCCGCCCCGCCGGTCCGGTTCTCGATGCAGCAACCTGGACGGGCAAGAGTTCGTCCTACAGGGCACCATGTTCACCAATAGCATCAACGGCCCCCTGGCTGTATCGGTTCGTGAGCTGCGTGATTTCGCCTGGATACACATCCGGGCCTGCTCTTTCGCCATCGCGCTGCTGTCCGGGGTCGCAGCGTCCACCGTGCTGCCGCATCTGCCTGTGGCGCGTTATGACCTGCTCGTTGCCTACGGCGCCCTGCTCACCCTGCTTTTCTGGCTGCGTGGCTGGGAAAACGGCCGGGATATCGCTGTCATCGCCGTCTGCCACGTCATAGGCCTGGCTTTCGAGCTGGTGAAGGTGTCCCTCGGTTCCTGGAGCTATCCGGAGCCTGCCGTGCTGAAGTTCGCGGGCGTCCCGCTGTATGGAGGCTTCCTCTACGCGGCTGTCGGCAGCTACGTGTGCCGGGCCTGGCACCTGTTCGACCTGGAGCTGGTCCGCTATCGCCCGCGGGCGACAGCAGTCGTGGCCGCGGCGATTTACGTCAACTTCTTCAGCCACCACTGGCTGCCCGATGTGCGCTGGCTGCTGGCCGGACTGCTCCTGGCGGTCACGGCAGGCACCTCGGTGCGGTACACAGTGCGCCGTGTACGCCGACGGATGCCGCTGGCGTTGTCGTTCGTGCTGATCGGTTTCTTCCTGTGGGTGGCGGAGAACCTGGCCACCTACGTGGGCGCCTGGCGCTACCCGTACCAGCTTGATGGCTGGCAGCCGGTCGCAGTGGACAAGTTCGGGGCCTGGGCCCTGCTGATCAGCATCACCTTCGTCCTGGCGGCGGTTGGCCGGTCCCACAAGGACAGCCTCAGCGACACGCCACCCAGGCCGGGCGCCCGGATCAATCGAGACGATCGTCCCAAACCATGACAGCTGCCGCTCTCGGCAGAATCGGGCGGTGACCAGGGAGTTGGCGAGGCTGATGGCCTCGTCGGGCAGATCGCTGCCGACGACATAGGTCGTCGCCCCGCGTGCGATCGACGGACGGCTGTGGCTACTCCGATCAGCCCCGAGCCAGGCGCTCCTGTCCGAGACCCGGCCCGGGGCCGCTACCGAGCGCCCGGTCAGGAGTTGGCGGGCGATTCGTCCGGGAAGATCTTGGTCGTGATCGTGCCGTCCTTGGTGAGATAGCCGTAGAGCATGCCGGGGCTGCTGTGCGGTGCGTCGAAGGTGCCGTCGGGTCCGAGCGCGATTACTCCGCCGGTCCCACCGAGCTTCGGCAGCCGCTTGACGATGACCTGGTACGCCGCCTGGGGCACGTTCATCTTCCCGAACTCGATCAGGTTGGAGATCGTCGACGTCGCCGCGCCCCGGATGAATATCTCACCCGCGCCGGTGGCGCTCGCCGCCGCCGTCCCGTTCTTCGCGTAGGTGCCGGCCCCGATGATCGGCGAGTCGCCCACCCGGCCGGGCAGCTTGTTGGTCAGTCCGCCGGTCGACGTCGCCGCCGCGAGGTCCTTGTCCCGGTCGACCGCCACCGCGCCGACCGTGCCCTTGGCCTGCTCGTCGGCCAGAGCCTCCTTGGACGTGGCGGCGCTCTTGTCACCCGCCTCCTCGGCCTTGGCCTTCATCAGGGCATCCCACCGGGCCTGGGTGAAGTAGTAGTCCTGGGTCACCGTCTTCAGCCCGTGCTGCGCGGCGAAGTCGTCCGCTCCCTCCCCGGCCAGCATGACGTGTTTCGACTCGTCCATCACGAGGCGGGCCGCCTGGATGGGGTTGCGCACGTTGCGCACCCCGGCGACGGCGCCTGCCTTCAGGTCGGAGCCACGCATGATGGAGGCGTCGAGCTCGTGTCCGGCGTCGGCGTTGAACACCGCGCCCTTTCCGGCGTTGAACAGCGGGTTGTCCTCCAGCTTCTCCACTGCCGCCTGCACGGCGTCGGTGCTGTTGCCGCCCCGGTCGAGTACCTTCTGCCCCGCTTGCAGGGCCTCAGCGATTCCGTCCCGGTACGCCTTCTCACGCTCCGGCGAGGTCGTGGCGCGGTCCAGTGCCGTTCCGGCGCCGCCGTGCACGGCGAGCACGACGTCCTTGGCATCCGGCTGGGGCTTCGTGCGGGTCTTGTCTCCCGTTTGCTCGGCGGCGGGCAGAGTCCGCTCTGTGGCCGAGGCCGAGGCCCCGCCCTGGGGGGCGGCGGCAACCGCCGCGGCCACAGCGGCGGTTGCCGCCAGAGCGGGAAGGATGAGCTTCACAGGTCGCATGTGCATGTACCCCTTCGGTTCGCTGCTTGAGATCGCGTTGGTTTCACGAGCACCCCATGCGGGGCGTGGCTGACGCGCTTCGAACAGGAGCCACACCAGGCTTCGCGGCATCGCTGCTCGCTGCCCGAGGTCAGTGGTAGACGTTGAATTCTGCGACTGACCACCAACTACGTGCAAGATTGCCGGTGTTGACGACCTTGATGTAGCGAGCTGTCTGCGTAGGGAAGGAAATGAGGTGGACTCGTTGGCCGTCCGCTACGGAAGAACCCTTGGACCAGTCGGCTCCATCCGCAGATACGTATACGTCTGCGCTCCGCGCATAGTCGCTGACACTGCCGCCGACATCCAACACAATCTTGTTGAAGGTCTGCGTCTGTCCCATGTCCACTTGGATCCAGAGGCCGTCGTACTGCCCTGTTCCGGAGCTGTACCGAGTGTCAGAATTTCCATCCAGCATGTTTCCGGGTGCATCCCCCTGACTTGCGTCCGAAGCCTTTGCGGTCCAGCCCGTCCGAGGCAGGGCAGGACCTAGGTCTATGACGTCGAACGACGATCGGCCTGCGTCTGCCCCGCTTGGTCCCTTCACGGAGACCGTGACCTTCCCCGACGGAAGTCCCTTCGGAACGTAGGCGCTGATGCTCGTGTCCGACCAGGTGTCTATTTCGGCATAGCTGGATCCGAAATACACCGTACCGAGCGCGGCATGCCTGTAGGTATACGAGCCATCGGTGGATATCTTGAAACTCTTGCTGTCAGTGGTCCCGTTGAATACTACGGTGACCTGCTCCCCTTCCTTGCTTGTCCAGTTCTTCAGCTGGAGGCCGTTTGATACCGCCGCCGGAGGGGCGATCGAACCTGTTCCACGCGCAGACCCGTACACCACGATGTCACCGATGGCCCACCAGAAACCGGACGCCGCGGTACTGACGATGCGAATGTACTGCGCCGTCCGGGTTGGTACTTGGTGACGTAGTCGAACGAATTGTTCACGCCGGTCTGGAACTAGTCGCCGCTCTTCGTCCCGTGCCCGAGACTCCGCCTGGTGTTGATGTCGCCGTCGATCGCGTTCGCGCTTCGCAGCGCGGCCCGGCTGAGCAGTGTCCCGGCCATTTACCAGGAGCTGCTACTGGACCGGCCCTGCACCTGTCTCCCGACCGCACCTCATGTCAAGCACACTTGACATGAGGTGCGGCGCCTCGTAGCGTGTCAAGTGTCCTTGACATCGCATCGGAGGTCGGAGGATGGCACCCTCGCAAGCGCATAACGAGATCAAGGCGAGCGCTCGGCTCGCGCTCTGGACACTCGCCTGGGTGGCGACCGTTGCCCTGGCCAAGTTCGGCCCGCAGCTCCTGTGGGATCTGCCGCAGCGGGTGGCGAGTTGGGCCGCCGTTGCCGTCAATCTCGCCGTCGGCATCGGCTGGATCGTCGCCTTCACGTGCTTTCTCCGCGCGCTCGATGAGCTGCAACGGAAGATCATGCAGGATGCGCTGGCGATCACCCTCGGCGTGGGGTGGATCCTCGGATTCGCCTATGTCGTTACGGACGCCGCCAGCCTCGTCGCCCGCGACGTCGATATCGCCGTACTCCCCGCGCTCATGGGAGTCGTCTTTGTGGTCGCCTTCGTCGTCGGCAAGATCCGTTACCGATGAAGAACCGCATCACGGACCTTCGCGCTGAGCGGGGCTGGACGCAGGCCGAACTGGCTCAGCGTACGGGCGTGTCCAGGCAGACGATCAACTCCATCGAGACAGGGAAGTTCGACCCAAGCCTTCCCCTCGCCTTCCGCCTCGCCAAGCTCTTCGACCTGAAGATCGAAGAGATCTTCCTCTACGAATGACGGGGTCCGTCAGGGGCTGCGTCGCCCGGTTCGATTTCGCCGGCCGGGCGCTCTTTCTGCTCGGGCAGTAGGCGGTTGACCATGGTCTCTGGGCTCGACTGCATGTCCAACGCCTTCATCGCTGCGGCTGCGTTGAGGCGATCACGGGCCGTCGGATCATCGATCCGGTCAATCAGGGTGGTGGCCGTTTCGAGCTTGTGATCAAGGTCGATCTTTTCGTCAATGCGATCGGCCTGCTCTGTGACGTGGGCCCGTGCACGCCGCGCATGGATCGCAAGTGCCCCACCGCCGACGGTGATCAGAGCACCCGTCAGGCTCGTGACGAGCGGCAAGTAACTCAGGTCCGGATTCCCCGCGTGCACCAACGCGAGGATTCCTCCGGCGAGGATCACAGCAGCCCCACCTGACATGAACCACACGCTGAGGCGGAAGGTCCACTCGGCCTGCTTGAGTGAATGCTTCAAGAAGTCGAAATAGAAGCCTTGCCGCTGTTCGGCCAGGGTTCCCTGTGGGGGTGACCACGCAGAGGAAGGTGAGGTTTGCTGTTGCGGAGGGTATCCGTACTGGCCGATGTAGACGTTGCCACCTGATCCAACCGCGATAGACCCACCAGCGACAGAACCGATGCTCGGGCCCGGAGCCTCGGGTCCAACCACTGGGCCGGCCCCTTGAGCCTCTGCGTCGCACCCACCATCGATGTGCTCGCCCTGATTCTGTCCAGGATTGCCGTCCTGATCGGCAGTCACCTTCGCCCCCGTGTATGACCATTGCCGCTACGTCAACTCATTCAGGGTAGCGCCAGACAAGGTTGCCGGGCAGCGATGCCGAACCCGGAGCGGGCCAGGGTCACGTCGTGCCGCGGACATTCAGGCTTGGTGTCAGGACGATAGGGGGTGGCAGTTCGCCTGCGAGGAGTTGGTCGACCTGGTGGATGGCCAGTTCGCCCAGGCGTCGCTTGTCGAGGTGGAGGGTGGTCAGTGGCGGGTCGACGAGATCGACGACGCTCAGTCCGTCGTAGCCGACCAGTGCGCAGTCGTCCGGTACTTGGACGCCGAGCCGGCGGGCGGCCCGGAGCGCGCCGATCGCGACCAGGTCGTTGAAGGCGACCACGGCGGTGAGGTCTGGGCGCGCGGCGTACAGCGCCTCGAACGCGGCGGCGCCCCCGGCCGGGGACTGCTCACCCATGACAATCCAGCCCTCGTCGACGGGCAGCGCATGTTCTCCGACGACTTCGAGGAAGGTGCGGTGCCGGACCATCGGGGCGGTCACGCACTCGCAGTCGATCATGCCGATCCGGCGGTGACCCCGGTCGATGAGGTGCTCCAACCCGGCCCGGATTCCGGCCGCGGTGTCGATGTGGACCAGCGCGTGGTTCAACGAGTCCAGCCCGCGATCGACCAGAACCAGCGGCACGGAACCCACGTACGGCTCGAGCACCGCATCGGGATGGCTGATGTAGCCGACAAGAGCGTCAACCTGTTGGCCGAGTGAGCGGACCAAGGCCAGCTCCCGGGACCGATCGTTCTCGGTGCTGGCCACTAGCACCTGCCAGTCGCGTTCGTCCGCGGCCGCGATCACTCCTGCCACGAACTCGGGGAAGAAAGGGTTGACCACGTCGGGGACGATGAGCCCGACGGATACGACATCCGGGCGGACCAGCCCCCGGCCGAACCGGCTGGGCCGGTACCGCAACTGCCGTGCGACCTCGAGCACACGTTTTTGAGTCCCCGGGTCGATCTCCCCCTTGCCGTTGATCGCCCGGGAGACGGTCTGATGGGACACGCCTGCCGCCAGAGCGACGTCGCGGAGCGTGACGCGCTTGGCGGTTCTCACACTCCGCGCCCGCTTGTCTTCCGTTTCCCGCTGTCCGGCCACGCTGCCCACTCACTTCTGTTCCTGTGCCGCCCTGTCTCCAAGTCAATCAGGTCCACCGGCCTGCCGCGTCATCGCCGGCCCGGCACTGCAACCAGAGCCGTCCGGCGGCGGGCGTTGACGGAATCCGCTCCCCTGGGCAAGAATCTCGTTAGCGGTCACGTTAACGGTAACGGAGCAAGCGAAGGAGAGCACAGTGGCTTCATTGAGGGGCCCTCTACCGCACGAGCCCCACCCGATGTTCCGTGGCGTGTTCCGCGGCTGGCACGCAAAGGCCGACGTCTTTTCGGCGCTGCCGGACGCACCTGTGGAGCCGGATGACCCGCCGCCCTGGTGGCACCGACTGAGAGTTCGACGGCAGAAGCCGAGCAGCGGCGGCTCTTCGCGGAGCGTTCCGGGGTTCGAGGTTCAGATCCTCAGGCGAGGGGCGGATCGAGGGTGAGTCCCCGGCAGCGAGGCGACGAACGTGCCGATCGCCTTGCGATGTGCGGCGCGTGGCGGCCCCGGCGTCTGCACCCACGTGCTCCGACGGGGCTTCAGGTCTGCCCTGACCTGCAAGGAAGCGAGCCGCGCATTGACGTCGGCGGCTACAGCGTGGCCTGCCGGCACCACCCCTGATCGGACATCCACGAGCTCGAGGTGTTCGACCGGCAGGTCGTCCACGTGGCGTACGGCTTCCAGGTCACGTCGCGCTACGTGGTGAGCGTCGTCGTCGGTCAGCGGCGCCGACGCAAGACCCTGCTGTTCCTCGACGAACGTGGCTTCACCAGTGCCGACCGGTTCCGTGCGGAACTCGATACCGTCGCCGCGTTGTGGGATCAACAGCGCAGGGCATGACCGATGAGTTCAACTCCATCTGACGGCGAGGCCGGCGAGGAGGGCATGACTCGCTCACCGCCAACCGTTAGAGCTTGCTCAACGCCGACACGGTTGGCGGTGGTGCGGTGATCGGGAGGCTGGGTCAGCCGGTGGAGGCATCCGACCACGGGCCGCAGTCCCACGGCCTGCCTCCGGCGCCGTCCTGGAGGCAGGCGCGGATATCGATGAGCCTGTTCTCGGGCAGGGAGAGGTTCCAGGTCTTCGTGTTGTGCGCGCCGTTGGGGTTGTAGTACGAGTTGATGGTGGACGAGCCCTGGTAACGCCACTGGGCCGTGGCGCCGTGGCCGTCGGCATGGTTGTCCTCGGAGGTGAGGATCTCGCCGTCGCTCTCGAAGTACGTGAACGAGTCCAGGCCATTGTTCCCCGCGCTGTACAGCAGGGCGGACGCCGGGGTCGCCACCATCGCGACAACTGCGCCGCTTGCCGCGACCACGCCGGCCATCGTCAGGAGATTTCTTCGGACACTGCCCATGAAAGTGAACCCCACCCATATTCGAACTGACTTGCAGGACGAGGTGAACGTACCACCGGGGGAACAACCAGAAGATCCGTTTCCACCAAGGAAGTTGACCCATCGGCGACCCGCAGGCAACGCGGGAACAACCGACTGGCCGGCGCTGACGCGCAGGCTTCGACGTCGCCGACGCCGGGCAGCCGACGCGGCTGCACTACACGCCGGCTACCGCACCAGGCACGGACGTTTGCCGTTGAACTCCCAGCCAGGGATGAGGTATTGCATGGCGAGGGCGTCGTCGCGGGCGCCCAGGGCCTTTGTCTGGTAGAGGTCGTGCGCGGCGAGGAGGCGGTCCATGTCTAGGTGGATGCCCAGGCCAGGGGTGGCGGGGACGGCGATCTCGCCGTCGATGATGCGGGGCGGGGCGGTGGTGAGTCGTTCCAGGCCTTCCTGCCAGATCCAGTGGGTGTCGAGGGCGTTGTACTCGCCGGGGGCCGCCGCGCCGCAGTGGGTGACCATGGCCAGGGAGATGTCGAAGTGGTTGTTGGAGTGGCAACCCCAGGTCAGGCCCATCGCGTTGCACAGCTGGGCGACGCGGACCGAGCCCTGCATGGTCCAGAAGTGCGGGTCGGCCAGGGGGATGGAGACCGACTGGAGGGCGAGGGCGTGGGTGAGTTGACGCCAGTCGGTGGCGATCATGTTGGTGGCGGTGGGGAGACCGGTGGCGCGGCGGAACTCGGCGAGTATCTCCCGCCCGGAGTAGCCGTCCTCGGCTCCGCAGGGGTCCTCCGCGTAGGCGAGCGTGCCGACGAGGGGAGCGCATAGTTCGACGGCCTCACGCAGGGACCATGCGCCGTTCGGGTCGAGGGTGATGCGCGCATCGGGGAATCGGTCCTTCAGGGCCCGTACGGCCCTGACCTCCTCCGCGCCCTCCAGGACACCGCCCTTGAGCTTGAAGTCCCGGAAGCCGTACAGGTCGTAGGCCGCCTCCGCCTGGCGGACGATCGCCTGCGGTGTCAGGGCCTCCTCGTGGCGGATCCGGTACCAGTCGACCGTCTCGTCCGGTTCGCGGACGTACTCCAGGTCCGTGCGGTCGGGGTCGCCGACGTAGAAGAGGTAGCCCAGCACCCGTACAGAATCCCGCTGTTGGCCGTCGCCGAGGAGGGCGGCGACGGGAACCTCGAGGTGCTGGCCGAGGAGGTCGAGCAGCGCCGACTCGACGGCGGTGACGGCGTGGACGGTGGTGCGCAGGTCGAAGGTCTGGGCGCCGCGACCGCCGGCGTCGCGGTCGGAGAAGCGGTCGCCGATCTCCCGCAGGACACGCTTGTAATCGCCCACCTTCGCCCCCACGACCAGTGACTCGGCGTCCCGCAGCGTTTGCGTGATCTTCTCCCCGCCGGGCACCTCCCCCAGCCCGGTGCGGCCCTCGGAATCGGTGAGGACGACGACATTGCGGGTGAAGTAGGGGCCGTGGGCGCCGGAGAGGTTCAGCTCCATGCAGTCCCGGCCGGCGACGGGATAGACGGAGAAGGCGGTGACGGTCGGCTGGCTCATGGTCATCAAGATCCTTGGGTACGGGGTGAAGGGGCCGTGGGCAGAGGCTTGAGAGGCTCTTCAGAGGCTGAGGACGTCCAGGACCCACTCGCCCAGCAGAACGCCGCCCAGGCCGAGGACGGCGAGCACCGTCGTATAAGAGGTACGCACCTTGATCGCCTCGATGACGGAGAGGTTGAAGTACTCCTTGAACAGCCAGAATCCGGGATCGTTGACGTGGGAGCAGGCGATCGAGCCGCAGGCGACCGCGAGCACCATCATCTCGGGGTGGACCCCGCTGCCCGCGAGCAGCGGCAGGACCACGCCGGAGGCGGTGACGACGGCGACGGTCGCCGAGCCGAGCGCGACGCGGAGGATGACGGCGACGAGCCAGGCGAGGACGATCGCCGAGATGGCCCAGTCGTCCGTGGCGTCCTTGATGTAGTCGGAGATCCCGCCTTCGACGAGGACGTTCTTGAAGGCCCCGCCGGCGCCGATCACCAGGAGGATCATCGCCATCGCCTGGGCCGCCGAGCTGCAGGAGGCGCCGACCTCGGCCAGGGTGCGGCCGATCCGCGGCCCGAACGCCCAGATCGCCAGGCACAGGGTCAGCAGCAGCGCGATCGGCGCCGAGCCGAGGAAGGCGACGGTGTTCAGCAGCGGGCTCTCGCCGGAGGTGGCCATGTCGGTGATCGCGGCGGCCACGATCAGCACCACGGGGAAGAGCGCCACGAACAGCGACCAGCCCAGCCCCGGCATCTCCTCGTCGGTGAACTCCCGGTCGCTGACCAGGCCCTTGGGGATGGCGGGGTTCATCGCCCTGACGAACGGCAGGCGCGGCCACACCAGCGCGATGAGCGCCCCGGCCGGGACGGCGATGAACAGGCCGTAGAACAGGGTCAGTCCGACGGAGGCGTGGAAGGTCGCGGCGACGGCGGTGGGGCCGGGGTGCGGCGGCAGGAAGCTGTGCATCGTGGACAGCGCGATGGACATCGGCAGCCCGACCCACAGCAGCCTCGCTCCGGTCACCCTGACCAGGGTGAAGGCGATGGGCACGATGATGATGAACGCGACCTCGTAGAACATGGTCACGCCGATCAGCATGGACGTGACCACCATGGCCACCTGGACCCAGCGCGGCCCGAACGCGTCGAGGATCTTGCCGGCGATGCGCTGCGCGGCGCCGGAGTCCCCCATCACCCGGCCGACCATGGCGCCGAGCCCGATGGTGAGCATGGTGTCGCCGATCTGGTCCCCGATGCCGTCGGAGAGGACGTCCGGGATGGTCGCCACCGGTATGCCCTGGACCAAAGCGACGCCGACCGCCACGAGCAGCAGCGCGGCGAAGCCGTTGAGCCT
The DNA here is from genome assembly GCF_040656035.1 of Streptomyces sp. NPDC050211. NCBI lineage: Bacteria > Bacillati > Actinomycetota > Actinomycetes > Kitasatosporales > Streptomycetaceae > Streptomyces > Streptomyces sp. NPDC050211. Next base: position 24,219 of record NZ_JBFALC010000003.1, read on the forward strand.
GAGCCTGGTCATGAGGAGGAGCAGGATCACGACACTGATCCCGACTACGAGCAGAGGCAAAGCAGTTCCCCTTTGAACTGTTCACTGGGCCGCCGGCGCGGGGCGGCGGGTGGTGGTGACGCGGGCGGCGCCGGATGCGTCAGGCGGGTCGCCGTACGGCGTCGACGAGGCTCAGGCCGTGGTCGAGCACCTTCTCCAGGTCGGCGAGATCGTCCGCGCCGGGGTCGGTGAGCGGGGCGCGGACCGGGCCGACCGGGAGGCCGCGCAGCCGGGCGGCGGCCTTGGCCAGGGAGACGGCGTACCCGGGCACCCGGTCGCGCAGCTCGACCAGGGGGACGTAGAACTCGCGCAGGAGCCTGGTCGTGGAGGCGTCGTCGCCCCTCTGCAGGGCGGCGAAGAAGGCGTTCGCGATCTCGGGTGCGAAGGCGTGGACGGCGGAGGAGTAGGCGGGGACGCCGACGGTGGCGTAGGCGCGGGCCTGGATCTCGGCGGTGGCGGCGCCGTTGAAGAAGAGGAAACCCTCGGGGGCGGCGAGGGTGAGGCGCTGGAGGCGGTCGAGGTCGCTGTGGCCGTCCTTGAGACCGATGACGCCGGGGATCTGCGCGATCCGCCTCAACGCATCCGCCCCGAACGCCACTTGACCCCGCTGGTAGGCGATGAGCGGCAGCCGGGTGCCGGCGGCGATCCGGCGCAGCTGGGCCACCAGGCCATCCTGCGGCGCCCCGACCAGGTAGTGGGGCAGGACCAGCAGGGCGTCGGCGCCTGCCTCCTCGGCGATACGGGCGAACCGCAGCGCCTGCGCCCAGCCGTAGCCGGTGCCCGCGACCACCGGAAGCCGGCCGTCGGCGACCTCGACCGTGGCCTCGACGACCGCGCGGTACTCGTCCTCGTCCAGTGAGAAGAACTCGCCGGTCCCACAGGCCGGGAACACCGCCCCCGGTGCCGTGGCCAGCCGGCCGGCCAGGTACGCCCGGTAGGCGTCGAGGTCGAGTCGGCCGTCGTCCCGGAAGCTCGTGAGCGGGAAGGACAGCACCCCGCTCGCCATGCCGTCCCGGAGCTGTTGGACGACCCGTCCGGCTTCCGCACTGATCTCTGCCACGAATCTCATCCCTATATGCAGATGGTGTCTACGTATGCAGATGGAGGCTAGGTGGGTGAACGGGCTGGGTCAATGGGTGGCCGGGCACGGACGGCCGCAGATTTACGATGTCCCCATGTCGGACGGGAGAGGTGTCCGCGGCGTGAAGTCGGCGTCCCGGACCGTCGCGCTGCTGGAACTGCTCGCCGCCCGGGGCGAGGAGCCCTCGCGCCTGGATCAGCTCGCCGAGGAACTGGGCGTGCCGCGCAGCAGCATGTACCAGCTGTTGCGGACCCTCGTCGACTGCGGCTGGGTCCGCACCGACGCCACCGGCAGCCTGTACGGCATCGGGATCCGCGCGCTCCTCACCGGCACCAGCTATCTCGACGGCGACCGGCGCATCCGTGCGGTCCGGCCGTACCTGGACGAGGCGTCGGACGCGCTCGGCGAGACGATCCACCTCGCGCGGCTCGACGGCGGCGACGTCGTCTATCTCGCCACCCGCGAGTCCCACGAGTATCTGCGCACCATCAGCCGGGTCGGCCGCCGCGTCCCGGCCCATGCCGGCGCCCTCGGCAAGGCCCTGCTAGCCGAACGCCCGGACGGTGAACTCCCGCTCCCCGACGACCCGTTGACCGCCCTCACGGAGAACACCCACACGACGCGCGCCGCGCTGCTGGCCGACCTGGCCCGGGTACGCGAGCGCGGCTACTCCGTCGACCGCCAGGAGACGGTGCCCGGCATCGCAGGCTTCGGCTTCGCCCTGCGGTACGACACCCCGGCGACCGACGCCATCAGCTGCTCGGTCCCGGTGGCCCGGCTCACCCCGGACCACGAGGTCCGTATCGTCGCCGTGATGCGGGAGATCCGGGCGAAGATCGAGGCCCATCTGCCGCCCGTCCCCGGGGCACCGGACTGGCGCTGAGCCCCGCGCGTGCGCCCGGTCGCGGGGAGGCCGGGTTCAGCCCGCCCAGCGGCCCGACGTGAACGTCACCGCGAGGACCACCATCAGCGGCGCGACCACGGCGACGTACGCCTCCTTCACCCAGCCGCGCCGCAGGCTCCAGTGGGCCAGGCCGGTCCACAGGGGCCACCAGAGCAGGGTGGCGCGGGGGACGGACAGGTACCAGTACGACGTTCCGAGGGCCCAGAGGTTGAGCGCGATGAAGACGGCCTCCGGCCAGCGGCGGCGGTACAGCAGCAGGGCCAGCAGCACGAGCCCGGTCGCCATCGCGGCCAGCTCCAGCTGGAACTCCCAGGCGTAGCCGGTGGTCAGGAGGTGGTCGAAGGCGTTGTCCCAGGTGTGCCGGAACGCTTCGGCGGGGGTGTGGAAGTCCCGGTACCAGCCGCGTTCCTGGGCGTGCTTCCAGGCCATCCAGTCGCCGGTCCGCGCGTGTAGGTAGACCGTGTAGGCCGCGGCGGGCAGGACGGGTACCGCGCACCAGGGCAGCGCGCGCATCCGGCGCTTGCCGCGGCGGTCGTCCCGGGCGAGCAGGAACTCGACGGCGATCGCGGTGGCCAGGAACAGGCCGCTGACCCGGGTGGTGGTGGCCGCGGCACCGAGCAGGCCGGCGAGCGGCCAGTTGCGGTTCTTCGCCGCGAGCCAGGCCGGCAGCGCGAACGCGAGGAAGAGCGCTTCGGTGTATCCGGCGGCCAGGAACACCGCGGCGGGCGACAACAGCAGGAAGGTGACGGCCCGTTGGCCGGCCCGGGCACCGTCCGGGTGGCCGAGCCCGGCGATCCGGGCCAGCGCCACCACCGCCACGGCACCGCTGACCAGGGAGATCAGCAGCCCGGCCACGGTCCAGTCGGCGATGACGGTGTGTACGGCGCGGAGGGTGAACGGGAAGCCCGGGAAGAAGGCCACCCGGTTGTCGGAGGCGGGGTCCATCCCCGGGAAGGCGCCGAAGTACCCGTATTCGCCTATGTGTTGGTAGTGGGCCCAGTCCCACCGCTCCCAGTGGGACAGCCACGGGGCCGGTGACTTGGCGTTCCCGTCGGCGGGGAACAGCCACGCGGTGCAGTAGGTGACGAGCCACAGTCCCAGGCGGGTGAGGGCGTAGAGCCGCAGCACCCGGCGGTCCGCAGGGGTCAGCCGGTCGAGCAGTCGCCGCCGCGGCGGGGCGGCACGAGGCTTTTTCCTTACGGGACTTGCGACGTTCCGTTCGGGCAGGGTCGCGGTCATCGTGCATCCATTCCTGGGTCCGCCGGGTTACGGGACGCCGAGTTCGAAGAGGACGTAGCCCGCGTAGGAACCGGAGGCCACCGCGGCGATGGAGAGCACCGTGAGCTGCAGGCGCAGGCTGAGCCGGCGCAGCGCCAGGGCGAGCGGGATGAACAGCGGGAACGCCGGGAGCAGATAGCGGGAGACGTTGCCGAAGATCTGCTGGCTGCCCAGGACGAGGGCGAGGGTGACGGCCGGGTAGACGACCAGGACGGCAGGCGGGCGCAGCCGGATCAGCAACGGGACGAGCACGGCCGCCAGCAGCACCACGCAGACGCCGATGATGTCCGCGTAGGGCCACGCGAAGAGGTAGTCGTTGTGGCCCACCGGGACGTTGGTGAGGACATCGAGGGTGTACTTGCCGTAGTCGAACTCGTGGGCCCAGGCGCCCGACTGGAGCTTGAAGTAGCCGCCGTAGTCGCCCATGCGATGGCCCACCCACAGCAGGTAACCGAGGAGGCCGAGTGGGGCGACGGCCACCGCCACCAGTGGGCGCAGGACGCCTTCGTGGCGCCGGTGCCGGTGGATGGCGAGGAGTGCGGCGACGGCGAGGGCGGCGATCAGGGCGACGGCGGTGGGGCGGTTGAGGCCGGCCGCGCAGGTGAGGAGGCCGGCGGTGAGCCAGTTCCGGCGCATGACCGCGTAGCAGGCCCAGGCGGCCAGGGCGACGTAGAGGGAGTCGGAGTAGACCGCCCACTCCACGCCGGAGCCGGGCCAGACGGCAAACAGTCCGGCCGCGGTCAGCCCGGCGCGCGGGCCGCCGAGGTGCGCGGTGACGGCGTAGATCCCCAGGACGGCGGCGAAGGAGGCGACGACCGAGACGAGCAGTCCGGCGCCGAAGGTGCCCAGGCCGGTCACCTCGGAGACGAGCCGCATCAGGGCCGGGTAGAGCGGGAAGAACGCCGCCGAGTTCCCTTCCAGGGTGATCAGTCCGGTGGCGCCGGGGATCGGGCGGAGTTCGGGGTGGTAGCCGTGCGCGGCGATCTGCTGGTACCACCAGCCGTCCCAGGTGCCCAGGACGTCCCACGTGTGGGCGCCGCCGCCGAAGCGGGGGTTCTTCTCCCGGAAGTCACCGGCGGAGTCCAGCAGGTACATGAAGACGGAGAAGCCGATGAGCTTCAGTACGCCGTACACCGCCAGCGGCGGACCGTAGCGCACGGCCAGGCGGTGCAGCCGCTGCCGTCGGTCGGGCACGACGGGGTGCGGGGATGCGGTGTGGTCGGGGCTGACCGTGAGCGTCGTGTTCATCGGGCGGTCCGTCCCAGGGAACGAGCGGAATGGGTGGCGCGGGTGGCACGGGTGCTGAAGACCCAGGCACGGAAGAGCAGGAACCGCAGCAGGGTCGCGGCGAGGTTGGCGGCCACCAGGACGGCGAGTTCGATGCGGTGATCGGCGGTGGGCGCGATGTGGTGCAGGGCCGCGAGCGATCCGCTGGTGAGCGCCAGGCCGACGCAGAAGGTGACGAGACCGCGGGCCTGGTGACGCAGGGCGCCGCCCCGGCCGCGCAGCCCGAAGGTGAGCCGCCGGTTCGCGGCCGTGTTGGCGACGGCGCAGGCCAGCAGCGCCACTGCGTTGGCGGCCTGGGGTCCCAGCGGCGGACGCAGCGCCGCGTACAGGATCAGATAGCAGAGGGTGCTCACCGCTCCTACGGCCGCGAAGCGCACCAGTTGCGTGAACAGTCCGGGCGACGGGGCCTCGGCTCCCTGGGACGGTTCCGCCGACGGCAGGGTCCCGCGGGCCAGTGCGCGGCCGATCCGGGCGATGCCCCGCAGGTCGGCCAGCGCGGTGGCGAGGATGTCGACCCGGCTGTCGGGGTCGTCCACCCAGTCCACCGGCACCTCGTGGATCCGCAGCCCGGCCCGCTCGGCGATCACCAGTAACTCGGTGTCGAAGAACCACGCGGAGTCCTCGACCAGGGGCAGCAGCCGCTCGGCGACCTCGCGCCGCACCGCCTTGAAGCCGCACTGCGCGTCGGAGAAGCCCACGGCGAGCGTGGAGCGCAGGAGCACGTTGTAGCAGCGGGAGATGATCTCCCGCTTGGGGCCGCGCACCACCCGGGAACCATGGGCCAGCCGGGTGCCGATGGCGATGTCGGAGTGCCCGGAGATCAGCGGGGCCACGAGCGGGAGCAGCGCGGCCAGTCCGGTCGACAGGTCCACGTCCACGTACGCGAGCACGGGGGCCCGCAACCGTGACCAGGCCGCCCGCAGCGCACGGCCCCGTCCCTTCTCCTCCAGCCGTATCCAGTCCGCCTCGGGCAGCTCGCCGGCCAGGCGGGCGGCGATGCGTGGAGTGGCGTCGGTGCTGGCGTTGTCTGCGACGGTGATCCGGAACGGGTACGGGAACGTCTCCCGCAGGTGCGCGTGCAGCCGCCGTACACTCCGCTCCAGATCGGCCTCCTCGTTGAACACCGGCACGACGACGTCCAGGACGGGCTCCGGATGGTGCGCGGGGAGCGGGGCGGGGCGGGGCAGCCGGTCCCTTCCCATGAAGGCGACGGTCCCTGCGTTTGTCATGGTTCGTCCTTGTCTGTGCTCCGACGCAGGGCGTGCGGAAGGCACACGCGGCGCGCTGGTTGATCGCTGGGGTGGTCGAGTGGGGTTCTAGTCGGCCGAACCGAGGACGGACGACTCGGGGGCCGACGGCTCCCCTGTCTCCGGCACGCCCTGTGTCGATGTGGGTGGCGGACTGGTCGCGCTCGTGGCGCCGTGATCGGTGGCGCCCACGGACGGATCCCCGGAGTCCGAGGTCGCGCTCCCCGTCGACGTGGGGGGTGCTGTGGTGGGCGCGTGCGAGTCCGCCGAGCTGGTCGAGGACGAGGACGAGGACGAGGACGGGGACGGGGACGCGCTCGGCGACGGGCCCGGCGGCGAGGTCGAGCTCGCCGGGGACGACGGACTGACGACGGGCCGCGGGTGGGGAGCGCTGGGCTGGTCGCTGACCTGGCCGTCGGGCAGCAGGAACAGCCCGATGCCGAGTCCGGCGACCGCCAGTACGGAGCCGACGGCCGCCTGTGCCGCGCGGGCCCGGCGGCGTGCTCGTACTCCCGCCTGCAGACGGTCCTGATGCTTCGGCTCGTAGGGGGTGTGCTCCTGGGTGTCGCGCATCAGCTGCGCCAACTGCCGCTCGAAGTGATCCATGACTTCTCCCTCACCCCACCGGCTCGATGACATCGGCCAGAAGCCGGCGCAGCCGCGCCACCCCACGCGAGGCGTGCGACCGGGCCGTGCCGACCGGACAGCCCAGCACCTGGGCGACGTGTGCCTCGGGCAGGTCCTGGTAGTAGCGCAGCACCACCGCGGCCCGCTGCCGGGACGGCAGTTGGGCCAGCGCGGCCTCCAGCCGGGACCGCTCCGCCACGGTCGCGGACACGTCGCCCGTCACCGCCACCTCGGGCAACTGGTCCACGGGGCGCTCGCCCCACCAGCGCCGCCGGGCCGAGCGGGCCGCCGCTCGCGACAGCACCTTGCGCACGTAGGCCTCCGGCGCCTCGTCGGCGATCTTCGGCCAGACGAACCACAGCTTGACCAGGGACTCCTGCAACAGGTCCTCGGCCCGGTGCCGATCGCCTCCGGTGAGCAGACGCGCCAGATGGAACAGCCCCGACCAGCGGGCGGCCACGAACTCGTCGAACTCACCGGCCCGATCTTGTTCCATCCGCGCTGTCCCCAGTTCTCGCCGGCTCGCCTACACAAGGGAGAAGGCACTGACAGCCCCTTCACGCTGCATTCACAGCCGGTGATCTGGATCACAGCGAAACATGCACATAAACGAGTGAATGTGAAAAACTGACGCATAAGGCACCGGAGGAGACGTGGTGAGCAACCCTGGCGACAGGCTCGACTACGAAACGCTACGGCGGGACCGCACCGGTCAGGCCGAGGCGTTCGATGCCATCGGCAATCGCTACGACGAGGCCTTCCCGCACAAGGAAGGGCAGGTCGCGGCGGCCGCGTGGCTCATCGGCTCTCTGCCGGCCGGGTCCCGGGTGCTGGATCTGGGGTGCGGCACCGGGCTCCCGACCGCGCGCCAGCTGGCGGAGGCGGGCTTCGACGTCGTCGGGGTGGACCTGTCGGACGGGATGGTCGCGCTGGCCCGCGACCATGTGCCCACCGGGGAGTTCCATCAGGCGGACATCGCGGATCTGCGGCCCGGCGGCCTCTTGGACCTGGGCCGCTTCGACGGCGTGGCCGCGTTCTTCTCCCTGCTCATGCTTCCGCGCGCGGAGATCCCTCTCGCCCTGCGCACCGTCCGTCATCTGCTGCGTCCGGGCGGCCTGCTCGCCCTGTCGATGGTGGAGGCCGATGTGGACGACTTCTCGATCCCCTTCATCGGAAGGAGCATCCGCGTCTCCGGCTATCTGAGGGACGAGCTGCGCGAGGTCGTCGAGGCGGCGGGCTTCGAGATCGGCGACGAGTCCTCGTACACCTACGCGCCGGCGGTCGCCGACATCCAGCCCGAGGTGCAGATCTTCCTGCACTGCCGGCGCACGCCCGACGGCTCCTGATCCGCTCGCCGGGGCGCGGGCCGCACGCCCGGAAGGACACGCATGACGAAGCAGCTCGGAACCGGTGACGACACCGGGGGTCCGGCGCCCGGCGCGCAGGAACCCGCCGCTCTCATGCATCGGCCGCAGCCGTCCGGCTCCGACAACCGCGGGGTGACCGTGCGCCTGCCGGCCGCCGAGGCTCCCGCCGGACCAGACGCCACCCCGCCGCAGACCGACAGGCTCCGCTATCTCGACGCCGCGACCCGGCAGATCGCCCGCGGCATGAACCTCGACGAGACGCTGTACGAACTGTGCCGCGCGGCCGTCCCGGCCTTCGCCGACACCGCGTTCGTCCACCTGTACGCTCCCCTGCCGATAGGCGACGAGATCGGCGCCGCCCCGGAGATCCTGCGGCTGCACACCATGGACCACGCGTCCCTCCGGACCCCCGCCGAGCAGGGCTCCGGACCGCCCGCGCCGAGCGCGCACACCCTCCAGGCGGCCGAGGTCGTACACCCGGCCGCCACCGGACTGCTCGCCAAGCTGCTGCAGGACGGACGGCCGGTGTTCGGCAACGACCCGGGCGTCGCCCCGGCGGCGGCCGAGCTGCTCGGGAGGGTGCACATGCCCTGGTCGGCACCGCCCGGGCGACGGCTGATCATCGCCCCGCTGCACGGCCGCAACCACGCCCTGGGCAGCGTCGTCCTGATCCGCGGACTCGACCGGCCCGACTTCACCGGCGACGATCTGCTGGTGGCCTCCCAGCTCGCCACCCACACCGCCCTCGGGCTGGACAAGGCGATGCTGTACGAGCGTGAGGCATCCGTCGCCGACACGTTGCAGCGCACGATGCTCCCGCCGTCGCTGCCGGAGCCGCCCGGGGTCCGGCTGGCCAGCCGCTATCTGCCGGCCTCGCGGACCGCGCAGGTCGGCGGGGACTGGTACGACGCGATCCCGCTGCCCGGCAATCGCGTGGCCCTGGTGATCGGCGATGTGATGGGCCACTCCATGACCTCGGCCGCGATCATGGGCCAGCTGCGGACCAGCGTGCAGACCCTGGCCGGGCTCGACCTGCCCCCGGACGAGGTGCTGCACCACCTCGACGAGCAGGCGGCACGCCTGGGCAGCGAGCACACCGCGACCTGCCTGTACGCCTTGTACGACCCCGTCCTGCACCGGCTGATCGCGTCCAGCGCCAGCCACCTGCCGCCGGTGCTGCTGCGTCCCGACGGCGGCGTCGAGGTGCTGGACGTCCCGCCCGGAGCGCCGATCGGTGTCGGCAGCGGTGGATTCGAGTCGGTCGAGACACACGCGCCGGGCGGGGCGACCCTGCTGCTGTACACCGACGGCCTGGTCGAGTCCCGCGACTCGGACGTCATGACCGGCGTGGAGCGGCTCTGCGCCCGGCTGCGCGCGACCGGTTCAGGATCCGCGCCGCCGACCCTGGAAGACCTGTGCGACCAGGCCCTCGGCACCCTGGGCGCCGGTGACCGCGACGACGACATCGCGCTGCTAGCGGCCCGGTTCGAGGGCATCCTGCCGGAGACCGTCGCCTACTGGTACATGGCGCCGCGCCCGCAGACCGCGCGCCAGGCCCGCCGGCTGACTCGCAGGACCCTGCACGGCTGGGGCCTCGACGACCTGCTCGAATCCACCGAGCTGATGGTCAGCGAGGTGGTGGCCAACGCCGTGCGCTTCGCCTCCCGCCCGATCACCCTGCGGCTACTCTGCACGGACGTGCTGCGCTGCGAGGTCGGCGACGACTCGCCCGTGGTGCCGAGGATGCGCCACGCCCGGCTGAGCGACGAGGGCGGACGCGGGCTGTTCCTGGTCGACCAGCTGTCCGAGCGCTGGGGGGCAACTCGGGTGAGCACGGGCAAGGTTGTGTGGTTCGAGCAGCCGTTGCCCCCTGCGGGTTAAGCTGGCCGACGCAGCTGGTTCGCCCCCGTCCGCCAGGCGGGATGCGTCGCAAGAGGGAACCCGGTGGGAATCCGGGACTGCCCCGCAGCGGTGAACGGGAACGACCGCCGTCATACGCACTGGGTCCATGAAGCGGACCTGGGAAGCGACGGCCAGTAGATGTCTCCTCGTACGACGAGGAGACGTGCCCGTGAGTCCGAAGACCTGCCAACTGCCCGTGTGCGAACCACTCGTGCGCGGACATCCCGGTGACCTCGAGGGCGGGTCGGCGTACCACCGAGCGGACGGCCAGTGGCCGTTGCCGTCCGGTTGGTCACCCTTCGCGTTCTCGTCCCGTCTCCGGGATCTCAGGGATTCATCTCGCGAAGGAGATCTCCGTGACAAGCAAGCCCGCAGCCGCGGCAGCACGGGCCACCGTGTACGGCTACCCCCGCCAGGGCCCGCACCGGGAACTGAAGAAGGCGATCGAGGGCTACTGGAAGGGCCGCGTCACCGCCGACGCCCTCCGCGCCACCGCGGCCGAACTGCGGCGCGGCAACTGGCGGCAGCTGGCCGGGGCCGGCATCCACGAGGTGCCGACCGGTGACTTCTCGTACTACGACCACGTCCTCGACACCACCGTCATGGTCGGCGCGATCCCCGAGCGGCACCGGGCCGCCGTCGAAGCGGACGCCCTGGACGGCTACTTCGCCATGGCGCGCGGCACCCAGGACGTGGCGCCGCTGGAGATGACGAAGTGGTTCGACACCAACTACCACTATCTGGTCCCGGAGTTGGGCCCGGACACGGTGTTCACCGCCGACTCCGCCAAGCAGGTCGCCGAGCTGAAGGAAGCCCTCGCCCTGGGTCTGACGGCGCGTCCGGTCCTGGTCGGCCCCGTCACCTACCTCCTGCTCGCCAAGCCCGCCCCCGGCGTGGCCGCCGACTTCGACCCCATCACCCTCCTCGACCGGCTGCTCCCGGTGTACGCCGAGGTCCTCGCCGACCTGCGCGCCGCCGGCGCCGAGTGGGTGCAGCTGGACGAGCCCGCCCTCGTCCAGGACCGCACCCCGGCCGAACTGAACGCCGCCGAGCGGGCGTACCGGGAGCTCGGCGCCCTCACCGACCGGCCGAGGCTGCTGGTCGCCTCGTACTTCGACCGGCTCGGCGACGCGCTGCCGGTGCTGGCCAAGGCCCCGGTCGACGGGCTCGCGCTGGACTTCACCGAGGCCGCCGCCGCCAATCTGGACGCCCTCGCCGCGGTCGGCGGGCTGCCCGGCAAGCGGCTGGTCGCCGGTGTCGTCGACGGCCGCAACATCTGGGTCAACGACCTGTCGGCATCGCTCACCACGCTCGGCACCCTGCTGGGCCTGGCCGACAGGGTCGACGTCGCGGCCTCCTGCTCCCTGCTGCACGTCCCCCTCGACACGGCGGCCGAGCGGGACATCGAGCCGCAGATCCTGCGCTGGCTCGCCTTCGCCCGGCAGAAGACCACCGAGATCGTCACCCTCACCAAGGGCCTCGCCCGCGGCACCGACGCGATCACCGCCGAACTCGCCGCCAACCGCGCCGACCTGGCCTCCCGCGCCAACTCCCCCATCACCCGCGACCCGGCCGTACGGGCCCGCGCCACGGCCGTCACCGCCGCCGACGCCCGACGCTCCCAGCCGTACGCCGAGCGGGCCGCCGCCCAGCGCGCCCACCTCGGCCTGCCGCCGCTGCCGACCACCACCATCGGCTCGTTCCCGCAGACCGGCGAACTGCGTGCGGCGCGCGCGGACTTGAAGGCGGGCCGGATCGACACGGCCGGCTACGAGCACCGGATCAGGGCGGAGATCCAGGAGGTGATCTCCTTCCAGGAGAAGACCGGCCTGGACGTCCTGGTGCACGGTGAGCCCGAACGCAACGACATGGTCCAGTACTTCGCCGAGCAGCTCACCGGCTACCTCGCCACCCAGCACGGCTGGGTCCAGTCCTACGGCACCCGCTACGTCCGCCCGCCGATCCTGGCCGGCGACATCTCCCGGCCCGAGCCGATGACGGTGCGCTGGACGACGTATGCCCAGTCCCTCACCTCGCGCCCCGTCAAGGGCATGCTCACGGGACCGGTCACCATGCTCGCCTGGTCCTTCGTCCGCGACGACCAGCCGCTCGGCGAGACGGCCCGGCAGGTCGCGCTGGCGCTGCGCGACGAGGTGAACGACCTCGAGGCGGCCGGGACTTCGGTGATCCAAGTCGACGAACCGGCCCTGCGCGAGACGCTGCCGCTGCGCGCCGCCGACCACCCCGCCTACCTGGCCTGGGCGACGGAGGCGTTCCGTCTGACGACCGGCGGCGTGCGCCCGGACACGCAGATCCACACCCATATGTGCTACGCCGAGTTCGGCGACATCATCCAGGCCATCGACGATCTCGATGCGGACGTCATCAGCCTGGAGGCGGCCCGCTCCCATATGCAGGTCGCCCGTGAACTCGCCGGCCATGGCTATCCGCGCGAGGCCGGACCCGGCGTGTACGACATCCACTCCCCGCGCGTGCCGAGCGCCGAGGAGGCGGCCGAACTCCTGCGCACCGCCCTGAAGGCGATCCCCGCCGACCGGCTGTGGGTCAACCCCGACTGCGGCCTGAAGACCCGCGCCTGGCCGGAGACCCGTTCCTCGCTGGAGAACCTAGTCGCCGCGGCCCGCACGGTCCGCGGCGAACTGCCCACGTCCTAACCACCTGCCTCCCCACCGGCCGGGGCCGCCCCGCACGCCCCGGCCGGTGTTAATGGGACCCATTTTCATGTAGCGTGACGGTGCTCGCCCACCCAGGAGAACCGCCATGCCTTCCCTCGGCCTGTCCGACCGTCTGCCCGTCACCGTGCTGTCCGGATTTCTGGGAGCGGGCAAGACCACGCTGCTCAACCATGTCCTCGGCAACCGTGAGGGCCTGCGGGTCGCGGTCATCGTCAATGACATGAGCGAGATCAACATCGACGCCGCGCTGGTCCGCGGCGGCGAGGCCGCTCTGTCGCGCACCGAGGAGCGCCTGGTCGAGATGACCAACGGGTGCATCTGCTGCACCCTGCGCGACGATCTGCTGGAGGAGGTCGACCGGCTGGCCCGCGAGGGCCGCTTCGACTACCTCCTCATCGAGTCGTCCGGCATCTCGGAGCCGATGCCGGTCGCGGCCACCTTCGCCTTCGCCCGCGACGACGGCGCCACCCTCGGCGACCTGGCGCGACTGGACACCATGGTCACGGTCGTGGACGCCGCGAACTTCCTGCCCGAACTGGCGGGCGGCGACGAGCTGGTGGAGCGAGGGCTCGACCAGTACGAGGACGACGAGCGCACCGTCAGCGATCTGCTGATGGACCAGGTCGAGTTCGCCGACGTGATCGTCGTCAACAAGCTCGACCTCGTCGACACCGCGACCGCCGACCGGCTGCGCGCGACGCTCGCCCGTCTCAATCCCGCCGCCCGGATCGTTCCCGCCGAGCACGGCCGGGTCGACGTCCGCGAGGTGCTGGGCACCGGACTGTTCGACCTGGAGCGCGCCCAGCAGGCGCCGGGCTGGGTCCGGGAGCTGAACGGCGACCATGTCCCGGAGACCGAGGAGTACGGCATCTCCTCCACCGTCTTCCGCGCCGAACTGCCCTTCCACCCGGACCGGTTGTGGACCTTCGTGAGCGAGCAGCTGGACAGCGGAGTCTTCGGGGAGGTGCTGCGCTCCAAGGGCTTCTTCACCCTGGCCAGCCGCCCGCAGGTGACGGGGCTGTGGTCGCAGGCCGGCGCGGTGGCCCGCTTCGAGCCGTCCACGGCGCGGGACGAGGAGGCGCCGTACGCGCAGGAACTCGTCTTCATCGGCACCGAGTTGCAGGCTGAGCCGCTGCGGGCCGCGCTGTCCGCCTGTCTGATGCGGGCCGGTGAAACGCCGCCCGCCACCGACCCCTTCCCGGCCTGGGAGACGTACGGCATCGACGAGGCCTGCGAGCACGAAGAGCACCCCGAACTGGTCGCGGGGGCCCACTGACTCCGGGCCGGGCGGTGGACGCAGCCACGGCACCGCCCGGCCCGGTACGGACACCGAACCGGGAGGCTGCCATGACTCAGCACACCGTACGTCTGGGCACGGTCCAGGAGACCCTGCTCATCCCGCTCTATGGCCGCGCGGTGGAGAACCGCAAGCCGGAACCCGCCCTGCGCGACGCACGGGCCGAGGAGATCGTCGCCTCGATCGACTACGACTTCGCCCGCTTCGACGACGGACCGAGCCTGCTCGGCTCGGTGCTGCGCACGAGCCTGTTCGACCGCTGGGTGCGGGACTTCCTCACCGAACACCCCGAGGGCACGGTCGTCGAGATCGGCACCGGCCTCAACACGCGGTACGAGCGCGTCGACAACGGCCGGGTCCGGTGGTTCGACCTCGATCTGCCCGACGTGGTCGACCTGCGCCGGACCTTCTTCGAGGACACCCGGCGCCGGACGATGATCCCGGCATCGGTGACGGACGCGTCATGGACCGAATCGCTGCCCACGGACGGCCCGTATTTCCTCGCCGCCGAGGCCGTCCTGCCGTACTTCGAGGAGAAGGACGTCCAGCGTGTCGTCGACCTCCTCGCCGACCGATTCCCGGGCTCGCTGCTGGCCCTCGATACGACAGGCCCCGGCATGGTCGACACCCAGGACGAGCACGACGCGCTCAGCAAGGTCGACGCACGGCTGCGGTGGAACTGCACGGACCCGGCCCGGCTCGCGGACTGGCGCCCCGGGGTCCAGGTCCTCGCCTCGCACACGCTGGTCACCCTGCCGTCCGCGATGTACGACGAACTGCCGGGCGGCTACCAGGAGATGCTCACCGGCCTTGCCGCGATGAAGCTGCCGACAGTCGAGGACTACCGGCTCAATCTCGTGCGACTCCCCTGACGGGCGTCCCGCATTACTACCCAATTTTCAACTCGCGTCGCCCGCCGCCCAGTTGAGCGTCCACGGATTTGACACCGGCCCCCTGCGATCACCAATCTACGTTCATGACATTCATTTCCAATAGGGGCGGTTAGGCATGCGCGTGGCCTTCGTGGGCAAGGGCGGCAGCGGCAAGACGACCCTGTCCGCACTCTTCGCCCGTCATCTCGCGCGCTCGGGCGCGCCCGTCGTCGCCATGGACGGCGACATCAACCAGCACCTGGCCTACGCCCTCGGGCTCGACGAGGACGAGGTCTTCGCCGCGCCGCCGCTCAGTGCGCGGACCGGTGAGATCAAGGACTATCTGCGGGGCACGAACCCGCGGATCCCGTCCCGCGAGGCGATGGTGAAGACCACGCCGCCCGGGCGCGGCTCGCGGCTGCTCCGGCTGCTCGGAGACGACGAGATCCACTCGCAGCACGTCCAGCGGGTCGGCGAGGTGTCCCTGATGGTCACCGGCGCCTTCGACGAGAGCGATCTCGGGGTGGCCTGCTACCACTCCAAGCTGGGCGCGGTCGAGCTGTACCTCAACCATCTGGTCGACGGCCCCGGCGAGTACGTCGTCGTCGACATGACGGCCGGCGCGGACGCCTTCGCCTCCGGGCTGTTCACCCGGTTCGACATGACGTTCCTGGTCGTCGAGCCGACCCGGAAGAGCGTCTCGGTCTACCGCCAGTACCGCGACCACGCGGCCGAGTTCGGCATCCCGGTCGCCGTGGTCGGCAACAAGGTCACCGGCGCGGACGACCTCGACTTCCTGCGCCGGCACGTCGGCGACGACCTCCTCGCCCACTGCGAGCAGTCCGCCTTCGTCCGCGCCCAGGAACAGGGCCGCGACCAGGGCGACCTGGAGCCCGCCAACGCCGAGGCCCTGCAGCGGCTGCAGGCCGCCGTCGACGCCCGTACGAAGGACTGGGCGGCCTTCCAGCGGCACGCCGTCGAGTTCCACCTCCGCAACGCCACGGCCTGGGCCAACGCGGCCACCGGCCGGGACCTCGCCGACCAGGTCGACCCCGAATTCGAGCACGGCCCCGCAGCCCTTGCGGCCTTCGCCTGACCTCACCGCACCTCTGTGTTCCACCACCAGCACAACAGACAGGACACCCCCTTCATGTCGCTCGACGTCTCCCCGCAGCTGCTCGCCGAAGCCGAGAACGGCCAGGTGCGGGAAGAGGACTTCGTGGATACGGTCCGTACGTCCCTGCCGTACGCCTACGATCTGATCGCCCGTCTGGTCGGCGAACTGGGCGCCGGTCAGGCCGAGTTCGCCGACAACCAGACCCCGCCGCCCTCCGAGAAGGAGCGCGGTCAGCTGCTGCGGGCGCTGTCCAGCGACGCGATCCGCGGCAGCCTGGAGCGGCACTTCGGCGTCGCCCTCGCCTTCCAGAACTGCCACCGCGTCGCCGTGTTCCCGCCGGAGGCGCGCGGCGGTTCGACGTACACCCGCTTCACCTCTCTGCGCTCCCAGATCCTGAACCAGTCCCCGGAGTTCCGCGACTGCTGAGGCCGTACGACGCCGGTGCGGGAGGGGCGGCGGCCCTCTCCCGCACCAGCGGGACCAGCAGCCCCGCGGCCGCCGTCCATTGCGGCCCGGTAAAGCCCGTGTGACACAACCGTTGACGGGGGCATGCCTCGGATCTATCTTCTGATCGAATTCACGAACCGCGTTCGAAATCACGGACAGGATCCTCCCTTGGCACGTCACGTCGTTCGTCTGCTCACGGCGATGCTCGTCGCTCTCGCGGCCTGTCTCGTCGCACCGGGTTCCCCCGCCCAGGCCGCCGTGCCCGACTCCCCCGCCGTGACGTACACCAATCCGATCGCGGAGAAGCGGGCCGACCCACACATCGTCAGACACACCGACGGCTACTACTACTTCACCGCGACCGTCCCCGAGTACGACCGCATCGTGCTGCGCCGGGCGACCACCATCCAGGGCCTGTCCACGGCCCAGGAGGTCACCATCTGGACCAAGCACGCCAGCGGTGCGATGGGCGCGCACATCTGGGCGCCGGAGATCCACTTCATCGACGGCAAGTGGTACGTCTACTTCGCCGCCGGATCCACCAGTGATGTGTGGGCGATCCGGATGTACGTCCTGGAGGGCACCGGCGCCAACCCGCTCACCGCGAGCTGGACGGAGAAGGGGCAGATCAAGACCCAGTGGGAGAGCTTCTCGCTGGACGCCACGACCTTCGTCGTGAACGGGGTGCGCTATCTGGCGTGGGCGCAGCGCGACCCGTCCGTGAACAACAACACGGACATCTACCTCGCGAGGATGGCCACCCCCTGGACCATCACCGGCACTCCGGTGATGCTGTCGCGGCCCACCTACTCCTGGGAGACGGTCGGCTTCAAGGTCAACGAGGGGCCGGCGGTGATCCAGCGTGGGGGCAAGGTGTTCATGTCGTACTCGGCGAGCGCCACGGACAGCAACTACTGCCTGGGGCTGCTGTCGGCCTCGGCGAGCGCGAACCTGCTCAACCCGGCGTCGTGGACGAAGAGTTCGGCCCCCGTCTTCACCAGCAACGCCTCGACCAGCCAGTACGGGCCGGGCCACAACTCCTTCACCGTCTCTGAGGACGGAAAGAGCGACATCGTCGTCTACCACGACCGCAGCTACAAGGACATCAGCGGCGACCCGCTGAACGACCCCAACCGCCGTACCCGCGTGCAGAAGCTGTACTGGAAGGCCGACGGCACCCCCGACTTCGGGATCCCGGTGGCCGACGGGGTCACGCCGCAGCGTTTCTCGTCGTACAACTTCCCGGACCGGTTCATGCGCCACTGGGAGTACCGCGCCCGGACGGACGCGAACGTCGCACCGCTGGCGGACTCGCAGTTCCGGGTGGTCACGGGGCTCGCGGGGAGCGGGACCGTCTCGCTGGAGTCGGCGAACTTCCCCGGCTACTTCCTGCGGCACAAGAACTTCGAGGTGTGGCTGGAGAAGAACGACGGGACGGCAGGGTTCGCGTCCGACGCGACCTTCTACCGGCGGGCGGGGCTGTCCGACGCGGCGGGGGTCTCGTACGAGTCGTACAACTACGCCGGCCGCTACATCCGGCACTGGGAGCACGTGCTGTTCGTCCAGACGCCCAGCACGGCGACGGACCGGGCGGACGCCACCTTCTACGGCCAGTGAAGGTGCAGGGTCTGCGGGGAGCGGTGGATCAGCGTCGGGCGCATGGTGACCGGGCGGTCCTCGGCCAGGCGCAGGCCCGGTAGGCGGCCGGTCAACTCCCGCAGTGTGAGGCGGAGTTGCTCGCGGGCGAGCTGAGAGCCGGGGCAGCTGTGCACGCCCAGCCCGAAGGCCAGGTGGCGGTCGGGTGTGCGGGTGATGTCGAAGGTGTCGGGGCGCGGGTGCCGTACCGCGTCCCGGTTCGCCGCGCCGAAGGCCACGAACAGCTCGGCACCGGCGGGGAGTTCGGTGCCCGCGAGGGTGACCGGGCGGGTGGTGACGCGGCGGAATCCCTGCAGGGCCGTGTCGTAGCGAGCCGCCTCCTCGATCGCCGCCGGGATCCGGTCAGGCTCGGCGCACAGCAGCTCCCACTGGTCGCGGTGGCGCAGGAGGTGCAGCACGGTCGTGCCGATCAGTGCGGTGGTGGTGAGGTGGCCCGCGAGGAGCAGGTTCTGGAGGTGGGCGACGAGTTCATGCCGCTGCTCCAGGGTGAGTTCGCCCTTGCCCGGGGTGGTGACGGAGGCGATGAGGTCGGTGCAGAGGTCCTCGCGGGGGTGCGCGTGCCGCTCGCGCACGTAGCCGTCGAGGATGTGCTGCATGGCGACGACGTCCTCGGCCGCGGCCACCTGCTCGTCCTCCTCCAGTGGACGGAAGAGCAGTTCCTCGGCCCGGTACCCGCCGTGCACGACGGCGGGCACGTCGGCCGGGTCGAGGCCGACGATCCTGCCGATGACCTCCCCGGGGAGCCGCATCGCGTAGGCCGACATCAGCTCGGCCTCCCCGTCCCCGGCGAACGTGTCGACGAGAGCGGCGGCGCGCTCGGCGGCGTACGGCAGCACGGCGGCGACGCGCGCCGGTGACAGGCCGCGGACGATCGGGGCGCGCAGCCGCTGGTGCGGCTCCCCGTCCGCGGTGACGACGACGGGCCGCCCGCCGAACCCGCCGCCGAGGACGGCGAGCGCGGCGGGCGACGGCAGCACGTCCGGCCGCAGCGCGTTCGCCGACGAGAAGTCCTCGGGGCGGCGCAGGACTTCTCGTACGTCGGCGTCCCGGGCGATCAGCCAGGCGTCCAGCTCGGCGAGGTGCACGAGGCCGTCGGTGTGCCGGGCGCGCGCGTAGTGCGGGTACGGCTCGCGCTGCAACTCGTCGAGTCTGCCGTGCGGGTGAAGGTCCATGAGGCGCCCTCCGGTGGCGGCACGTCGTCGGGTCGTCAGAACACCACGGTCCAGCCCTCACGTCCCGCCTGCTGCTTGGTGTACGAAACACCGTGCACCTTCAGGCCGCCCGCGTCGAGAACGTTGATCTCGCCGCCATTGTTGCCGAGTTGGGCGCCGTCCGCCGATAGGGGGACGGACAGGAAGGCGCCGGGGGCCAGCGGGCCGGGCGGTACCGGGGAGCCGTGTCCAAGGCGGTCGGTGAGGCGCCAGCCGGTGAGGTCGACGGGGTCCGGCGAGGCGTTGAGCAGCGTCACCGTCTCCGCTTCGGGCGCTGGGCCCCTGGGGTTGACCAGCGCGGCGACGACCCGCACCCGCTGGCCGCCGGGCTCGGGGCGCGTACCGTCGGCGCCTTCCAGGGCGTGGCCGGTGATGTCGTCGGTGTGCCAGGACTGGCTCTGGAAGGCGAGGAAGATCCCGACCCAGCGCGACTGCCCGGGGAAGTGGATCAGAATCCCGCCGTCCTGCCACACCCCGTCGTCGCCCCGGAAGCGGCGGCTGTTGCCCTGGTTCATATGGATGTCGTGGACGCCGTTGCCGGGCCGGAAGCCGAACACCTTGTCCTGGGCGCCGTTCTCGGGCCCCCAGCGCTCACCGAAGACGTACAGCCGGGCCTCCGGGTCGTCGACCGCGCGCCGCACATAGTGGTCGAGGACGTCGGCGAGGTCGTTGTCGGGACCGTCCGCGTCCGGCGGCAGCGGGCGCATCCGCGCCGGGTCGAAGAGGTTGCCGCGGACGAAGTCGAGGTTCGGGCCGCCGGGTCCGGCCGGCAGGGTGTTCCAGCCGCTGGTGAGGCCTTCCAGCCGGTCCGTGACGGGGTGCCGGAAGTCCTCGTCGACGAGGTACAGCAGCTCGCTGGGCCGCTCCTGCGAGAGGACGTTGACGGCGGCGCGGTAGTGCGTGCCCGCGTCGTCCGTGAGATGGATCTGGTAGTGCGGCGTGTCGTCGGCGCCCTCGCGCCGGGTGTCGACCGCTCGTGTGATCAGTACGCCATAGGCCTTCAGTGGCATGACGAACAACTCCCCCTGAGGGCGGGCGGATTGCCCGCCTATGCGGGGCATGCTAGAGGCCCGCCACCATGCTTCACCGGTCCGTGCGGGAAGTTGGGACGGGAATTCACAACGAGCTTCCCTACGATCATTGCGTGGTCAACTTCCTCCTCGAACGCACCGCGCCCCTCCCCCTCCCCGAGGCCTGGCGCCGACTCACCGAGTGGCCCCGCCACAGCGAGGTCGTCCCGCTGACCCGGGTCACCGTCGTCACCCCACCCCCCACAGGGGAGGGCACGGTGTTCGTCGCCCGCTCCGGGCTCGGCCCGCTCGCCTTCGACGACCGCATGGAGGTCACCGTGTGGCACCCACCCGGCGACGAGACACCGGGCCTGTGCCGCCTGGAGAAGCGGGGCCGCGTGATCACCGGCTGGGCCGAGCTCGAGGTGCGACTGGGGCCGGGTGGCCGGGCGCGGGTCGTCTGGCGCGAGGAACTCGGGGTGCGGCTGGTGCCCGGCGTCTTCGATCCGGTGGTGGAGCGGGCGGCGCGGTATGTGTTCGGGCGTGCGGTGAATCGGTTGCTCAGGTGGCCGTGACGGGGATCGTCGCTCAGAGACTGAAGACGCGTCGCGCGTTGCCGGACAGGAACAGCTCAGTGGTCTCGTCGTCCAGGTCGAGGTCGGGGAGGTGCTCCAGCGCCCGACTCGGCGTGATCATCGGGTAGTTGGAGCCGAACAGGACCTTGCCGCGGCCCCGGCCGCGCAGGTAGGCGACCAGTTCGGGCGGATAGCGGTGGGCGGTGTAGGCGCTGGTGTCGATGTAGACGTTGGTGTGTTTGTCGGCGACCGCGATCATTTCCGTGGTCCACGGGTAGCCGATGTGCCCGCACACGATGGTCAGTTCGGGGAAGTCGAGGGCGACCTGATCGACGTACGGAATGGGGCGGCCCGTCTCGGAGGGGTGCAGCGGGCCGGTGTGGCCGACCTGGGTGCAGAAGGGGATGCCTAGGTCGACGCAGGCGGCGTAGGGTAGTACAGCCGGTCGGTGGGCGGGAGTTGCCAGAGCCAGGGGACGATCCGCAGGGCGACGAAGCCGAGTTCCTGCACGGCGCGGCGCAGTTCCCGTACCGCCGGGACCGGGCGGGTGAGGTCGGCTCCGGCCACGCCGCGCAGTCTGCCGTCCGACCGGTCGACGAACTCGGCCACCTCGTCATTGCTGATCAGCGGTCCCTGAGGGCCGTACCAGGCCGCGGACAGGCCGATCTCGACATCGGCGGCGGCCATCGCGGCCACCGTCGCTTTGACCGGCAGTGGCTCCTCGAGCCGCTCCATGCCCGTCCAGCGGCGCAGGGACTCGAACATCTCGTGGTTTGAGTGCCGGAGCGTGGGGTGCTGCATCCATGCGTCGATGACGGGCATGCGGTCAGGCTACCGACCCGATCCGCCCCGTCGGTTCCGACGCCGACGTCACGTCGTGGTGGATGGGCGTGTGGGCGCCGGTGAGGGAGACGCCGCTGCCGCCGCGGCGGGCCGCGACGATCTCGGAGGCGATCGACAGGGCCGTCTCCTCGGGGGTGCGGGCGCCGAGGTCGAGGCCGATCGGGGAGCGCAGTCGGGCCAACTCCAGCTCGGTCACGCCGACTTCGCGGAGGCGTTCGTTGCGGTCGAGGTGGGTGCGGCGGGAGCCCATCGCGCCGACGTAGGCGACCGGGAGCCGGAGCGCGAGCTGCAACAGGGGTACGTCGAACTTGGCGTCGTGGGTCAGGACGCACAGGACCGTACGGCCGTCGACCTGCGTGCCCTCCAGGTACGTGTGCGGCCACTCGACGACGATCTCGTCGGCCTCGGGGAAGCGGGTCCGCGTGGCGAAGACGGGGCGGGCGTCGCACACCGTCACGTGGTAGCCCAGGAACTTGCCGATGCGGACCAGCGCCGACGCGAAGTCGATCGCGCCGAAGACGATCATCCGGGGCGGTGGAACCGAGGACTCCACCAGGACCGTGAGCGGGGCCCCGCAGCGCGAACCCCGCTCGCCGATCTCCAGGGTGCCGGTGCGGCCCGCGTCCAGGAAGGCGCGGGCCTCCTCGGCGACCGTGCGGTCCAGTTCGGGGTGGGCGCCGAAGCCACCGTCGTACGGGCCCTCGGGGTGGACCAGCAGGGCCCGGCCCATCAGCTCCGGCGGGCCGGAGACGATCCGGGCCACCGCCGCCGCCTCCCCGCGCGCGGCGGCGGTGAGCGCGGACGCGAGCACCGGGCGGACGGGGTCGCCCACCCGGACCGGGGTGACGAGGATGTCGATGATGCCGCCGCAGGTCAGGCCTACGGCGAAGGCGTCCTCGTCGCTGTAGCCGAAGCGTTCCAGGACCGACTCCCCGTCCTGGAGGGCCTGTTGGCACAGTTCGTACACGGCGCCCTCCACACAGCCGCCGGAGACCGAGCCGATCGCCGTGCCGTCGGCGTCCACCGCGAGGGCGGCGCCGGGCTGGCGGGGCGCGCTGCCGCCGACGGCCACCACGGTGGCCACGGCGAAGTCGCGTCCCTGCTCGACCCACCGGTGCAGCTCTTCGGCGATGTCCAGCATCTCTCGGTCTCCTTACAGCGGTTGTGTGGAGACGTGCCTAGTGCACGCCCATCCAGCTCTCTATGGGATTGAGGGCGAAGAAGACCAGGAAGATGCCTGTCAGCGCCCACATGAACGCCCCGATCTCCCTCGCCTTGCCCTGAGCGATCTTGATGGCGACGTACGAGATGACACCGGCGGCGACACCGGCCGTGATCGAGTACGTGAACGGCATGATGACGACGGTCAGGAAGACCGGGATCGCGGTGGCCCGGTCCGCCCAGTCCACATGCCGCGCGTTCATCATCATCATGGCGCCGATGACCACCAGGGCCGCCGCCGCGACCTCGCCCGGCACGATCGCCGTGAGCGGCGTGAAGAACAGGCAGGCCGCGAAGAACAGGCCGGTGACGACCGAGGACAGGCCCGTACGGGCTCCCTCGCCGACGCCCGTCGCCGACTCCACGAACACGGTCTGGCCCGAGGCGCCGGACACGCCGCCGATCGCGCCGCCCGCGCCGTCGATGAACAGCGCCTTGGACAGGCCCGGCATCCGGCCCTTGTCGTCGGCCAGCTTGGCCTCGGTGCCGACGCCGATGATCGTCGCCATCGCGTCGAAGAACCCGGCGAGCACGAGCGTGAACACGATCATGCCGACCGTCATCGCGCCGACCTGCCCCCACCCGCCGAACTCGACATTGCCGAAGATCGAGAAGTCGGGCATGGAGACCGCGCTGCCGTGCAGTTCGGGTGCGCCGCTCGCCCACTGCTTGGGGTCGATGACGTCGAGGGCGTTGAGGACGACCGCGATGAGGGTGCCGCCGACGATGCCGATCAGGATCGCGCCGGGGATGCCGCGCGCCTGGAGCATGAAGATCGCGAGGAGGGTCACCGCGAAGAGCAGGACGGGCCAGCCCGCCAGTTCGCCGGCCGGGCCGAGGGTGACCGGGGTCCCCTCGCCCTGGTGCACGAAACCGGCCTTGAAGAAGCCGATCAGGGCGACGAACAGGCCGATGCCCATGGTGATCGCGTGCTTCAGCGCCAGCGGGATCGCGTTCATGATCATCTCGCGGAGGCCGGTGACGACCAGCAGCATGATGACCACGCCGTACATCACGCACATGCCCATGGCCTGCGGCCAGGTCATCTGCGGGGCGACCTGTGAGGCGAGGACGCCGGAGACGGAGAGGCCGGCGGCGAGGGCGAGCGGCACCTTGCCGAAGAAGCCCATCAGCAGGGTGGTGAGGGCCGCGGCGAACGCGGTTGCGGTGATGAGGGCCTGCTGGGCGAGCGTGTTCCCTGCGGCGTCCTTGCCGGACAGGATCAGGGGGTTGAGGAGGAGGATGTACGCCATCGCCATGAAGGTGGTGACGCCGCCGCGGACCTCCGTTGCGACGGTGGATCCTCGCTTGGATATGTGGAAGTACCGGTCGAGCCAGGACCTGCCGGCCGGGATGCGGGTGCCTTCGCCCGCGTCTTCGGCTGTGGTCCTCGGCTCAAGTGACTGCTGGGTCATGTGGGCCTGCTCCCAAGGTTCATAGGGACACCCGTATGGGGAACCGCCGGGGTGGCGGCTACGGGATTTGGGAAGGTGCTGCGGCCGCACGACCCGGGGGACGGCCCGAGACGAACGATGCGTGTGCGTGGTACTGGACTTGACCGGCGTCGGGGTTGCCGTGGGTTTGGCTGTTGCCCGGCGTCGGGGTGCCGCTGCGCCCACCCGTGCCGCCCCAGGCGGCACGCATGCCCGCAGCGGCGGCGGACGTTGAGACGTTGCCGTTGCCGCACGCGCCCGGTGAGGCGCGGCGGCGGCGTTGTGACGCGCCGCTTACGCCGTGCCCGTCAGGTGTTCCGGGCGTACCGGCGTTCTGTTCAGCTCCAGGCCCGTCGCGTTGCGGATTGCTGCGAGGACGGCTGGAGTTGAGGACAGGGTTGGGGCTTCGCCGACGCCGCGGAGGCCGTAGGGGGCGTGGTTGTCGGCGAGTTCGAGGACGTCGACCGGGATGGTCGGGGTGTCGAGGATGGTGGGGATCAGGTAGTCCGTGAAGGAGGGGTTCCTGACCTTGGCCGTCTTGGGGTCGACGATGATCTCTTCCATCACCGCGACGCCCAGGCCCTGTACCGTGCCGCCCTGGATCTGGCCGATGACGGACAGCGGGTTGAGTGCCTTGCCGACGTCCTGGGCGCAGGCCAGCTCGATGACCTTGACCAGGCCCAGCTCGGTGTCGACCTCGACGACGGCGCGGTGCGCGGCGAAGCTGTACTGGACGTGGCCGTTGCCCTGGCCGGTGCGCAGGTCGAAGGCCTCGGTGGGCCGGTGCCGCCACTCCTCCTCGATCTCGACGGCCTCGTCTTCGAGGACGTCCACCAGGTCGGCCAGTACCTCGCCGCCGTCGGTGACGACCTTGCCGCCCTCCAGGAGCAGCTCGGCCGTCGCCCAAGCCGGGTGGTACGTACCGAACTTGCGGCGGCCGATCTCCAGCACCGTCTCCCGGACCAGCTCGCACGCGTTCTTCACCGCGCCGCCCGTGACATACGTCTGGCGCGAGGCCGACGTCGAACCCGCCGAGCCGACCTGCGTGTCCGCCGGACGGATGGTCACCTGCGTGACGCCCAGCTCGGTGCGGGCGATCTGCGCGTGGACGGTGACGCCGCCCTGGCCGACCTCCGCCATCGCGGTGTGCACGGTGGCCACCGGCTCTCCACCGACGACCTCCATCCGCACGCGAGCGGTCGAGTAGTCGTCGAAGCCTTCGGAGAAGCCGACGTTCTTGATGCCGACGGCGTAGCCGACTCCGCGTACGACGCCTTCACCGTGCGTGGTGTTGGACAGACCGCCGGGCAGCTGCCGTACGTCCGCGCCCTCGCTGCTCTCCCACTGGCGCTCCGGCGGCATCGGCATGGCCTTGACGCGGCGCAGGAGTTCGGCGACCGGGGCCGGGGAGTCGACCGGCTGGCCGGTCGGCATGATCGTGCCCTGCTCCATGGCGTTGAGCCGGCGGAACTCCACCGGGTCCATGCCGAGCTTCGCCGCCAGCTTGTCCATCTGCGCCTCGTAGGCGAAGCACGCCTGGACCGCGCCGAAGCCGCGCATGGCGCCGCAGGGCGGGTTGTTGGTGTAGAGGGCGATCGCCTCGATGTCCACGTCGTCGACCACGTACGGGCCGACGCTCAGCGACGCGGCGTTGCCGACGACCGCCGGGGAGGCCGACGCGTAGGCGCCGCCGTCCAGGACGATCCGGCACTTCAGGTGGGTGAGCTTGCCGTCCTTGGTGGCGCCGTGCTCGTAGTACAGCTTCGCGGGGTGGCGGTGGACGTGTCCGAAGAAGGACTCGAAGCGATTGTAGACGATCTTGACGGGCTTGCCGGTGCGCAGGGCGAGCAGACAGGCGTGGATCTGCATCGACAGGTCCTCACGGCCACCGAACGCGCCGCCGACGCCGGACAGCGTCATACGGACCTTGCTCTCGGGCAGGCCGAGGACCGGGGCGATCTGCCGCAGGTCGCTGTGCAGCCACTGGGTGGCGATGTAGAGGTGGACGCCGCCGTCCTCGTCCGGGACCGCGAGGCCCGACTCGGGGCCGAGGAAGGCCTGGTCCTGCATGCCGAAGGTGTACTCGCCCTCGACGACGACGTCGGCACGCTCACGAGCGGCGGAGACGTCCCCTCGTACGATCGGCTGGCGGTGCACGATGTTCGAGTGCGGGACATGGCCGAAGTGGTGGTCGTCGCGGCCCTCGTGGACGAGGATCGCGTCCGGCGCGGTCGCGGAGGCCTCGTCGGTGATGACCGGCAGCTCCCGGTACTCCACCTTGATCTTGGCGGCGGCGCGGCGCGCGGTCTCCGGGTGGTCGGCGGCGACGATCGCGACGGGCTCGCCGTGGTGGCGGACCTTGCCGTGGGCGAGGACCGGGGTGTCCTGGATCTCCAGGCCGTAGTTCTTCACGTCGGTCGGCAGGTCGTCGTACGTCATGACGGCGTACACGCCCGGCGTCGCGAGGGCCTCGCCCGTGTCGATGGACACGATCTCGGCGTGCGCGACCGTGGAGCGCAGGATCTGGCCCCAGAGCATGTCCTCGTGCCACATGTCGGACGAGTACGCGAACTCGCCGGTAACCTTGAGGGTGCCGTCCGGGCGGAGGGTGGACTCGCCGATGCCGCCCTTGGTCTGGGAGCCCTGGGTGACCTTGGTGGGAGCGCCGATGGGGGCGCCGTTGGTGGGCATGGTGCTAGACCGCCTCTCCCTGCCGGGCGGCTGCCAGCCGGACCGCGTCCATGATCTTCTCGTACCCGGTGCAGCGGCACAGGTTGCCCGACAGCGCCTCGCGGATGTCCGCGTCGGTCGGGTTCGGGTTGCTCTCCAGCATCTCGTCGGCGGCGACCAGCAGACCCGGCGTGCAGAAGCCGCACTGGACGGCGCCGGCGTCGATGAACGCCTGCTGGATCGGGGAGAGTTCCGTGCCCTCGCCGGTCTGCGAGTCGGTGCCCTTGGCCTGCCAGCCCTTGGCCTCGTCGAGCGAGGTGCCACACGTGTCGCCGCAGGAGCGCTGCTTGGCGTAGTCCGCCAGGCCCTCGACCGTGACGACCTCGCGGCCCTCCACCTGACCGGCGGCGACCAGGCACGAGCACACCGGCACGCCGTCGAGGCGGACCGTGCACGAACCGCACTCGCCCTGTTCGCAGGCGTTCTTCGAACCCGGCAGACCGAGCCGCTCACGCAGCACGTACAGCAGGGACTCGCCCTCCCACACGTCGTCGGCTTCCTGGGGACGGCCGTTGACAGTGAAGTTCACACGCATTACGCAGCTCCCTCGGTGATGCGGCGGGCGCCGCGGTACGACTCCCAGGTCCAGGTCAGCGTGCGGCGGGCCATGACGCCGACCGCGTGCCGGCGGTAGCTCGCGGTGCCCCGGACGTCGTCGATCGGGTTGCAGGCGCCCGAGCACAGCTCCGCGAACTGCTTGGCGACCGACGGGGTGATGATCTTGCCGTTGTCCCAGAAGCCGCCCTCTTCGAGCGCCGCGTTCAGGAACTCCTCCGCGGCCTTCGCGCGGACCGGGGTGGGGGCGGCCGAGCCGATGCCGGTGCGGACGGTCCGCGTCTCGGGGTGCAGCGCGAGACCGAAGGCGCACACCGCGATCACCATGGCGTTGCGGGTGCCGACCTTGGAGTACTGCTGCGGCCCGTCGGCCTTCTTGATGTGTACGGCCCTGATCAGCTCGTCGGCGGCGAGCGCGTTGCGCTTCACGCCGGTGTAGAACTCGTCGATCGGGATGAGACGGGAGCCGCGCACCGACTCGACCTCGACCTCGGCGCCGGCCGCGAGGAGGGCGGGGTGGGCGTCGCCGGCCGGGGAGGCGGTGCCGAGGTTGCCGCCGACGCCGCCGCGGTTGCGGATCTGCGGGGAGGCGACCGTGTGCGAGGCGAGGGCCAGGCCCGGCAGCTCGGGACGCAGGTGCTCCATGATCTTGGCGTACGGGACGGAGGCGCCGAGCCGCACGGTGTCCTCGCCGGCCTCCCACTCGGAGAGGTCGCCGATGCGGTTCAGGTCGAGCAGGTACTCGGGCCGGCGGTGGTCGAAGTTGATCTCGACCATCACATCGGTGCCACCCGCAATCGGCACAGCGGTGGGGTGCTCGGCCTTCGCGGCGAGCGCCTCCTCCCAGCTGGCGGGGCGAAGGAAGTCCATGACCGGCTCTCTTCTTCGTCTCGTGGGTCGTACTGATCAAGCCAGATCGGGTGCGGTGGGACTGGCTCGTTCATGTTCTGTTAACGCGGATTGACGTCAGTACACAGCGCGGTGCGCCCCATCGGTCAGTCACGGAAACCATGAAGGAGTTGGCTGGCCAGCGAGGTCATCTTGTAGATTCGTATGAATGGAGGTCACCGGTAACCTCCTCGTTTTTCCGTGGAAACGTCAGTCACAGCCCTTGTGACCTGGGACACCTCCGGAAGCAGGCGAGCACCGCGTACAGCGGCGCTCACCGGCCCGCCGATCTGGCCGCGGCCACCATGACCCATCAAGATTCATCGTAGATTTCGAGACAAAGAACGGCGGCGACGAGAATGCGGCTGCGCGCACTGCTGGACACCGACGCGCTGGGCCTCAGGCTGCTCGGCGGCGAGGACGAGCTGGACCGCACCGTCCGCGGCGTGATGACCACCGACCTCAGGGACCCCAGCCGCTACCTCTCGGGCGGGGAGCTGGTGCTCACGGGCCTGGCCTGGCGCCGGGACGCCGAGGACTCCGAGCCGTTCGTACGGATCCTGGTGGCGGCCGGCGTGGCCGCGCTCGCCGCCGGTGAGGCCGAACTCGGGGACGTCCCGGACGATCTGGTGGTCGCCTGCGCCAAGCACCGGCTGCCGCTGTTCGCGGTGCACGAGTCGGTGGCGTTCGCGACGATCACCGAGCATGTCGTACGGCAGGTCTCGGGCGAGCGCGCCGGGGACCTCGCGGCGGTGGTCGACCGGCACCGGCGGATGATGACCTCGGGCCCCGCGGGCGGCGGTCCGGACGTGGTCCTCGACCTCCTCGGCTCCGACCTCGATCTGAGCGCCTGGGTGCTGTCGCCGACCGGGCGGCTCATCGCGGGCCCGAAGGTGGGCGGGCCGGAGCTGCCCGCCGACCTGTGCGCGCGATTGGCAGCCGAGCATCTGGCGGCCGCCCGCACCGGACGGCGGGGCCCGCACCGGGTGACGCTGGGCACCGCGCCGTACGCCCTCTTCCCGATCCGCAGCAGCGGGCGCTCCCCGCAGGGCGCCCGGGACGTACGGGAGACGGTGCTGTCGGACTGGCTGCTGGCCGTCGCGGCGGACGCCGGGGACTGGCCCGAGGAACGGCTCGACCTGCTCCAGGGCGTCACCCAGCTGATCGCGGTCGAGCGGGACCGGCGGGACGCCGCCCGTACGGTGCGCAGGCGGCTCGCTCAGGAGGTGCTGGAGCTGGTGCAGACCGGTGCCGCGCCCGCCGAGATCGCCGCCCGGCTGCGGGTGGCCGCCCCGGTGCTGCTGCCCGGGCTCGGCGCGGCACCGCACTGGCAGGTGGTCGTGGCCCGCGTCGAGTGGGACGGCGGGGACATCGAGGGCGGGCCGGTCGCCCAGTCGCTCCTTGAGGAGATCCTCGTCGACCCGCTGGCGACGGGACCGGAGCCCTCCGACCGGATCGCCGTCGCCCACACCGGCGACGAGGCGATCGCCCTCGTACCCCTCCCGGCGGTGTCGACCGAGCACGACGGCTCCGAGTCGGGGATCCACGCCGAAGCGCTCCTGGAGTCCGTACGGGATCCCCTGACGGCCGGTCTTGACGAGGACGGGCGGGTCACGCTCGGCGTCAGCGCGGCCGTGCACTCGGCGGAGGGGCTGCGCGGGGCGCTGGAGGAGGCGCGGCACGCTCGGCGGGTGGCGGCGGCCCGGCCCGGCCGGGTGTGCGCGGCCGGCCACCAGGAGCTGGCCTCGCACGTCCTGCTGCTGCCCTTCGTCCCGGACGACGTCCGGCGCGCGTTCACGGCCCGGCTCCTCGACCCCCTCCGGGACTACGACCGCCGGCACCGCGCCGAACTGATCCCCACCCTGGAGGCGTTCCTCGACTGCGACGGCTCCTGGACACGCTGCGCCAACCGCCTCCACCTGCACGTCAACACGCTGCGCTACCGCGTCGGCAGAATCGAGCAATTGACGAGCCGTGACCTGTCACGCCTGGAGGACAAGCTCGATTTCTTCCTGGCGTTGCGGATGAGTTGAGGCGATCGGACCGGCCGCGCGAGTCAGCGCAAGTGAAAACTTTCACACTCCCTCTTGGCCAGGGGCGACGATTCGTGCTGAGATGCCGCCACCACTCATAGCTCGACGGCGCGCTCGGGGAGGGCAATGTGGCGCATACCGCCATGTCTGGTTTCGGAACGACCCCTGGTGACGATCCCCTCCAGACCGCGGTATGGCGGCTGCGCTCCCGCGCGTGCTGGGCGGACGCGGCGGCCCTGCTCCGGCCCGACACCCCGGCGTCCGCGTTGCAGCGGGCCGCGCTGCTGGTCGAACGGTGTCTGTACACCGAGCAGGGCTGGGAGGAGGCCGAGGACGGGCTGCGTACGGCCGAGGCGCTGGCCCACACCGACGAGGAGCGGGGCGCGGCCGCTTGTGAACGCGGGCAACTTGCCTACGCGGCCACGCTGCACACGGTCCGGGACCGGGCGGACGAGGCGCGGGCCGCGCTGGGCCGGGCGGCGGCGCTGGTCCCGCCGGGGGCGCCGGGCCGGGCGCTGCTGGACTTCCGCCGGGGCCTGCTGGCCGAGAACCTGACCCTCTCCCCGCAGGCGGCGCGCGTGGCAGTGGCAAGGACGGTCTACTGAAGGACCTCCGCAAGCAGGTCTCACTCCTGGAGGATGACTTACGGGCGCGCAGCGACTCGGTGGAGTTGTACCGGGAGCGGCTGGGCGCCGAGTACGAGAGAGCCTACGAGGCCAGGCGTACGGCGGCCACGTACGAGGCTTGGCGGGACGAGCGGGTCACGCAGGTCGCGGTGGCGTGGGTGCTGGGGTGCGTCTTCGTACGTTTCTGCGAGGACAACGGGCTGATCGCGCGCCCGTGGTTAGCAGGTGTCGGCGAGCGTCTCAAGGACGCTGAGGACCACGACGCGGCATTCTTCGCCGCGAACCCGGCGAAGAACGACCGCGACTGGATCATCGAGGCGTTCGATCACCTGGCCGGCACCAACCCGACGGTCGCGGACCTCTTCGACCAGACGCACAACCCGCTGTGGGAGATCGAGCCGTCGTACGAGGCGGCGACGGGGCTGTTGAAGTTCTGGCGGCGGGTGGGAGCGGACGGAGAGATCGTGCACTCCTTCGTAGACCCGACCCTGAACACGCGCTTCCTGGGCGACCTGTACCAGGACCTGAGCGAACACGCCCGGAAGACCTACGCGCTGCTCCAGACCCCGGTGTTCGTGGAGGAGTTCATCCTCGATCTGACACTGGAGCCGGCGGTGGCTGAATTCGGGTTGGAGCCGATTGTCGAGATCCGCGACGGGCACGGTGGTGTTCGCGAACTCCCAGCAAGGTTACGGACCATCGACCCGGCGTGTGGGTCGGGGCACTTTCTGCTGGGGTTGTTCGAGCGGCTGCTGGCGAAGTGGCGGGCCGTGGACAAAGCAGCGGACGACTGGACGTTGATTCGGCGTGCGCTGGATTCAGTGCACGGCTGCGACAAGAACCCGTTCGCGGTATCGATCTCCCGATTCCGGCTGATGATCGCCGCGCTGAAGGCTGCGGACACGAAGCGGCTCGATGCAGCCCCTGGGTTCCCGGTCAACGTAACGGTGGGGGATTCCCTGATCCATGGCCGCGGTGCGCCAAAGCGCGAGTCGGAGACCATGTTCTCCATTTTGGGCGAGACTCTGGGGACCTTCCTCTACCGACCTGAGGACATCGACAAGTACGCGGAACGCTGCGATCTGTTGACGCGCGACTCTTATCACGTGGTCGTGGGGAACCCGCCGTACATCACGGTCAAGGACAAGCAGGAAAACCACAACTACCGGGTGTATGAGTCCTGTTCAGGTAAGTACGCCCTGTCGGTGCCGTTCGCGGAGCGACTGTTCCAGCTGGCGGTGCGAACGTCGGGGTCAGAGCGTGACGCGGGATATGTCGGGCAAATCACGGCGAACTCCTTCATGAAGCGGGAGTTCGGCAAGAAACTGATCGAGGAGTTCTTCCGGCTCAAGGTCCATCTGACGCATGTCATCGACACGTCGGGGGCATATATTCCGGGGCACGGCACGCCGACGGTGATTCTGGTGGGGCGGAACCATGTACCGCGGCCGGAGGAGCCTGTTCGGGCAGTGCTGGGGGTCCGAGGGGAGCCGGCCCAACCTAAAGTTGCCGAGAAGGGATTTGTATGGGTCGCGATCGTCAAACAGGTTGGCGCACCCGGCAGTGAATCCGAATGGATTAGCTCAACCGATTCCCATCGCGTGAACTTTTCATCCTACCCATGGAGCCTTTCGGGTGGGGGCGCGAGCAGCCTGATGTCCATCCTGGCTCGCGGCACCCAGCCACTGGATTCACAGGAGGGGATTTCAGTGAAGGTTCACGCTGTCCTCGGAAATAATGACGTTTTCATGGCCGATCGACCGACTCCCCAATGGGCGACTGAGTCGGCACCGTTCAAGGAAATTTCCGCAGGCGACAACATTCGAGACTGGTCAGCGTCCACTCGATATGCTCTGTGGCCCTACTCAGAGAATGTCGAGGCAGAGCGCCTGCGCACATCACCAGCGTACTGGCCCTGCAGGACCGAGCTACGGAACGGCCTGATCTTCGGCAAAACACGCGAGGAAAGGGACATGGCATGGAACGAATATGCCATGCTATCGAATACCGTCAAAGCTAATGACGTCCTCATTGCTTTCTCTTGCGTGGCGACGCACAATCATTTCTCCCTTAGCAGGAGCTCTATTTTACACAACCAGCATGCGCCAGTAGTTCAGTTTCAAAAGGAAAAATACACCGGCGAACCAATCCCTCTTTTAGGGGTCCTCAACTCGTCGTCGGCGTGCTTCTGGCTCAAGCAGGTCAGCCAAGGCAAGGGCGGTAGTGGCCTCGGCCGGGGCCACCAGGACGAGGCATGGGAAGAGCGCTACGAGTTCACCGGCACCAAGCTTCAGGAGTTCCCCCTCCCCGCCCGGCTCCCCGTCCCACTCAGCCGCTCCCTCGACACCCTCGCCCAGGAGCTCGCCACCTACGAGCCTTCCGCCATCTGCGCCGCCGCCGAGCCGCCCACCCGCTCCCGTCTCGACACCGCCCACGACTCCTGGACCCGTACCCGCCAGCACATGATCGCGCTCCAGGAGGAGCTCGACTGGGAGGTCTACCACTCCTACGGACTCCTCACCGACGCCGAGAAGGCCCGCCTCACCGCCCCCTCCCCCGCACCCACCCCCATCCCCCAAGTCAAGCTCGGGGAGCGAGCGTTCGAGATCGTCCTCGCGCGCAAGCAGGACGCCGGGGAGTTAGAGACCGCTTGGTTCAACCGGCACAACTCCACCCCCGTCACCAAAATCCCAGCCCACTGGCCGGACTGGTACCAGGCCATCGTCCAGGCCCGTATCGACACCATCTCCGCCCGCCGCGACCTCGCGCTCATCGAGCGCCCCGAGTGCAAGCGTCGTTGGGCCACCGACCCCTGGGAGAAGCGCGAAAGGGCCGCGCTCCGCGCCTGGTTACTCGACCGCTGCGAGGACAAAACCCTCTGGTTCCACGTCCTAAACGACTTCGTGCAGCCCCGCACTCTCACCATCGCTCAGCTCGCCGACGAACTCGAAAAGCTGCCCGATGCGAAAGCGATCCTCAACACGGCCCACCTCTACGCCACCCACCTCGGCAAGCCGAACCTCTCCCTCACCCAGGTCCTGGCAGACGTAGTCGACGCCGAGCACGTCCCCTACCTCGCCGCGTACCGCTACAAGGACACCGGCCTGCGCAAGCGTGCGCAGTGGGAGGCCGTATGGGAGCTGCAGCGCGAGGAGGACCGTACCGGGGAGCGGCTCGACATACCCGTACCGCCGAAGTACACCTCCGCGGACTTCGCCAAGCAGTCGTACTGGTCGAACCGCGGAAAACTCGACGTTCCCAAGGAGCGTTTCGTGTCCTACCCGGACGCGAACCCCGACTCCGACCCGACCCTCCTCCTCGGCTGGGCGGGCTGGGACCAGCGGGACCAGGCGACCGCCCTGCTGAACATCGTCAGCGAGCGCCGCAAGCAGCAGGACTGGTCGGCCGAGCGGCTCGTACCGCTGCTCTCCGGGATCGCGGAGCTCCTGCCGTGGCTACGGCAATGGTTCGGGGAGGTCGACGAGGAGTGGGGCGAGGAGTCTGCAGCCGAGGAGTTCCAGAGTTTCCTGGACGGGGAGTTGGCGAGCGCACAACTCACCCCGAGCTCGCTCAGCGACTGGCGTCCGGTGAAGGCCCGAGCGCGTAAGACGACAGCCACGGCAACACAGACGAAGACAACGGGCACGACGAAGATGGTGGAAGACCATGAGTAGCAGCGGCGGCGAGCTCTATCTCCGCGACGTACTGGACCTGTCCGAGGTGGTCCGTGCCGGGTCGTTCAAGATCGAGCTGTCCGGGGGCTTCGACGAGACCGCCAAGCGCGTGGCCGAATACGTAGTCACCCCGCAGCTGGAACAGGCACTGCGCCGCGCCCTGAAGATCGTCGAAGCGTCCGTACGGGCGGGGACGTCCGACGCCGCCTATCTGCACGGCTCCTTCGGCTCCGGCAAGAGCCACTTCATGACCGTGCTGCACGCGATCCTCTCGAACGACCCGGCTGCTCGCGCCAAACCCACGCTCCAGACGATCATCGCGGATCACGACGCATGGCTACGGAACCGGAAGTTCCTGATGGTGCCGTTCCACCTGGTCGGCGCGACCGATCTCGACTCGGCGATCCTCGGCGGCTATGTCCGTACAGTCCGGGAGTTACACCCGGACGCACCCGTGCCGCCGGTCTACCGGGCTGACGCGATGTTCGACGACGCCCGCCGCCAGCGGGAGTTCTTCGCCGACGACGAGCAGTTCGTCCGCTGGCTCGGCAATCCCGCGCTGCCCAAGGAGGAGGAGACACCCGCCCAGCAGACCCCAGAAGCCGACGACGAGGACGACCTGGTCGACCTCGACGTCCAGGAGGCCCCGGAGACCTGGTCCCCGGCTCTCCTCGACCAAGCCCTCGCCGCCTCCCCCGATCCGAAGGTCCGCGAGTGGCTGGCGTCCGCGCTGCTGTCCGGTCCGTACTCCTCGTACTCCCGTGGCGCTCTCGGCGCCAAGAACGCTTTCCTGCCGCTGGAGAACGGCCTGGACATCATCAGCCGGCACGCCAAGTCCCTCGGCTACGACGGTCTCGTCCTCTTCCTCGACGAGCTGATCCTTTGGCTCCAGGCTCACCTGCGTGAGCGGACCTTCGTCAATGACGAGGTCAACAAGCTGGTCAAACTGATCGAGTCGGGCACGGGCGGCCGCGCGCTGCCAGTCATCTCCTTCATATCCCGCCAGCGCGACCTGTCCGAGCTGATCGGTTCGGACGCCGTCGGCGCCGAGGCCAAGAACCTTGAACAGCAGGTCAAGTACCTGGCAGGGCGTATCGACCCGATCAGTCTGGAGGACCGCAACCTCCCCGAGATCATCAAGGAGCGCGTCCTCAAGCCCAAGGACGACGCAGCGAAGGCCGCTCTCGAAGCCGCCTTCGCCCGGATCGAGACCTCGAACCAGTCGGTTCGTGACGTGCTCCTCGACGCCAATGGCGTCACCCACGCCGACTGGAAGGACTTCAAGGCGCTCTACCCGGTCTCGCCCGTCCTCCTCAACGTCCTGGTCGCGCTCTCCGGCGCGCTCCAGCGCGAGCGCACCGGTCTCAAGCTGCTCCAGCAGATGCTCTACCAGCGGCGCGAGGACATGAAGGTCGGCGAGTTGATCCCGCTGGGCGACCTGTGGGACGTACTGGCCGAGGGGATGGGAGAGGCGTTCACCGACCGGCTGCGCAGTGAGGCCGAGGCGGCGACGCGCTTCCACGGCAAGGTGAAGGACCACTTGCTGGAGAAGTACGGGTCCGCCGAAGACACCAAGTACAAGGCCGACGAACGCTTCGTCAAGACGATGCTGCTCGCCTACCTCGCACCCGAAGTGCCGGCTCTCGCCCGGCTGACCGGGCCGCGGCTGAACGCGCTGAACCACGGGTCGATCCGCTCGCGTACCGGCCAGGAGGACCGGATCGTGGTCAGGCGGATGCAGGAGCTCCAGGCGCAGTTCCCCGGAGAGCTGCGCAGCGACGGACATGCCCTGGACCCGGTGTTCACGCTGCATCTGTCCGATCTGGATGTGGAGCCGATCCTGGACAGCGTCGGCGAGAAGGACACCCTCGGGGCACGCAAGCGGTGGGTGCAGGAGTGGCTGTGGCGGGAGTTGAAGATCGCCGACAACGGCACGCTCGTCGCCGACCGTGAGATCGTCTGGCACGGAACGCGCCGGACCGCGGAGTTCGTCTTCGAGAACGTACGCGATCCTCAGATCCTGCCCGACGCGCAGTTCGATCCGTCCACTCCTGACCGGATCCGCTTGGTCATCGACTACCCCTTCGACGAGGACGAGAAGGGCACACCCAGCGCAGACGAAAACCGGGTCTACCGCCTGCAGCGGGAGAAGCCGGACGCGGCGACCGTCGTCTGGCTGCCGTCCTTCATCTCCAGCCAGCGGGGTACCCAGCTCGGCCGCCTACTGAAGATCAACTATCTGCTCGATCGTGACCGCTTGAAGGACTTCGCGACTCATCTCGGCTCTGACGACCAGGTACGGGTGCGGCATCAGTTGGAGGCACAGCGCGAAACTCTCGTCGCACAGCTGGGGCAGGTGCTGCATCAGGCGTACGGGATCGCCAGGGCCAACGAGAGTGACCTAGGCGCCCAGGTCACCGAGGGCAAGCACGTCCACGCGCTGTACGCCGGGCACAGTCCGCAGCTTCAGGGCGGCGGGACCTTCGAGTACAACCTGCTGAAGCTCGCCGACGGGCTGCTGGACGCGATGTATCCCAAGCATCCGAACTTCGACCGTCAGGAAAGCCGCAAGCCGGTCACCGCCGCGAAGTTCAAGATGGCATACGGCTGGATCGTCAAGGCCATGGACGACAGCTCGCGCCGAGTCGTCGTCGACAGCCGAGACCTCGGCGATGTGGCGCGGATCGTGCACCCGCTGGAGCTGGGCGAAGTGCACGACGGGCCGCTGAACGTCTCCACGGACTGGCGCCGTCACATCGACCAACAGGCGGGCAAGCATGGCGCGAAGGGCGACTTCCGGGTCGAGGACATCCGCATCTGGATCGCCGAGTTGGGCTGGACGGGGCTGGACAGGCTGGTCTCCAATCTGGTGATCGCGACGTACGCCCTTCTCGCGGACCGTTCCTGGGTCTACAACGGCAAGGTCGAAAAGGCGCCTGCGCTGGACCAGATAGGCCCTGGCTGGGCGCTGCGGGCACAGGAACGGCCGAGCGAGGAGGAGTACACCAGGGCGCACGAGCGGGCCGCGGCGCTGTTCGGCACGAGCGTGCCGACGGTGCTGTACACCCGCAACGTCAACGCGCTCGCGGCGGATGTCCGCACCAAAGCGGAGGCGCGCGAGAAGGCCGTCAACGGGCTGCGGCGGGCGCTGGCCCGCTACCGTTCTGCCCTCGGCATCACCGGCGAGGCGCCGACGGCTCGCGAGCAGGCGGTGCGGGACGCGGCCGACCTCCTCGCGCGGATCAAGCAGACTCCGGAGGCGACACCGCTCGCCCGGGACCTGGCGGCTGCAACGTATGAGAGCACGTACTTCGAACTGGGCAAGGTGATCTCCTCGGCCCAGGAAGTGCTGGACGCGCTGGAGAGCACCGACTGGG
Organism: Streptomyces sp. NPDC050211; assembly: GCF_040656035.1. Taxonomy (NCBI): domain Bacteria; kingdom Bacillati; phylum Actinomycetota; class Actinomycetes; order Kitasatosporales; family Streptomycetaceae; genus Streptomyces; species Streptomyces sp. NPDC050211. The sequence continues at coordinate 62,212 of NZ_JBFALC010000003.1, forward strand.
AACTGATCGACAGCGTACGGAAGTACACCGACCGCGGGGACGGCCTCGCCGACCGGTCCGAGCGACTGCTCGCGGAGATCGCGGACGCCGCATCGAAGAATGAGTACGACACCAGCCTGAAGCCGGTCCTCAACGGGGCCCGCGGTCAAGCGGTGGCTCTGATAAGCGAGGCAGCCCGGCTGAGCACCGTCGCGCCTGTGTCGCCTCCGTCTCCGCTCCCGCCCGCGTCGCCGCTGACCGTCACGCCCGAGGTGAACTCCCCCGGTTCCAGTACCGGTCACAGCGGTATCAGCCCGACCACGGACTACCAGCCACCACTGCCCTCCCCGCCGACCACTGCGGCGACGGCCTCTCGTCGCTCGCGGCGGGTGAAGGCCGCGGAGGGCGGGCGCGTACAGGAACACGCACTCAACCGGGCCCTCACAGACGTACAAGACGAGATTCGCGACTACGCCGCCGCGCATCCGGACGTCGAGATCGAGATCAAATGGCAGGTGGTGCAGGCCGACGAGGGGCACGGCTTGAGCCTGCCGGAAGGTGATCACTGATGGGAGCCCTCGTGCCCGAACTCGACCAGCGGGTCATCACCGGGCTGCTCACCACCCGGCTGACCCGCACCAAGGGTCGGCGACTGCTGCTGGTGCACGGGAAGTACGCGGCGGGTGGACCCGAAGAGTTCAGTGTGCCGGTCGGCGACGGGACACGGCGCAAGGTCCGGGTCGCCCATACCACCTCGGTACTCGGACTCACCGACGCTTGGCAAGCCCATCTGGCCACCGAGGATGCGGACTTGCTGGTGGTCACCACGGATGTGCCGGGGGAACGGATCAGTCTCGATCTGTTGGGTGAGATGGTGCGCTCGCAGATCATCGCCGTAGACGAGGCCGATATCGTCAAGCAGCTCTTCGGCGCCTCCGACCTCGACCCGCGCATGCGGCGAGATCCGTGGCTGTGGTTGCCGGCCGCGCTGATCGACGCCGAGCCTGATGCGGCGCGGGGCGGCTGGCCGCAGCACGGCGCCGTGCTCACCCTGGACGCGGCGATGCGTGCGCTGGTCGGGGTGCGGCTCGGGCTTGAGGGCCTCTTCGAGGGCGGGGCGTCGGTGGACGTCGACGCGCTGCTGGCCTGGTCCCGTACACCGGGCGGTCCCGAGCGCCTCGCCGCGCTGTCGGAGGCCGAACGCCGGGGCATCACCGAATGGCTGGCGCAGAGTGCGGGCGAGGCTGCGCCTGTGCTCCTGCGGCTCGCACTCCAGGGGCGGGGGGCCGAGGCCACCGCACTGGGTGTGCTGGCGTCCGTCATGACCGGGGACACGGCATCGGCCGATGCGGCTGTCGCACTGGGCTCGGTGTTCGGGCGGGGATCCCGGCCCTCCGAACTGCGCGCCTACGCGCGGGCGGTGGAAGGCACCCTGACCCGCTGGATCGGCGAGGCATCGGGCCGGGGACCCCAGAGCGAGGAGGCCCTGCAGCGGGTTGTCGACGTGCTGCACCAGGCGGACCGGCTGGCAGACGAGGCCCATCTGACCGCCGCGCTGGCCGGCAACCCCTTCCTGCCATCCAGCTTCCAGGCGCGGCTGAGCAGGCTGGCCGACGCCCTGTCCAAAGGGCCGCAGGCCGCTCAAGCCGCCTGGGAGCATGTGGCGGAGCATCAACTCGCCGCCGTCCTCTACCCGAAGCAGGTCGAGCTCGCGCGCATGGCGGTACGGCTGCGGCGCTGGCTGGACACGCCGGAACCGGCCGTGTCCTCGGTCGGTCAGGCTGTGCGTACGCATGTGGCCGACTGGGGGTGGGTGGACCGGGCACTCGCACAGCTATGGGTGGGCGGCGGTGAGGCCGGTCCCGCGCTGGCGCTGGCGTATCGTGCGGTGCACGACGCGGTGCGAGGGCGGCGGGCGCTGCTCGACGAGGCTTTCGCGGCTCGACTCGGTCCGTGGGTCAAGCGCGCCACCGCCGCGCAGTCCGGTGGGGCGCTGCTCGTTGAGGATGTCCTTCGGACGATCGCACTGCCGCTGGCGAAGATGCGGCCGCCGCTGGTGCTCGTCCTGGACGGGATGAGCAGCGCGGTCGCGGCCCAACTCGGCGAGGAGCTGACCGGGGCGGGACGATGGAGTGAACTGTCCGGCGACGGACGCCGGTCTGCAGCTGTCGCGATGGTCCCTTCGGTCACGGCGATCAGCCGGGCGACCTTGTTGTGCGGACGGCCGGTTTCGGGCGGTCAGAGCGTGGAGAAGGAGGGGTTCGCCGACTTCTGGAAACAGCACCGGCATACGGCGGTCCTCTTCCACAAGAACGAAATCCCTGGACCGCCCGGGCAGTTGCTCGACCCGAGGCTGGTCGCAGCGATCGCCTCGGACGACGTGGTCGGCGTCGTATTGAGCACGATCGGCGAGAGTCTCGATCACGGGCAGCGGAGCACACTCGCCGACTGGTCGGTGAGCCGGGTGAAGTACCTCACCGAGCTCCTCAATTCCGCGCGTGGGCAAGGGCGTCCGGTGGTACTGGTGTCCGACCACGGGCATGTGCTGGACCGAACAGGAGCCGAGGCCGGGCCGTCGACCGCCGAGGGCGTGGAGTCGGCCCGCTGGCGTACAGGGCCGGAGGTCGGTGAAGGCGAGGTCTCGCTTTCCGGGCCCCGGGTGCTGGAGAACGGCGGCCGGGTCACCATGCCCTGGTCGGAGGAGATCCGCTACACCCCGCGCAAGTCCGGGTACCACGGCGGTGCTGCGCTCGCCGAGATGACGGTGCCGGTGCTGGTCCTGGCGCCGTCGGCAGAGCTGGCACCCGCGGAGTGGCGCGAGCTGCCACGCGAAACCGTACAGCCGTCGTGGTGGGAGGCGGAGGCCACATCCTTGCCGGTGCCCATCCCTGTCAAGCCTGCGAAGAGGGCAGCGAAGGTCAAGCCGAAGCCACGGCCGCAGGAAGGTGAGCTCTTTGCCGACGACGCGGTCGAGGTGCCCGCCACCACCCCACCGGCGGAACCGTCCGTGCTCACGCTCGGTCAGCGGGTCCTCGACACCACCGTCTACAAGCATCAGCGCAAGTTCGTCCGCAAGCCGCCGGAGCACAAGGTGGTGGCCGCCGTCATCGACGCGCTCGACCACGCGGGCGGCACGCTCTCGCTCGCGGCGGTCGCCGCGGCCGCCCTCGGTTCGGGTGGCCGTACGAACACCCGAACCGAGGGCCTTGTGACCGTGCTGACCCGGCTGTTGAACATCGAGGGCTACGAGGTCATCAGCCTCATCGACTCCCGGACCAGGGTCCGGCTCAACCGTGAGACGCTGCGTGAGCAGTTCGAGCTGTCCCAGGAGAGCGTGTGAGCGCCGCATCCGTCAGCGCGGCCCGCCGCCGCGAGGTCATCGACGCGTTGCGGCGCGGGACCGTGCCACAGTCGGGACTCGACCTGTTCGCGGTCGGTCTGGACCGTTTCACGCCCGCGTTGGATGAGCGGATCTCCACGATCGCGTCGGGCGGCGCGTCCTTCCACGCGATCCGCGGAGAGTACGGGTCCGGCAAGACGTTCTTCGCACGCTGGCTCGCCGAACGGGCCAAGCGGTCCGGGCTCGCCACCGCCGAGATCCAGATCTCTGAGACGGAAACCCCGCTGCACAAGCTGGAGACCGTCTACCGTCGGCTCACCGAGCGGCTGACCACCGCGACCGAACCGGCCAGTGCGCTGCGTTCGGTGGTCGACGGATGGTTCTACACCCTTGAGCAAGAGGTGGACGAGGCGCATCCCGAACTCGCCGAGGACAACGAGGCGTTAGAGGAGGCGGTCGAGGACCTGCTGGAGACACGTCTGCGTGCGGTCGCCCGGACCACGCCGGCGTTCTCAGCAGCTCTGCGCGGTTACCGCAAGGCCACGCTTGCCGGGGATTCGGCGACCGCCGAGGCTGTGATCGCCTGGCTCGGCGGCCAGAAGTCGGTGGCCGCCTCCGCACGACGAACCGCAGGAGTACGCGGAGACCTGGACCACTTCGCGGCGCTCGGCTTCCTCCAGGGTCTGCTCACCGTACTGAAGGACTGCGGGCATCCCGGGCTCTTGGTGGTCCTGGACGAGATCGAGACCTTGCAGCGGGTCCGGGGCGACGTACGTGAGAAGGGGCTGAACGCACTGCGTCAGCTTCTCGACGAGATCGACGCGGGCCGCTTTCCCGGACTCTTCCTGGTGATCACCGGCACCCCCGCTTTCTACGACGGACAGCAGGGCATACAGCGGCTCCCGCCACTCGCCCAGCGGCTGACGACGGACTTCTCGACCGATCCGCGCTTCGATTCACCGCGGGCGGTCCAGCTGCGGCTGACCGGCTTCGATCTCGTACGACTCGGCGAACTCGGCTGTTCCGTAAGGAACTTGTACGCGGGCGCGGCCAAGCACCCTGAGCGCATCGCGGCACGGGTCGATGACGCATACGTCGCCGAGCTGGCCACCGCCATGACGGGCAAGCTCGGCGGGCGGGCCGGGATCGCCCCACGGCTGTTCCTGCGCAAGCTGGTCGCGGACGTACTGGACCGGGTCGACGAATTCGACGACTTCGACCCACGCAAGCACTACGCGCTGACAGTGAACGCCACTGAGCTGAGCGAGGTCGAGCGCAACGCGGCAGCAGACAGCGCCGACGAAATCGAGCTGGAGCTGCCATGACCGGCGCCCCCGAACCGCTCGACCGGTTACATCCCGGACTGGTCCATCACATCGTCAACACCCTGGGATGGCCCGAGCTCCGTCCTCTCCAGGAGGAGGCCATCGAGCCGCTGCTCGACGGCTCGGACGCTGTTCTTCTGGCCCCGACCGCCGGCGGAAAGACCGAGGCCGCCTCCTTCCCGCTGCTTTCGAAGATGGCGCAGGAGAACTGGACCGGCACCTCGGTGCTGTATGTCTGTCCACTGAAGGCGCTGCTGAACAACCTTCTGCCGCGCCTGGAGACGTACACCTCCTGGCTGGGGCGGACCGCCGCCCTGTGGCACGGAGACGTGTCGCAGCCGCGCCGCAAGAAGATCCTGCGGGGCCGGCCGGACGTACTACTGACCACTCCGGAGTCGTTGGAAGCGATGCTCGTCAGCACCAATGTCGATCACCGGGCGTTCTTCTCAGGACTGCAGGCCATCGTCGTCGACGAGGTGCACGCCTTCGCGGGGGACGACCGGGGATGGCACCTGCTGGCCGTGCTCGAACGCCTTCAACGGATCGTGGGACGACCGGTACAACGCATCGGGCTTTCCGCGACGGTGGGTAACCCGGATCACCTGCTCACCTGGCTGCAGGGATCAGGGAGCGGGCACCGCGCGGCGCGGGTCGTCGCCCCGCACCTGCGCGAGGAATCCCCTGTACTGCCGCCGCCCGGCGACATCCAGGTCGACTATGTGGGCTCCCTGGAGAACGCGGCCACGGTGATCGCTGCCCTGCACCGCGGCGAGAAGCGGCTCGTGTTCTGCGAATCGCGCCGACAGGTCGAGAAGCTCGGAGAGAGCCTGCGGGCCAAGGGCGTGACCACTTTCCTGTCCCACGCATCCCTGTCAGTGGATGAACGGCGGCGGGCAGAGGAAGCCTTCGCCGAAGCACGCGACTGCGTGATCGTCTCCACCAGCACCCTCGAACTCGGCATCGACGTAGGCGACTTGGACCGCGTCATCCAGATCGACGCACCCGCCACCGTGGCTTCCTTCCTTCAGCGTCTTGGCCGTACCGGCCGGCGGCCGGGTTCCACCCGCAACTGCCTGTTCCTCACCGTCGACGAGGACGGACTGATCGGCACGGCAGCCCTGCTGCTTCTGTGGTCGCGCGGCTGGGTGGAGCCAGTGGTGGCCCCGCCGGAGCCTCGGCACATCGTCGCCCAACAAGTACTGGCCCTCTGCCTGCAGGAGCATCGGGTCGGGGACCGACTGTGGCAGGAATGGTGGGGAGGGCTCGGCCCCTTCGGAACTTCGGCCGAGCCCATCGTGCGCCACCTGATCGAGGAGGGGTTCCTGGACCGGGACGGAGGGATGCTGTTCATCGGCCCCGAGGCGGAACGCCGCTTCGGCTACCGGCACTTCATGGACCTCACCGCGGTGTTCACCGCAGCTCCGGAATTCACGGTGCTCTCGGGCCGTACCGAGATCGGCACGACCAATCCCGCGCTGCTGACCGAAGAGGTGGCGGGTCCTCGGCGCCTGCTCCTCGCCGGACAGAGCTGGCAGGTGACGTACATCGACTGGTCCCGGCGGCGATGCTTCGTCGAACCGGTCGACGGCGGCGGCAAGGCGCGCTGGGGAGGAGCAGGTTCCGGCCGGACCGCCTCGTACGAACTGACGCGCGCGGCACGGGAAGTGCTCCTCGGCGTCGACCCACCGGTCACCCTCACCGGGCGCGCCAAGGCCGCGCTCACCCAGGCACGCGAGAGCAACTCGGAACTGGTCCACCCCGACGGGACGGTGGTCGTAAGGGGCGGGCGCGACACCAGTGTGCGCTGGTGGACCTGGGCCGGCTACCGGGCCAACGCCACCCTGACCGCGACACTCACCACGATCGCCGATCCCCTCCAGAGGCCGACAGACACCTGCATCCGACTTCGCGAGGACGTGACGCCCACAGAATGGAGGAAGGTCATTTCGGAGGCCGCCGATCAGCTGTGCCTTCCGGCAGTGGATGCGCGTGCGCTGAACGGCCTCAAGTTCAACGCCGCACTGCCGACCCGGCTCGCGGAGGCCACCCTTGCCGCACGGCTCGCGGATCTGGACGGCGCAATAGCTGCGCTCAGAGGACCGACCAGGTTCACAGTTCTGGGGCAGTGACTTGGGCATCGATCATCGAGGGGCCAACAGGCCGACAACGTGAACCGGCTCCAGGAGATCAGGCTCGTACGTCCCGCTGCTGAACTTCCTTGAGCACTCCGGCCACCGTCACGAAGTCGTTGTCCACGTGGAGAACGGTGTGCCCATGGTGTACAGCTGTCGCACACACCAACAGATCGATCGCACCAGCCGCCCGATGCTGGCCCCGCTGGGTCAGTTTGTACTGGGCGGTGTCGACCCAACGCCAGGCGTTCTTCGGAACCGGAGAGAGCAAGCAGAGCGCGTCCAGTTCCTCTGCGAGCTCATCCCGATGGGACGGGCTGGTTGCCGAGTAGAGAAATTCGGCACGTGTCGGCTCGCAGAGGTGGAACACCCCGGCGGCAATGTGCCCCTCCCAAGGGCGCAACGCGCCTGGGGTGCGAAACAGGTGCCACAGAGCCGAGGTGTCCACCAGATACGTGATCACTCGAAGGCCTCGCGTCGCGCATGCTTCTCCGCGTCATGCGCCGCCGCGGCCTGCTCGAACTCTCCACGCGCACCCCGCGCGGCCAGCTTCTCCGCAGCCTCAAGCCGCTTGATCCGCGCCACATAGTCCCGAAGGGCCGCGTTGACGGTCTCCTTCTTCGTCGTGACGCCCATGAGCCGCATGGCCTCGGCCAGCGCCTCGTCGTCGAGATCAATCTGCGTGACGGACATCCTGCACCTCCAACATCCACGATGTATGTACCCAAGATACATCACCAACATTGGACGCAGCCATCGATCACAAACAGAGCAGGCGAGGGAAGTGCGCTGGATGTCGGGGCGTTCCCATGGGCCGCTTCCCGCCACGAGGCGAGCCGGCGGAGACCTGCGCAACGGCGACACGAAATACCGCATAGGCGCCATGCCCGACTTGACCGGAATCAGCGTCCAGAAATTTGTCCAGACGATCATGAAATCATGATCACCGCGGGGTCGCCAGGACCCTCACACCCTCGCCCCGACCAGCGAAGTTGCTGGTCAGATCGATTCTGCACGCGTAGCGAGTGGTGGGGCGGGTGGGACTCGAACCCACGGCCGACGGATTATGAGTCCGCTGCTCTAACCGGCTGAGCTACCGCCCCATAGCGGCGTGTCGCGCACATTTGTGCGCGCCGTCTGCCGCAGCATAGCCGCTCATACGATCTCCTGCCTCGGATGGTCGACTTCGCACGCCCATGAGGACTTCGGCCTGGCCTGGGCGGTTCCACCGGACATGAAAAAGGACCCCAAGGGGGTCCTCTTCAGGTTGCTCTCCCGACTGGACTCGAACCAGTAACCTGCCGGTTAACAGCCGGCTGCTCTGCCAATTGAGCTACGGAAGATCGAAGCTCCCCCGACTGGACTCGAACCAGTAACCTGCCGGTTAACAGCCGGCTGCTCTGCCAATTGAGCTACGGAGGATCGCCTCGTTGCATCGAACGTACCTCCCTGGGTATTCGCCAGGGGGCGCGCGCTCGCTGCGACACATACATTAGCGCAAGCAGGGGGGTGCTCCGCCAATCGGTTCCCCCCGGCCCGACGCCGACACCAGGGACTCGTCAAGGAAGGGTGGCCACCATGCGCTACCGGCTCACGTTCGTCGCCGGACTCACTCTTGGTTACGTGCTGGGCACGCGGGCCGGACGCGAGCGCTACGAGCAGCTGAAGAAGTCCGCCCAGCAGATCTCCCAGAACCCCGCCGTCCGCAACACCGCCGAATCAGCCGCCCAACAGGGCCGCCAGTTCGCCGGCAAGGCCTACCACACAGTCACCGAGAAGGTCCACGTCCCCGACTCAGTGGCCGAACGGGTCCGCGCCCTGCGCGACCGCAACACCAACGGCGCAGTAGAGGACGACTGGGGCACGAGCAACACGTAAACATGCGGCGAGTCGAGGCACCTAAGGGGCGCGGGGCTGTATCGATCTGCGGCTCCGCCGCGGGGCGCGACCAGCCACAACACACCCGCACCAGCAAGACCACCCGCACCCCTACGGCGCCGATGGCCACACCCAGTGGAACGGTGCGGCAGAATTTTGTGTCATGGGGATAGTCGCCGGGCTGGACAGTGCGCCCGATTTCACTCGCATCGTCGTCTGCGACGCGGACACCGGAGCCGTGCTCCGGCAGGGGTACGCCCCGCATCCGGTCGAAGGCGCCGAAGGCGGCTCGCGGCCGTCCGACGTCGATCCGCAGGCCTGGCTGCTGTCCCTCGGTGAGGCGGCAGGGGGCGGTCTCCTTGAGGGCGTGCAGGCCATCGGTGTGTCGGCGCAGCAGAACGCGCTGGTGCCGCTGGACCCGCAGGGCAACACCGTGCGGCCGGCGATGGTCGGGGGTGACAAGCGGGCGCAGGTCGCGGCGGCCGATCTGATCGACGCGCTCGGCGGGCGTGAGGCGTGGGCGCAGGCGGTGGGGTGTGTGCCGCAGGCCGCTCAGCCCGTGACCAAGCTGCGGTGGCTGGCGAAGACCGAGCCGGAGAACGCCGTACGCACCGCTGTGCTGATGCAGGCGCACGACTGGCTGGTGTGGCAGTTGCTGGGGCGGCCGGTGCGCAGGACGACCGATCGCGGCGGGGCGTCCGGGACGGGGTATTGGTCCGCCGCCACCGGGGCCTACCGGGGTGATCTCGTCGAGTTGGCGCTCGGGCATCAGGCGATGCTGCCCGAGGTGATCGGGCCGTCCGATGCGGCCGGTACGACGCCGGAGGGGCTGCTGATCTCCGCCGGGACCGGCGAGACGATGGCCGCCGCCTTCGGGCTCGGGATCGGGCTCGGCGACGCGGTCGTGTCGCTGGGTGCGTCCGGGTCGGTGATGGCCGTGCATCCCGGGGCGCTCGTCGACCAGACCGGGATGATCACCTCGCTGGCCGACGCGACCGGCATGCACCTGCCGGTCGTCACCACCCTGAATGCCGTACGGACCCTGCGCGGCACCGCCGAACTGCTCGGGCTGCCCGACCTGGAGAGCCTGTCCGACCTGGCGATGAAGTCGACGCCGGGCGCCCATGGACTCGTACTCCTCCCCTATTTGGAGGGTGAGCGGACGCCGAGTCTGCCGCACACCGCGGGGACGCTCGCGGGGCTCAGGCGGGAGTCGATGAAGGCGGAGCATCTGGCGCGGGCGGCGTTCGAGGGGATGCTGTGCGGGCTGGCGGATGCGCTGGATGTGCTGCGGGGGCGGGGGGTCGAGGTGCGGCGGGTGTTTCTGCTCGGGGCCGCTGCCGAGCTGCCCGCCGTGCAGGCGGCGGCGCCTTCGCTGTTCGGGGCGCAGGTCGTCGTACCGCAGCCCGCGGACTACGGGGCGATCGGTGCGGCCCGGCAGGCGGCGTGGGCGCTCGGTACGTCGCAGGGCACTCTCGACCCGCGCACTCCGCCGGCCTGGCAGGGACCGGCCGCGCAGATCCTGGAGCCCGGCGAGGAACTGGCGGTGGGACAGGCGGTGCGGCAGCAGTTCGTGTCGGTGCGGGAGCAGACGCATCCCGGGGCGTTCCGGGTGTGAGTCTCCCGGGGTGTTCCGGGTGTGAGTCCGGCCTTGCGGAACGTAAGAGACCGGTAGGAGTCGGCTCGATCCGTACCCATAAGGCCGTACGAAGCACTGCTGACGGCTTAATCGGTTGAGGTAACGCGGGTGGAGTGTTCGACGATAGGGGCCAGGGGCAACCACCGCCCCCACCGCCGACTCCGAGAGACATAGCGTGCTCATACGACTTCTGCGGACCTATCTCAGGCCCTACCGGAAACCCATCGCTGTGCTGGTGCTGCTGCAGTTCCTGCAGACCTGCGCCACCCTCTACCTGCCCACGCTGAACGCGGACATCATCGACAACGGTGTCGTGAACGGAGACACCGGCTACATCCTTTCCTACGGCGCCCTGATGATCGGCATCTCGCTGGTGCAGGTCGTCTGCAACATCGGTGCCGTGTACTACGGCGCCCGTACGGCGGCGGCGCTCGGCCGTGACGTCCGGGGTGCTGTCTTCGACCGGGTGCAGTCCTTCTCCGCCCGTGAGGTCGGTCACTTCGGGGCGCCCACGCTGATCACGCGGACGACCAATGACGTCCAGCAGGTGCAGATGCTGGCGCTGATGACGTTCACGCTGCTGGTGTCGGCGCCGATCATGTGCGTGGGCGGCATCGTGCTGGCGCTCGGGCTCGATGTGCCGCTGTCCGGGGTGCTGGTCGCGGTGGTGCCGGTGCTGGGCATCTGTGTGACGTTGATCGTGCGGCGGCTGCGGCCGCTGTTCCGGACGATGCAGGAGCGGCTGGACACCGTGAACCGGGTGCTGCGCGAGCAGATCACCGGCAACCGGGTGATCCGCGCCTTCGTCCGCGACGAGTACGAGCAGCAGCGCTTCCGGCACGCGAACGCCGAGCTCACCGAGATGTCCCTGGCCACCGGCAAGCTGCTGGCGCTGATGTTCCCGATGGTGATGACGGTGGTGAACCTGTCGTCGATCGCGGTGGTGTGGTTCGGCGCGCATCGCATCGACAGCGGTGGGATGGAGATCGGCGATCTGACGGCGTTCCTCGCCTATCTGATGCAGATCGTGATGTCCGTGATGATGGCCACCTTCATGTTCATGATGGTGCCGCGCGCGGAGGTGTGTGCCGAGCGCATCCAGGAGGTGCTGGACACCTCCTCGTCCGTGGTTCCGCCGACCGCGCCCGTGGTCAAGCTGCTCCGGCACGGGCATCTGGAGCTGCGCGGGGCCGGGTTCCGCTACCCGGGTGCCGAGGAGCCGGTGCTGAAGGCCGTCGACCTGGTGGCCCGGCCCGGTGAGACGACCGCCGTGATCGGCTCGACCGGCAGCGGCAAGTCCACGCTGCTGGGGCTGGTGCCGCGGCTGTTCGACGCGACCGAAGGGGAGGTGCTCGTCGACGGCGTCGCGGTGGCCTCCCTCGAACCGAAGCTGCTGGCGAAGACCGTCGGGCTCGTCCCGCAGAAGCCGTATCTCTTCGCGGGCACGGTGGCGACCAATCTGCGGTACGGCAATCCGGACGCGACGGACGAGGAACTGTGGCACGCGCTGGAGGTGGCGCAGGCCAAGGAGTTCGTGGAGCGGCTCGAAGGCGGGCTCGACTCGCCGATCGCGCAGGGCGGCACGAACGTCTCCGGTGGTCAGCGGCAGCGGCTCGCGATCGCGCGCACGCTGGTCCAGCGGCCGGAGATCTATCTCTTCGACGACTCCTTCTCCGCGCTCGACTACGCGACCGACGCGGCGCTGCGTGCCGCGCTCGCCCAGGAGACCGCCGAGGCGACCGTCGTGATCGTCGCCCAGCGGGTGGCGACCATCCGGGACGCGGACCGGATCGTCGTACTCGACGAAGGGCGGGTGGTCGGGACGGGCCGGCACCACGAGCTGATGGCGGACAACGAGACCTACCGGGAGATCGTGCTCTCCCAGCTGACGGAAGCGGAGGCTGCCTGATGGCCGGGCCTGCAGGGCGGATGATGGCCGGGACGGGGCCCGAACACCGCTCGATGGACTTCAAGGGGTCGGGCAAACGGCTCGTCGCCCAGTTCAGACCCGAGCGGCTCACGATCTGCGCGCTCCTGCTGTGCGTGGTCGTGAGCGTCGGCCTGTCGGTGGTCGGGCCGAAGATCCTCGGCCACGCGACCGACCTGGTCTTCGCGGGCATCGTCGGGCGGCAGTTCCAGGCCGGGTCCACCAAGGAGCAGGTGCTCGAGGCCATGCGGATGCGGGGCGACGGTTCGGTCGCCGACATGCTCCGCAGTACGGACTTCACGCCGGGCCAGGGCGTCGACTTCGAGGCGGTCGGCTCCGTACTGCTGCTCGCGCTGAGCGTGTTCGTGGTGGCGGGGCTGTTGATGCTGGTGGCGACGCGGCTGGTGAACCGTTCCGTGAACCGGACGATGTACCGGATGCGGGAGGACGTACAGACGAAGCTGTCCCGGCTGCCGCTGTCGTACTTCGACAAGCGGCAGCGCGGTGAGGTGCTCTCCCGTGCCACCAACGACATCGACAACATCGGGCAGACGCTGCAGCAGTCGATGGGGCAGCTCATCAACTCCGTACTCACCATCATCGGTGTGCTCGCGATGATGTTCTGGGTGTCCTGGATCCTGGCGCTGGTGGCACTCGTGACCGTGCCGCTGTCGTTCGTCGTCGCCACCCGGGTCGGGAAGCGGTCGCAGCCGCACTTCGTGCAGCAGTGGCGGTCCACCGGGAAGCTCAACGCGCACGTCGAGGAGATGTACACCGGGCACGCGCTGGTGAAGGTGTTCGGGCGGCAGGACGAGTCGGCGCAGCAGTTCGCCGAGCAGAACGACGCGTTGTACGAGGCCGGGTTCCGGGCGCAGTTCAACAGCGGGATCATGCAGCCGCTGATGATGTTCGTGTCGAACATCAACTACGTGCTGGTCGCGGTGGTCGGTGGCCTGCGGGTCGCGTCCGGCTCGCTGTCCATCGGTGATGTGCAGGCCTTCATCCAGTACTCCCGGCAGTTCTCCATGCCGCTCACGCAGGTCGCGTCAATGGCGAACCTCGTGCAGTCCGGGGTCGCCTCGTCCGAGCGGATCTTCGAAGTCCTCGACGCCGAGGAGCAGGAGGCCGATCCGATGCCGGGCGAGCGGCCGGAGGAACTGCGCGGGCGGGTGGCGCTGGAGCATGTGTCCTTCCGGTACGACCCCGAGAAGCCGCTCATCGAGGATCTGTCGCTGAAGGTCGAGCCCGGGCACACGGTCGCGATCGTCGGGCCGACCGGCGCGGGCAAGACCACGCTGGTCAATCTGCTGATGCGGTTCTACGACGTCTCCGGCGGGCGGATCACCCTCGACGGCGTCGACATCGCTCGCATGTCCCGGGACGAACTGCGCGCCGGGATCGGCATGGTGCTCCAGGACACCTGGCTGTTCGGCGGGACCATCGCCGAGAACATCGCGTACGGGGCGTCCAGGGAGGTCACCCGGGGCGAGATCGAGGAAGCGGCTCGGGCGGCGCACGCGGACCGGTTCGTGCGGACGCTGCCCGACGGGTACGACACGGTGATCGACGACGAGGGGACGGGGGTCAGCGCGGGTGAGAAGCAGCTGATCACCATCGCGCGGGCGTTTCTGTCCGATCCGGTGATCCTGGTGCTGGACGAGGCGACGAGTTCTGTGGACACGCGGACCGAGGTGCTGATTCAGAAGGCGATGGCGAAGCTGGCGCATGGGCGTACGTCGTTCGTCATCGCGCATCGGCTGTCGACGATTCGGGATGCCGACACGATTCTGGTGATGGAGAACGGGGCGATCGTGGAACAGGGGGCGCACGGGGAGTTGTTGGCGGCCGACGGGGCTTATGCGCGGTTGTACAAGGCGCAGTTCGCGCAGGCGGTGGCTGAGGTGGACTGAGCGGGTGCGCGGCGTGGGGGCTGGGGCGGGGGCGTGGCGCAGCCCGGCGCGACGGGGTGCCGCTGCGCCCACCCGTGCCGCCCCAGCGGCACGACTGCCCGCAGCTCAGCTAGTCGAGGTAGCCCCTCAGCTGGTCCGCGAACGCGTGGTCCCTCAGCTTGTTCAGGGTCTTCGACTCGATCTGGCGGATTCGTTCCCTCGTCACGCCGAAGATGCGGCCGATTTCCTCCAGGGTGCGGGGGCGGCCGTCTGCCAGGCCGTAGCGGAGTTGGACGACCTTGCGTTCGCGTTCGCCGAGGGTGGAGAGGACGGCCTCGAGGTGCTCTCGGAGGAGGAGGAACGCTGCCGATTCCACCGGGCTTGCTGCGTCGCCGTCTTCTATCAGGTCGCCTAGGGCTACGTCGTCCTCTTCGCCCACGGGGGCGTGCAGGGACACCGGTTCCTGGGCGAGGCGCAGGACCTCGCTGACGCGCTCGGGTGGGAGGTCGAGGTGGGCGGCTACCTCTTCGGGGGTGGGCTCGTAGCCGCGTTCCTGGAGCATGCGGCGCTGGACGCGGACGACGCGGTTGATGAGCTCCACCACGTGGACGGGCACACGGATCGTGCGGGCCTGGTCGGCCAGGGCGCGGGACATGGCCTGGCGGATCCACCAGGTGGCGTACGTGGAGAACTTGTAGCCGCGGGCGTAGTCGAACTTCTCCACCGCGCGGATGAGTCCGAGGTTGCCCTCCTGGACGAGGTCGAGCATGGTCAGCCCGCGGCCGACGTACCGTTTCGCGACGGACACGACGAGCCGCAGGTTCGCCTCGATGAGGCGGCGCTTGGCCATCCGGCCCATGACGACGAGTTTGTCGAGGTCGAGGGCGAGCTGGCTGTCCAGGTCGGAGGCGCTGGCGAGCTTCTCCTCGGCGAACAGGCCGGCCTCGACACGGCGGGCGAGTTCGACCTCCTCGGCCGCGGTGAGCAGGGGGATGCGGCCGATCTCGCGGAGGTACTGGCGGAACAGGTCCGAGGACGGACCGCTGGTGTCGGCGCGGCCGCGCGGAGGTTCCACGGGCTCTTCCACCGCTTCGACTTGCGGTTCCGCCGCTTCCTGCGGGGCCTCCGGCTCCGCCTCGGGGTGGTGTACGACACGGCTCTGCGGCGGGACGGCGACGAGCACGTCGGTCTCCGCGTCCGGCTCCGTGACGTCGGTCTGGGTCAGGGTCTGGGTCTGCACGGGGGCGACCTCCAGGATGATCGCTGCTGAGGTGTGCGGCAGCGCTGCTTCAGGGGCGGAGTCGGCGGCCACGCCGCTGTCCGTCCCGTACGCGATGAGCGGAACCGCGGGGGTGTGGGATCCGTTGGGGACGGATCGGCCGCGCTCCGAGGACTCAGGCACCGGAACCCAGTGTGGAGTACGACACATCGCCGCCACGAGGGGCGTGCGGTGACTTTTTGAGTCCGGTCCGTGACCGCGTGGTTACCCTCGCGGAAAACCCGGGTGCTCGTTCGCGCCCTGATCTGCGACGATCCGAGGGCGTCCGGTTCCTTGTGGGACCGGCCGATGCCCTCTTGTCGGGTTCCCCGTCATATGCCGGGGAACCGGCCCGGGGGCAAGAGGAACGGGGCGGCGGGCTAGAGCGCCGCCACGCCCCGCTCCCGCAGCGCCTGCCCGTACTGCTGGAGCACCCACAACTCGTTCTGTACGGCCGCCAGTTGGGCCGGGTCGCCGCCGTTGGTGAGGCGGGTGAGGGTGCCCTGGATCTCCTGGATGCGGCGGTCCACGGCGCGGCGGCGGACCATGACGAGCTGGTCGCCGGCGTAGATCTCGTCGACGGTGCGGCGCATGATCGCCTCGACCGCCAGCTCGGTCACCATCGCGCGGACCTGGTCGTCGGGGGCGGCCTCGCGGACGCGGACCAGGTATTCCTGCGGGTCCTGGATGCCGTACTCCGCTCCGCCCGCGTCCATGACGGCCTGGCGTACGGCGGCGTAGGGCGGGGCGGTGAACTCGTCGATGCCGTAGGCGTCGAAGGCCGGGGAGACCAACTCGGGGCGCTGGAGGGCTAGTTTCAGGAGTTCGCGTTCGGTGGCGTACACCGGGTTGCGGAGGTTCAGGGCCGGGCCGGAGGGGGCGCGGACCGCGTCGTACTGCTGCGTGTGGCGCTGCTGGGCGGGGGCCGGGCCCTTGCCGCCGCGGTCCCTGGCCCAGCGCGCCAGCTGGGCGACCCGCTTGACCACGAACTGGGTGTCGAGGATGCCGAGCATGCCCGCGAGCTGGACGGCGACCTCGTGCTGGGCGCCGGTGTTCTTGATGCGGGCGACGATCGGCGCCGACTCGTCCAGCGCCGAGGCGCGGCCCGCGGGGGTGTCAAGGTCGTAGCGGCTGACGATCTGGCGGAGCGCGAACTCGAAGAGGGGCGTGCGGGGTTCGACCAGGTCGGCCACCGCCTCGTCGCCCTTGGCCAGACGCAGCTCGCAGGGGTCCATGCCGTCGGGCGCGATCGCGATGTACGTCTCGGCGGCGAACTTCTGGTCGTCCTCGAAGGCGCGCAGCGCCGCCTTCTGGCCGGCCGCGTCGCCGTCGAATGTGAAGATCACACGGGCCGAGCCGTTGTCCATCAGGAGGCGGCGGAGGATCTTGATGTGGTCGCCGCCGAAGGCCGTGCCGCAGGTGGCGATGGCGGTGGTGACACCGGCGAGGTGGCAGGCCATGACGTCCGTGTAGCCCTCGACGACGACCGCGCGGCTGGTCTTGGCGATGTGCTGCTTCGCGAGGTCGACGCCGTACAGGACCTGGGACTTCTTGTAGATCGCCGTGTCGGGGGTGTTGAGGTACTTGGGGCCGTTGTCGGACTCGTACAGCTTGCGGGCGCCGAAGCCGACCACGTCGCCGGCGATGTCGCGGATCGGCCACATCAGCCGGCCGCGGAAGCGGTCGATGGGGCCGCGGCGGCCCTCCTGGGCGAGGCCGGACAGGAGCAGCTCCTTGTCGGAGAAGCCCTTGCCGCGGAGGTAGCGGGTGAGGTGGTCCCAGCCCTGGGGGCTGTAGCCGACGGAGAAGTGCTCGGCGGCGGACTGGTCGAAGCCGCGCTCGGCGAGGAACTTCCGGCCGGTGTCGGCCTCCGCGCTGGTGGCCAGCTGCTCCACATACCACTGCGCGGCGATCTTGTGCGCCTCGACCAGGCGGATGCGTTCGCCGCGCTGGTGGGAGGGGTTGTAGCCGCCCTCCTCGTACCGCAGGGTGATGCCGGCCTGGCCGGCGAGGCGCTCGACCGCCTCCGAGAAGGAGAGGTGGTCGACCTTCATCACGAACGTGATGGTGTCGCCGCCCTCCTGGCAGCCGAAGCAGTGGAAGAACCCCTTGCTCGGGCTGACCTGGAAGGACGGTGACTTCTCGTCGTGGAACGGGCAGAGGCCCTTCAGGTTGCCGCCGCCCGCGGGGCGCAGCTGGAGGTACTCGGACACAACGGCATCGATCGGGACCGCGTCCCGAACCGCCTTCACGTCCTCGTCGTTGATCCGTCCTGCCACGCGTGAATTCTACGGGGGTGCGCTGACACTTAAGGGACGAGGTTTTCCAGTGGAACGTGTGGATCCGCCAGTGCCTCCGTGTCTACGCGGGCGCTGGACCGGATCAGCTGCTGGATCGGGTCTGTGACGTCCCACACATTCACGTTCATCCCGGCGAGCACGCGGTTCTCCTTCACCCAGAAGGCGATGAATTCCCGCTTTCCGGCGTCTCCCCGGATCACCACTTCGTCGTACGTGCCCGGGGGCGCCCAGCCGGAGTACTCCATCCCGAGGTCGTACTGGTCGGAGAAGAAATAGGGCACACGGTCGTAGGTGACGTCCCGGCCGAGCATCGCGCGGGCCGCCGCCGGGCCGCCGTTGAGGGCGTTGGCCCAGTGCTCGACGCGTACGCGGGTGCCGAACAGGGCGTGCGGGAACGCGGCGACATCGCCGGCCGCGTAGATGTCGGGGTCGGAGGTGCGCAGCTGTTCGTCGACCAGCACGCCACCGCCGTAGGCGCGCTCGGCGATTTCGAGCCCGGCCGACTCCGCGAGAGCGACACGCGGGGCCGCGCCGATCGCCGCGAGGACGTCGTGCGCGGGGTGTTCCTCACCGTCGTCGGTGCGGGCGGCAAGCACCATGCCGTCCTGGCCGGTGATCTCCGTCAGCCGCGCGCCGAAGTGGAAGCGGACACCGTGCTCGCGGTGCAGCTCGGCGAAGAGGTTGCCGAGTTCGGGGCCGAGGACGCCGTGCAGCGGGGTCGGCTCCGGCTCGACGACGGTGACCTCGGCGCCGTACTCCCGGGCCGCCGCCGCGACCTCCAGGCCGATCCAGCCGGCGCCGGCGATGACGAGGTGGCCGTTGTCGCGGCCGAGCGAGGCCAGGACGCCCTTGAGGCGTTCGGCGTGGGCGAGGCGGCGCAGGTGGTGGACGCCCGCGAGGTCCGTGCCGGGGATGTCCAGGCGGCGGGGTTCGGCGCCGGTCGCGAGGAGCAGCTTGTCGTAGCGGACAACGGTGCCGTCCTCGCCGAAGCGGACCGTCTTCGCCGTACGGTCGATGGCGTCGACGGTCTGGCCGAGGTGCAGCTCGATGTCGTTGCGGGCGTACCAGGCGGGCTCGTGCACGAAGACGCTGTCGCGCTCCTCCTTGCCGAGCAGATAGCCCTTGGAGAGGGGCGGGCGCTCGTACGGGTGATCGCGTTCGTCGCAGATCAGTATCACGCGGCCGGTGAAGCCCTCCGCTCGGAGCGTCTCGGCCGCTTTCGCGCCGGCGAGACCGCCTCCGACGATGACGAATGTCTGATCCGCGTCGACCACTTGATGCCTCCTCGTAACGAAGCCGCCACATGCGAGCGTCCCGCACGCAGCGTGATGGGGGAAGAGGGAGTGGCCCGATCAGGCCACGGAGGGTCACATTCGGGCTTGATTCACCTCACTGCCGCCCCGTGAGCCTCTGGTGCAACGATCGCGCCGACGCGTCCGTGAGCGACGCGATCTGGTCGACGATCACGCGTTTGCGGGCGCGGTCGTCGGGTGCCCGGTCGAACAGCGCGCGGAACTGGGGGTCGAGTCCGTCGGGCGCGCGGGTGGTGAGCGCGGCGGCGAGTTCCGCGACGACGATGCGCTGGTCGGCGCGGAGACGTTCCTGTTCGGCGCGCTGCATGACGTACCGGTCGGCGACGGCTTTGAGGACGGCACATTCGAGACGGACCTCGCGCGGTACGACGAGTTCGGCGTCGTATCTCGTCAGGCGGCCGGTGCCGTACGCCGCGCGCGTGGCGGCCTCCGCGCCGAGGCAGAAGCGGCCGATGAGCTGGCTGGTGGCGTCCTTGAGGCGGGCCTGGGCCACGGCCGTGCCGTCGTAGCCGTGCGGCCACCAGTCCTCGTCGAGGAGACGGTCGAGGGCCTCGGCCAGTTCGGCGGGGTCGGTGTCCGAGGGGACGTAGCGGCCGATGGCGACCGAGAAGACCGCCTGCCGCTCCGGTTCGGCGTGCAGGCAGTTGGGGTCGATGTGGCCGGCGTGCAGGCCGTCCTCGACGTCGTGCACGGAGTAGGCCACGTCGTCGGACCAGTCCATGACCTGGGCCTCGAAGCAGGTGCGGCTGCCGGGGGCGTCCTTGCGGACCCAGTCGAAGACGGGGCGGTCGTCCTCGTAGACGCCGAACTTGCGGGACTTGGGGTCGGCGGGGTGGGCGCCGCGGGGCCAGGGGTACTTGGTGGCCGCGTCGAGGGCGGCTCGGGTGAGGTTGAGGCCGACGGATCCCTCGGGGGTGAACCGTTTGGGCTCGATGCGGGTGAGGAGTCTCAGGGACTGGGCGTTGCCCTCGAAGCCGCCGCAGTCTTCCGCGAATTCGTTGAGGGCCTGTTCGCCGTTGTGGCCGAACGGGGGGTGGCCCAGGTCGTGGGAGAGGCAGGCGGCTTCCACCAGGTCGGGGTCGCAGCCGAGGGCTGCGCCCAGTTCTCGGCCGACCTGGGCGCACTCCAGGGAGTGGGTGAGGCGGGTGCGGGGGCTGGCGTCCCAGACCGAGGAGCTGCCTGGCGTGACGACCTGGGTTTTTCCCGCGAGCCTTCTGAGCGCGGCGGAGTGCAGGATGCGGGCACGGTCGCGCTGGAAGGCGGTTCGGCCGGGGCGCTTGTCCGGTTCGAGGGCCCAGCGTTCGGTTGACTGCAGGTCGTACGGCATGTGTCGACAGTAATCGCCGGTGGTGGCGAACGGTGTGCGCCTTTGCGTCTGCCGAGTGCGGTTAGCTGGCGAGTGCGGGTTGTGGGTGGCTGGTCGCGCCCCGCGGCGGAGCCGCAGATTGATGCAGCCCCGCGCCCCTGACGTACGTCCGCTCGTCCTGCGTTGTCAGTGCCTCGTCGTAGCGGTGCAGGACCAAGCGGGCCATCGCCGGGTGGGTGCCCAAGGGGGCCGACGCTATCCAGGGGGCTGCCTCTGCGCACTGGGTCGCGAAGTAGCCGGGGGCCGTGAAATAGCTCGCTACGGCCACCCTGCGGCAGCCTCGGGCCGTAAGCGTCTGTACGGCTTCCTCGACCGTCGGCTTCGCTGCCGACGCGTACGCGGGGATCACCGGTACGCCCAGGCGGTCGGCCAGGAGTTGTGCCGTGCGGCCTGTGTCTGTTGCCGCGTCGGGGTCGCGGGAGCCTGCCGCGGCCAGGACCACTCCGGTTTTTTCCGCGCCCTTGCGCCAGCCTGCTTCGGTCAGGCGGTCGTGGAGGGCGTCCACGAGGAGGGGGTGGGGGCCGAGGGCGGTGGCGACGCGGGTGCGGGCCGGGGCCGCGGCGGCCATGTCGGGGATGTCGCGCTTGACGTGGTAGCCGCGGCTGAGGAGGAGCGGTACGAGGACGGCTTCGGAGGTGCCGAGGGCGGCGAGGGTGTCCGGGAGCAGGGGCTCGTTCAGCTCGATGTGGCCGAGACGGACGGGCAGGCCGGGGCGCAGTTCGCGGACGCGGTCGACGAGGGCGGTGACCGTGCGCAGGGTGCGCGGGTCGCGGCTGCCGTGGGCCACAAGAACGAGCGTGGGCGGCTCGGGGCGTCGCCTGCCGTCGCGGGAGACGAGGCTGAGCTGGTCGGCGAGCTGGCTGGTGATCCGGTTCATGAGGTGCGCCGTACTGTCGAGGTGGGCCCCGTGCGGGAGGGTCGTGGACTCGTCGTGGAGTGGTTTCGACGCCGTCATGAACCGATGGTGGCGGCGGGAGGTTGCCGCCCCGTTGCATGGGCGTCACGGGTCTTTTCGCGGGGTTCACGGTGAGGGGCATGGGGTGTGTGAGGTGGCGTGACCTGCGGATTCGGCGGGGAGCGTGAAGCTGGTCACATGGCCTGGACCGAACCGGAGCGGCCGTACAGGACGTCTGTGACTGTCGAGAACCCACCAGGGAGGGACCGTGAAGGTGCGCAGACCACGTCTGCCGCGTACCCGTACCGGGCAGCGGCGGCTGGTGCAGGCCGTGATGCTCGGGTGTGTGCTGGCGCTGCTTCCCGCGACCTGGATGTACGTGGTGGCCGGCGACCGGCTGCGGACCACGGCGGACGTGCCCCGCACCGAGGTCGCGGTCGTGTTCGGCGCGGGTCTGTGGGACGGCGAGCCGTCGCCGTATCTCGCGCACCGGCTCGACGCGGCGGCCGAGCTGTACCGCGAGGGCCGTATCGAGGTCGTCCTCGTCACCGGCGACAACAGCCGCGAGGACTATGACGAGCCCGACGCGATGCGGACCTACCTGACCCGGCGGGGCGTGCCGGACGTGCGCATCGTGAGTGACTACGCGGGGTTCGACACCTGGGACTCCTGTGTCCGCGCGAAGAAGATCTTCGGGGTGGACCGGGCTGTGTTGATCAGTCAGGGCTTCCATATCCGGCGCGCGGTCGCGTTGTGTCAGGAGGCGGGGGTGTCGTCGTACGGCGTCGGGGTGGACGCCGTGCACGACGCGACCTGGTACTACGGCGGTGTCCGGGAGCTGATCGCCGCCGGGAAGGCCGCGGTGGACGCCGTGTTCGAGCCGGACCCCCGGTTCCTCGGACCACGGGAACCGGGGGTGGCTCGGGCGCTCGCTAGCGCCCGGTGAAGTGCGGGGCGCGTTTCTCCAGGAACGCGCTCATGCCCTCCTTCTGGTCCGCGGTCACGAACAGGGCGTGGAACACCCGGCGTTCGAAGCGGATGCCGTCTCGCAGGCCGGTTTCCAGGGCCTGGTTCACGCATTCACGGGCCGCGGTGACCGCCGCGCGTCCGTACGAGGCGATGGTCGCGGCCGCTTCGAGGGCCTCCGGCAGGACCCGGTCGTCGGGTACGACACGGGAGACGAGACCGCAGCGTCCAGCCTCCCGTGCGTCCATGGTGCGACCGGTGAGGATCAGGTCCATCGCCTTGGCCTTGCCGACCAGCCGGGTCAGGCGCTGGGTGCCGCCGATGCCCGGGATCACCCCCAGCTTGATCTCCGGCTGGCCGAACACCGCCGACTCGCCCGCGATGACGAGGTCGCACATCATCGCCAGCTCACAACCGCCGCCCAGAGCATGTCCGTTGACGGCGGCGATCTTCGGCGTGCGGAGGTCGGCGAAGTCCTCCCACTCCGCGAAGTAGTCCTCCGCCGCCATCTCCGCGGCCGACTTCCCCGCCATCTCCTTGATGTCGGCGCCGGCGGCGAACACCTTCTCCGAGCCGGTGACGACGAAGCAGCCGACCTCGGGGTCCGCATCCAAGGGGCGCAGGGTGTCGAGGAGTTCGGTCAGCAGCTCGGTGTTCAGTGCGTTGAGCACATGCGGGCGGTACAGACGGACGATCACCACGCCGCCGTGCTGTTCGACTTTCAGGTTGCTCATGGGGAGTCCCTTCGAGGGTTACGAGTCCCAGATCGCGCCGTACGCCGGAATCCCGCGCCGCTCCAGCCCGTGTACGACCTGCCAGGTGAGCTTCTTGTTGGAGATGCAGATCACCGCCTCGGCGCCGAAGTCGCGGTACGCGGCGTACGCGAGGCGCACCATGTCGGGCTTGCCGTGCCGGGAGGTGTCCCAGATGACGGCGTCGGGCTGGACGGCGAGGATCTCGTCGACGAGTGCGTCGCCGTACGTCGTACGGGGGTCGCGGGTCGCCCAGACCAGGCGGGAGGGGACCTCGGCGGCGAGGAGATGGGGCAGGCAGGGGCCGATGCCGCTGCCGGTCGCGACGTAGATCACCTTCTTGAACAGGACCTCGATGTTGGCGACCCCGGCCGTGGTGATGCCCTTCACCCACACCCTGGGCGGCAGGTCGTCGATGAACGAGCCCGTCCAGTCGCCGGCCCGCGAGATGGTGAGCCGGAAGCCGGGCTCACCGGGGGCCGGGACGTTGGCGAAGGAGTGCCATTCCCGTAGCGGGCTGCGGCTGATCGCGGTCGAGGAGCCCGCGAACGGGGTCTCGCCGTGATCGAAGCGGGCCAGTACGACGTGTCGGGAGGGGCGTTCGAGACGGACGCCGACCTTGCGGAGCCGTAGCCAGGGCAGGGCGACGCTGAAGCTGACGACCGACAGGACCGTGACTTCCGCCGGGCCCGGTGACGACAGGAGCGTGTGCGTCCAGAAGAGGGCGAGGGCGGTCCAGCCGCCGAAACGGTGGATCTTCTCGAAGTGGTCGTGATGGCGGGAGCGGAAGGGCGGCAGGGCGGTGGCGACGATGACCGCGAGGAGGGCGATCAGGGTCCAGCTCACGGTCCTGAGCGGCGCACTGGCCGGCCCATGGGTCGTCCTGATCGTGAGCGCCAGGAACCAGCCCGCACCCGCCAGCGCCCCGCCCGCATGCAGCCCGCCGAAGTGGTACACCTTCCCCAGCGTCCAGCGGATCTTCAGCGGCCAGTTCGTCGGCGCCCAGGTCGCCAGCCGGAAGAAGAGGTTGATGACGTACTGCTGTCGGACGAGGACGGCGAGCGCGAGGTTGGCGAGGGCCGCGTGGCCGATAGTCTCGGTCGACAGGGGCCAACGGGCGCACAGGAAGACGAGGTTGGCCAGGATCACCAGCGCCGCGAGCCGGTTGTAGTGCATCAGGCGTGGGTGCTTGAGCAGGCGGCGGGGGCCGGAGATGAGCGGGGGCAGCTCGGTGGTGTCCTGCCGGGTCCGCGGAGGTGAGGTGGTCATCGGGCCACCGCCATCCGCTCTTCGGCCATCCGGAGCAGCGCCGTTTTGTCGATCTTGCCACGGTCGGTCTCGGGGAGGAGGGGCAGCGGCAGGACCTCCTCGGGCACGCAGTAGTACGGCAGGGCGTCGGCGACGGCGCCGCGGGCGGTGTCCGGGTCGACGTCGGCGGGGCAGACGAAGGAGACCAGCGTGCGGGCGTCGCGCTTCAGGGTCACCGCGCGCCGGCAGCCCGGCACCGACTCCAGCACCGAGGACACGGAGTCGAGCTCGACGCGGAAGCCGCGCACCTTGACCTGGTCGTCGGTGCGGCCGAGGTGTTCCAGTTCGCCGTCGGGGGTCCAGCGGCCGAGGTCGCGGGTGCGGAACATCCGGCGGCCGCCGCCGAGGAAGGGGTCGGGGGCGTATCTCTCGGCGTTGAGCCGGTCATCGCCGAGATATCCCGCCGAGACGCAGTCACCGCCCGCCCACATCTCGCCGATCTCGCCGATGGGCAGCGGGCGGCGGGCGGCGTCGAGGACGTACACCGTGTTGTTGGGGGTGGGCCGGCCGATGGTGAGGAGCGGGTCGGCCGGGTCGTGGCGGCGCATCGTGTTGACGATGGTCGTCTCGGTGGGGCCGCAGCAGTTGTGGAAGGCGGCGCGGGCGGCCCAGGCGTCGGCGAGCGGACGCGGGCAGGGTTCGCCCGCCACCGCGACCGTGCGGACACGAGGGCAGGCCGCCGGGTCGATGCCGGACAGGACGGTCGGCGTGGCGATCAGGACGTCGGCCGTACGGGCCGCCGCCGCGATGTCCTTGCCGCGGATCACGAGGGTGCCGCCGTGGGCGAGGCAGCCGAGGATCTCCCAGGCCGCCATGTCGAAGGCGATGTTGAGGAGTTGGGCGACCCGGTCGCCGGGGCGGATGCCCAGGTCGCCGGGGGCGGTGAGGAGGATGTTGGCGACGTTGCGATGGGTGACCTTCACGCCGTTGGGGCGGCCGGTGGTGCCGGAGGTGAACAGGACGTAGCAGCCGTCGTCGGGGCTGATGTGCGGGCGGGGGAAGGCCGCAGCGGGCAGGGGTGTGTCCAGGGCGATCACGCGCGGGCCCCGCGGCATGCGGGCCGCGTGTTCCGCGACGGTGAGGACGACGCGGGTGCGGGCGGTGCGGACGACGTGGGCGAGCTGGGCGGGGGGCGCGAGCCCGATGTCCTGGGGGACATAGGCGGCGCCCGCCTTCAGGATGCCGAGCAGGCCGACGAGCATCGGGAGGGAGCGGCGTACGAAGAGGCCGACGTGGTCGCCGGGCCGTACGCCCTCGCGGGCCAGGCGGGCGGCGAGTGCGTCGGCGTGGCGGTCGAGCTCGCCGTAGGTGATCAGCGCGCCCTGGTGTTCGGCGGCGACGGCGTGCGGGGTGGCCGCGGCGTGCCGCTCGACGGCACGGTGGACGAGGGGGTCCGGGACCAGAACCGTGGGACCGCGACCGTAGTGCCGGAAAAGGTGCTGGTCACGAGGGGTTAAATGGCGCAGGGGCATGACTCGGGGACCTCCTGGCTGTTTCGCTTGACGGGCTGTTTCGATGGCGGTTACTGCCTTGCCGGATCCGGGATGAGCGGCGGGCATGCCCGGTATGTCGAACGCCGTACGGAGTCGCGCGAAGGCCCGACTGTAGAAGCCGGGTCCTCCAATACTCAACAACCTGCGACCGGCCAACTACAGTACGGAACGAGCCACATGTGGCGCCTTTCACACCAAAGGCACCTTGCGCACCGCCCGGCGGCGGCTCAGGGGCGGGCTGCCGTGCGCCTCACGTCGCTCCGGCGGCGGCGGGGAGGTCGTCGTCCCGGCCGTGTAACAAAGAGCCGTCCCGACCCGTAACAAGGACGAAGCATGCTGAATGACATGCAGAACTCCGCGACGCCCACGCACTGCCCGTACTGCGCCCTGCAGTGCGGGATGAATCTGACGCCGGCCCCTGACGGGACCGTCGAGGTGACCGAGCGCGCGGACTTCCCGGTGAACCGGGGTGCGCTGTGCGGCAAGGGCCGTACGGCGCCAGCGGTGCTCTCGTCCCGGGTGCGTCTGACCTCCCCGTTGGTGCGCTCCGAGGGCAAGCTCGTGCCCGCCTCCTGGGACGAGGCACTGGACCGGATCGCCGAGGGGCTGTCCCGCACGCGCACGGAACATGGTCCGGACGCGTGCGGGGTCTTCGGCGGCGGCGGACTGACGAACGAGAAGGCGTACACGCTCGGCAAGTTCGCGCGGGTGGTGCTGGGCACCTCCCAGATCGACTACAACGGGCGCTTCTGCATGTCCTCGGCGGCGGCAGCCGGCATGAAGGCGTTCGGCCTGGACCGCGGCCTCCCCTTCCCCCTGGAGGACATCCCGAAGACGGGCTGCGTGATCCTCGTCGGCTCGAACCTCGCGGAGACGATGCCGCCAGCCCTGCGGTTCTTCAGCGAGCTGCGCGAGAACGGCGGCACGCTGATCGTCATCGACCCGCGCCGCACGAAGACCGCCGAGCAGGCCGACCTGCACCTGGCGCCCCGGCCCGGCACCGACCTCGCGCTCGCCCTGGGCCTGCTGCACCTGATCGTCGCCGAGGGCCGCACCGACGAGGAGTACATCCGCGAGCGGACGACCGGCTGGGAGGACGCCCGGGCCGCCGCGATGGCGCACTGGCCGGAATACGTGGAGCGGATCACCGGCGTCCATGTGCCCCAACTCCGCGAGGCCGTACGGATGTTCTGCGAGCCCGAGGCCGCGATGGTGCTGACCGCGCGCGGGCCCGAGCAGCAGTCCAAGGGCACCGACACGGTGGGCGCGTGGATCAACCTGTGCCTGGCGACCGGCCGGGCGGGCCGCCCGCTGTCCGGGTACGGCTGTCTGACGGGGCAGGGCAATGGACAGGGCGGGCGCGAACACGGCCAGAAGGCCGACCAGCTGCCCGGCTACCGCAAGCTGACCGACCCGGCGGCGCGGCAGCATGTGGCGGAGGTGTGGGGCGTGGACCCGGACTCGCTGCCGGGACCGGGGCGGAGTGCGTACGAGCTGCTGGACGCGCTGGGCACGGATATTCGGGCGTTGTTGCTGATGGGGTCGAATCCGGTGGTGTCGGCGCCACGGGCGGCGCATATCGAGGAGCGCATCAAGTCCCTGGACTTCCTTGCGGTATGTGACGTCGTACTGTCCGAGACGGCCGCCCTCGCCGACGTGGTCCTCCCGGTCACCCAGTGGGCGGAGGAGACGGGTACCACCACCAACCTCGAGGGCAGGGTGTTGTTGCGCCGGCAGGCCATCACCCCGCCCGACGGCATCCGCAGCGACCTCGACGTCATGCACGAACTGGCCGACCGGCTCGGCGTGGAGAAGGGCTTCCCGACCGACCCCGAGGAGGTCTTCGAGGAGCTGCGCCGGGCGAGCGCGGGCGGCCCCGCGGACTACTCCGGCATCACCTACCGCAGGCTGATCGACGAGAACGGGGTGTTCTGGCCGTGCCCGACCCCGGCGGACACTTCCGACGCCGGCGAGCACCCCGGCACCCCCCGCCTCTTCCTCGACCGCTTCGCCACCGAGGACGGCCGCGCCCGCTTCGTCCCCGTCTCGCACCGGGCGATCGCGGAGGAGCCCGACGCCGAGTACCCGGTGCTCCTGACAACCGGCCGGGTCGTGGCCCAGTACCAGTCCGGCGCCCAGACCCGGCGCGTGGACGAGCTGAACGCCGCGGCGCCGGGCCCGTTCGTGGAGCTGCATCCGCGGCTGGCCGAGCGGCTCGGCGCCAAGGAGGGCGACCGGTTGGCGGTCGTGTCCCGGCGGGGGCGGGCGGTGGCCCCCGCGCGGATCACCACGACGATCCGCCCGGACACAGTCTTCATGCCCTTCCACTGGTCGGGCGAGGGCCGCGCCAACACGCTGACGAACCCGGCCCTCGACCCGACCTCCCGCATGCCGGAGTTCAAGGCGTGTGCAGTTCGTCTGGAGACGGTGAAGCCGTAACCCGGCTCAGCGCCGGGCGGCCCGCCAGTCCCCGCCCTCGATGACCTTCCCGCGCGCCCGCAGTCGTACGGCGACTGCGGGCGCCGCGACGTACACCCAGGCGCATACGGCCGTCCCGTCCGCCTCCCGCGCCACATCACGCGCGACGCGCTCGTAGAGGTTGCGCGGGTCGCCGGGGGCGTACTCCTCCAACTGGTCGAGGGCGGCGAGGAGTTCGCCGTACGCCTCAGGGAGGGCGGTGACGAGTTCGCCGTGCACCGGGCCGCCATGTGGGTTCTCCACGGCATACGGGTAGCCGGGCCCGTCGTACAGCAGCGCGCCCATGAGCTGTCCGGGCTCCTCTGCCTCGGTGCGGCCGCACAGGAAGAGGTCGTGGTTGGGCCCGCCGGGGCGGAGGGTGCCGTAGACGAAGAACGGAAGTCTCGCGGGTCTCACAGAAACGATTCTCTCTCCTCACACATCTCCTCATCAGCGCCATGGACATGGCAGGTCAGCGGCCCCTTGAATCGCAGGACCGCAGAAACGATCACGCCCCCGTCCCCACGCGCCAGCCCCAGGCGCCTCCCTGAGGAGACCCATGAGCCGTATACGCATACGGACACGGACCCGGACCCGGACCCGGAACATCCGAGGTTCCCGTCTCGCCGCGGCCGGCACGGCGGCCACCGCAGCCGCTCTGCTGGCCGCCGTCCTCTCCCCCACGGCGGACGCCACCGACAGACCGACCCGGGCCAAGGCGCTGGAGCATGCGGCAGCAGCGCTCGCTCAGCACGCGACGGCGCTGGGCCTGACCTCCGCGACGGACACGAAGGTCCGGGACGTGATCGTCGACCCGGACGGCACGCAGCATGTCCGCTACGACCGGACGTACCGTCATCTCCCCGTCCTGGGCGGCGACTTCGTCGTCCACCTGGCTCCTGACGGCACGTATCGCAGCGTGTCGCGCGCGACCCGGCAGGCGGTGGCCCTGCCGAGCGTGACACCCAAGTTGTCGGGCCCCCGCGCTGCGGACCTGGCGGCGAATGCGCTGCGGGCGGCCAACCTGGGCGAGACGCTACGGAAGTTGACGTCGAGGCCGCAGCTGGTCGTCGATGCCCTGCACGGCGCCCCGAAGCTGGCCTGGCGCACGGACGCGACGGCCCAGGACTCTCTCGGCAACCCCGTCGCGCGCACGGTGCTGACCGATGCCGTGACGGGCGAGCAGATCGACGCGTGGGATGTCTTGGAGACGGCGACCGGAGACGGGGAGTCGCTGTATTCGGGCACGGTCCCGCTGGAGACGACGGCGTCTGGATCGACGTACGCACTCAAGGACCCGACGCGCGGAAACACGTACACCGGCGACGCGGCGAACAAGACGGACCTGTGCCTGCTGACGACGATCTGCCTCAGCCGCGCCCCCTCCACGGTGTTCACGGACACCGACAACCACTGGGGCACGGGCACGACGACCGACCGCGCGTCGGCGGCGGTGGACGCGCAGTACGGCACCGACGTCACCTGGGACTACTACGAGAACATGCACGGGCGTTCCGGCATCCGCGGCGACGGCGTCGGCTCGTACAACCGCGTGCACTACGGGACCCGGTACAACAACGCCTTCTGGGACGACAGTTGTTTCTGCATGACATACGGAGACGGCGACGGGACGCAGCTCGGTCCGTTGGTGTCGTTGGATGTGGCAGGGCACGAGATGTCGCACGGGGTGACATCGGCGACGGCGGCGCTGACGTACTCGGGCGAGTCGGGCGGACTGAACGAGGCGACGTCGGACATCTTCGGGACGCTCGTGGAGTTCTACGCGGGGAACGCCAAGGACCCCGGTGACTGGCTGATCGGCGAGAAGATCGTCCGCCCGGGGCTTGGGCGGGATGCGCTGAGGTACATGGACCAGCCGTCCAAGGACGGCAACTCGGTGGACTGCTGGAGCGCCGGGACCGGAAAGCTCGACGTCCACTACTCGTCGGGCGTCGGCAACCACTTCGCGTATCTGCTGGCGGAGGGGAGCGGGCCGAAGGCGATCGGCGGGGTTGCTCATAACTCGCCTACGTGTGACGGGTCTTCGGTCGCCGGGATCGGGCAGGAGAAGCTGGGGGCGATCTGGTACCGGGCGCTGACGGTGTATATGACGTCGTCGACGGATTATGCGGGGGCTCGGAGGGCTACGTTGAGGGCGGCTGCGGATCTTTATGGGGCTGGGGGTGTTGAGCACGACGCCGTGGCTGCGGCTTGGGGGGCTGTGAACGTGGGGTGAGGTGGTTGGGGGGCGGCCGTTTCGTTCAGAGCAGCGGGACGGCCGCGGGAGCAGCACGGGCGGGGTAGGGAGCGGCTCCAAACGTAGGACCCCGGCAAAGTTGGGGGCATTCCTACTTCGCCCACGGTCAGGGTGCCGTCGCCGGAGCCGACCACGGCACCGGCGGAGGACAGGGATGGCAGGCTGCGGGCGGTGCGTAGGCGGCGCGGTGGCTCAAGCGACGCCCCGCCTCTCAGCCTCGTCCAATGCCAGCCGCTCCAGAAGCGCATCGGCCTCCGAGTCGGGTGCGGCCTGGAGCATCCAGTGCCGCATAACAGCGTGGATGTCATGCACGCCGGCCTCGTTGATGGCCCGGTCGAACTCCTCGCGCCGCTCGTCCGGGAGGGCCGCGCGGATGTCGGGGATGCTGTTGGGAACGTTGACCTCTACGCCGTTGACGAAGGTCTTGAGCGGTTCGGCCGTCATCGCCGACGCCGCTTCTCGTACGACGTCCAGCTCGCACCAAACCGCCTTACCCACGGCCCGTTCGCACACGCCCCACCGGTCGGCGACCTCCCGCACGATGAGCATGGCCTCGCCCGAACATGTCGTCGGAAGTCTTCGGCCACGCCCACATCGGTATACCGCCGGCCTCTGCGCACACGTCAGACCAACCTCATCACAGCCAGCCTTAGGGGCTGTACGGAGGATCATGCCGCCGTCGCGGGGCCTGATACGCCGAACTCCGGCGTTGTCGTCGGCTGCCGACGTTCGGCGTCGCCGCCCGGGTCACGTCCGGCTCACGCCATCCTCCAGAACCTGAAGCTCTTCCCCG
The DNA here is from genome assembly GCF_040656035.1 of Streptomyces sp. NPDC050211. Taxonomy (NCBI): domain Bacteria; kingdom Bacillati; phylum Actinomycetota; class Actinomycetes; order Kitasatosporales; family Streptomycetaceae; genus Streptomyces; species Streptomyces sp. NPDC050211. The sequence goes on from NZ_JBFALC010000003.1 coordinate 93,479, forward strand.
GCGGGTCGAACACAGTGCCCTCCGAGGCGGCGAAGATCTCCGTGCCTGTGCAGTTCTCGCCCGTGTAGACGGACATCCAGCCATAACCGCTGCGCGCCGAGCCGATGGCGGCGAGTCCTACTTCCGACGCGTTGTGGCACCCGCGCTCCGCTAGTACGTGCATGCGCCCGGTGAAGTCCTGGTTCTCCCACAGGCAGAACCCGGGGAACACCGCGCAGTCCTCGTAGGCCGCCTCGGCCGACGTCGACGTGTTCGTCACGAACAGTGCTGTCAGAGCTGCCGCGAACAGGATGCTGAGCGATCGGCGTTTCATACGAGTCCCTTCAAGGTAGGTACAGGCCGGTCCCCGCAGGTGGAAGCCGGTGCACAGCCGAGTGTGGCGAGGACCGGTCGTGTCATGCTCAAGGCCGGTGCGGCCGCCGCCAGATCCTGATCCGAAGGTTTCCGTATACCCGCAGCCACAGTCATGGGTTGCGCGGGAACATGCGATGCCAGCGCTTAGAACTCGTAACACGATCTTGTGGCTCGCTGTAGGTGGAGGTGATCGGCGTCGAGACTTGATGGAGTCAGACGTCAGACCCGCGGACGCATTGCGGGCGACCAGGTGCGGGTGCAGGTCTCGTCATCGGAGACCGCGTCGTCACCCTTGTCCTCCACGGTCTGCGCCGCGTTCGTCTCCCTGGCCGACCCGGCATCACGGGCCTACTACGGCAAGAAGACCGCTCGGGGAAAGCACCACACTCAGGCACTGCTCTGCCTCGCCCGCCGCCGGGCCGACGTGCTCTTCGCGGTGCTCCGAGACGGAACCTTCTACGAATCGCAGCCGGCATCAGCGGTCAGCTGACCGGGAGTTCAGCCAGGAGAACGACCCGATCGGCTTCAACATCGAACCCGAGAACCGGATGCCCGTAATCGCCCTCCGGATCCATCAGCACCGGCTTGCCCAGCCGTCGCCCGATCGCCCGCAGGAAGCCGCAGAACACATCGAGTCGCTCTTGGCCCTGCAGCTCACGCAGATCAACATCGAAGTCGATCTCCTCCGGCGCGTGAAAGCGGAAAATCGCCAGCACGTCTGCTGTCGGCCAGACCCGCAGGTCCGGGCACTCGGCGTCAGCCGGGCGGGACAGCACTGCCTCCGCCCGGGGCACCGACATCACGACTTCGCCCTCGGAGTACTGGCACTTCCAGCCACTCGCGCTGATTAGGTCGAGAACCGCCTGCCAGTCCTCCACCGAGGTATCAGGGACGCGCACGTCCGGCAGCGTCCCCATCTCATCCAGGTCGAAGAAGTACTGGACGTCGCCCCACAGCAGATCAGACACACCGCCATGCTGCCTTGGTTCACGTCTCTGATGCAGCCCGATTTCCTTGACGAACCGCATAGGGGCACCCCCAGCCCCACTACCCCGCATACGGCCACCGCCCCTTGGCCTCCCGCAGCGCCCTCCCCCACCACACCAACTGATCCAGCATCGCCTTCGCCGCCGCATCCGCCGCAGACGGGTCCTTCAGGCGTCCGTTGTCGTCGAAGGACGCGCCCGCGTTGTGGAAGGACACGGTGTCCCGGATCGTGACGGCGTGGAGTTCGGCGAAGATCTGGCGGAGGTGTTCGACGGCGCGGAGGCCTCCTGCCAGGCCGCCGTAGGAGACGAGGGCCACCGGCTTGGCGCGCCATTCCGTGTAGTGCCAGTCGATGAGGTTCTTGAGGCCGGCCGGGTAGGAGTGGTTGTACTCCGGGGTCAGGACGACGAACGCGTCGGCGGCCGCCAGTTTCGGGGTGACCGTGGACAGTTCGGCGGTGGCCTGCGGGGTCGGGGCGAGGGATGTCGGGAGGGAGATCTCGGCTACGTCCACGACCTGGGGGATCAGGTCGTCCCGGTCCCGGAGGCGGGCGAGTAGCCAGTCGGCGACGACGGGGCCGAAGCGGCCGTGGCGGTTGCTGCCGATGACGAGGGTCAGGTTCAGGGGAATGTCCTGAGCGGACTCGAGAGCGGATTCAGGAGCGGATTCAGGAGTGGAATTCGTCTGCATGGCGCCCAGCCTCATATCTCAACCTAACTTGAGGTCAAGGTCCGGCCGCCCGGCGTCTCCGGGTCACCCGTTCACACCCCCGTCCCGCCCCCTTCCGGTTCTTTACCGAAGGCCGCCTCCCACACGCCGGTGACCTGCCGAAATGCCGGCCCGGGAAGCCCCCGGACGACCCTCACCGCACCCGTTCACCCCATTTCCGCCACCCGCTCAGGAAGCGCGCTCGGCGTCCTGCCTTTTTCCTCGGAAGGGAAACCACCGCTGATCTCGAGGGAGCACCGAATGCGACGTACCGCCCGCCTGCTGTCCGGTGCCGCACTCGCCGTAGCCGCCGCAGGCCTCGGCAGCGTGCCCGCGTACGCGGCGGACGCCGGGAGTCTGGAGGTGTTTCCGTCCTCTGTCGTGCCGGGCGGCCAGGTCTCGGTGAACACGACGGCATGCGGCGACACGGGCACGGCGGCGGGGGACGCCAGCGCGGTCGGCGCCGGTTCGTTCACGCTCGCGCCCAGCACACACAAGGGCAACGCCATCGGGCAGTTCAGGGTGCCGCCGAGCGCGCAGCCGGGGACGTACGAGATCGTCGCGACCTGCGCCGAGGACGGCAAGCGGATCACCGGCGACCTGGTGGTCACGCTGACGGCGCCCCAGCAGGTACACCCCAGAGGCAGTGTGAAGACGGGGGTCGGCGGCGCCCTGGGCCCCGATCCCGTGCAGACCGCGGCCGGCATCGCGGCTCTGGCCGTCGCCGCCGCGGGCGGTACCTGGCTCCTGCATCGCCGGGCGAGAGGCGACGGGATCTGACGGACACCCTCCGCTGTCCGTCCGCCGGTACCGCACGTCCCCTCCCCCTCCGGGTCCGACGCCCCTCGCGGCCCGGAGGGGGATCGGGGCGGGCCAGCCCGCTTCAGGGTCGCTTTACGGGGTCGTCTTACGGGGTCGTTTCACGGGGGCGCTTTACGAGGTCGCTTCAGGAGGTCGTATGCGCAGGTCGGGCAAAGCCGTCATAGCCAACGCCGCGATAGCGACCGTGACTCTGACCTCCCTGTGCACCGGCGCCTGGCTGCTGAGCAGCGGCGCCCGGACGCACGCCCCTCCTCAGCCGTCCGCCCGGGAAGCACAGGAAGCACACGCCGAAGCGTCCGTACGGCAGTCCGCCGCGCCCGCGCTGCCCCCCTCCCCGCCCGACCGCATCCGCATCCCGTCGCTCCGCGTGGACGCCCCCCTGATGGGCCTCGGGCTGACCAAGACCGGCAGTCTCGAGGTTCCGCCGGCCGGGCAGAGGAACCTCGCCGGCTGGTACGAGGCCGGCACCACCCCGGGCGAGACGGGCACCGCCATCGTCGCCGGGCACGTCGACAACGCCGACGGACCCGCCGTCTTCTACGGCCTCGGTGCGCTGAAGCGGGGCAGCACGGTGGAGGTGGACCGGCGCGACGGCGGGGTCGCCGTGTTCACCGTGGACGCCGTCGAGGTGTACGACGCGAAGGACTTCCCCGACGAGAAGGTGTACGGGGCGGCGGACCGGCCCGAGCTACGGGTGATCACCTGCGGCGGCGGCTACTCACGGGCGACCGGTTATCAGGGGAACGTGGTCGTCTTCGCACATCTGACGGGCAGCCGCTAAAGCGCTCCGCTGGAAGCGCGGTGATGAGCCCGCGGGCCGGTGGGGGCTGGTCGCGCCCCGCGGCGGAGCCGCTGATGTCACAGCCCCGCGCCCCTTCGCGGGCGCGACTCATCGCGCAGAGCAAAACCGGTCTCCCCTCACATGCCGCCACATGCCCCCACAGTTATGGCGAAAAGCTGACCTGGCCGGAACCGTCGGCGCGGCGGACCGTGGCAGTCAGGGCGGGGAGGTGGACGTGGCTGACACGGCACGTACGGCGACGACGACCACGGGGACCGCCGGAGTCGAGGCGGTGGTGCGGCAGGATGCCACGCTGCTGGAGGACGACCTGCGCGAGTTCATCGGGTCGCTTCCCACCGAGGGGGACCTCTATGGCGCGGCCCTGAGCCGTTCCCTCTACGCACCGGTCGCCGATGCCCTCGCATCCAAGGTGGGGCAGGCCGCCCTGCCTCCGGCTCCACAGGCACCCGGCCACAGCGGGTCCCCCTTACGGCCCTCGATCGTCTACTGGGCCTACCGCAACTACCGCGGCTTCCAGCGCGCGACCAGCGACGACGCCACCGACCTCGCCCTGATCCGCCGCACCGCGGTAGCCGTACGCATCCTGCTCAAGGCCGCGGTCGTGCTCGACGACATCCAGGACGGCAGCGACGTACGGTACGGCGAGCCCGCACTGCACATCACCCATGGGATACCGCTCGCCCTCAACACCGCTTCGTGGCTGATCATGGCGGCGTTGCGGCACGCGGCCGAGCCGGCGGTGGTGGCCAGCTTCGTCCGTGCTGTGGGCAACGGCTTCACCGGCCAGGCGGGCGACATGTCGACACGGACCGCCCGCACCCGCGCCGAGCTGCTCGCCGCGCCGCACGGGGAGCGGGTGCGGTTCTGGGAGTCGGTGGCGGCGCTGAAGACCGGAACGCTGTTCCGGATGCCGCTGGACGCGGCGGTCGCCGGGCTCGGTGTCATCGAGGACGAGCGGCGCACACTGGACGACGCGATGCGCCGGCTCGGGCTGGCGAGCCAGCTGTTCAACGACCTCACCGACGTCGTGCCGGAGCTCGGCGGCGCCAACACCCACGAGGACTTCGACGGCTTGAGCAACCGGGTCTTCCTGGAGCTGGTCGATTCCACTCGGACTGGGCCGCCCGCGCAGGGTGAGCAGCTGAAGGCGTTCGTCCTCGGTCATCCGGGACTTCAGCAGACCCTTCTCGAACTCTCCGGCCAAGCAGTGGAGTTGAAGCACTCCGCGAAGGAGGCCGTACATCGCGTGTGCCGTTCGGCGCGCAGTGCGGCGTACTTCGATGTGACGATCGAGCGCAAGGGCCACCTCATCGACCGGCTCCACGAGACGGTCCGGCAACGGGCGGGCGTGTGACGGCGACCCCCGTGGAACGCCTGCGGGCCGCCACGCGCGCGTGGCACGACGCCCTGGAGACCACCGCCTTCGCCACCGCGATGCTCTCCGGAACGCTCCCGCTCGACCGTTACGTCGGCCAGCTCGCCGCCTACCGGGAGGCGCTGGCAGCACTCGAAGGCGAGCTCTCCCGCGCCACCAGCCCGTCCGTCACCCACGTCTGGTCACCGGATCTGGCCAAACTTCCGCTCCTGGAGCGGGACTTGAGGTACTTCACGCAGTCCGGCATCCACCCGCCGCCCCAGGCGAGGGTGGCGGGACGGGCGTTCGCGGAGGAGATACGGCGCACAGCGGCCGCGGACCCCGACGCCCTGCTCGGTTTCCTCTACGTCATGGAGGGCTCCACCCTCGGCGCGCTGCTCCTGCACCGGTACGTCAGCGAGGCCTACCGCCTGACCGTCCCGTACGGCCTCGCCTACTACGGCAGCGGCGATCGCGCCCGCTGGGCACGCTTCACCATCCGCCTGAACGAAGCCATGACCGACCCGGACACCGAGGCCCGCGTCCTCGCCGCCGCCGAGCGCGCCTACCACCACACAGCATCAGTAGCCCAGGCCCTCGCTCCACCCACGCGAGCCACTGCCGACACAAACCCGACATAAGCGAGCGGACAGCAACCTGGGCAAGGCAGTGCCCATCGCCTGCCTCCCCGCGCGTGAGCTGCTCAAAGCCGCCCCCTCCGGCCCGGCCCGCCCCCGCTTCGTAGACGATGGTGGCAACACGGAAACCGCCGGTTCGGTCACCCGTACCGGCCCCGCCTCACAGCCCGCGACCTGCGCACCCTCCGAACCCTCACACCCACCCCCGGCCGCCGCTGAGGGCAGCGTTCCTCACGGGAAACAGACGTGATGCGGCCGGGTAACACCGGCACCGCACGCTCAAGGGCATGACCTCGAATACGCGTGTGGTGGTGATCGGCGCCGGCCTCGCGGGCGTACGTCTCGCCCGGCGGCTCGGTGAGCTCGGCACGCCCGTGACGCTGATCGGCGAGGAGGAGCACCGGCCGTACAACCGGGTGCTGCTCGCCGAGGTGCTGGCCGGCCGGTACGCCCCCGAGGTGATCGCGCTGCCCTCCCCGGCCGGTCTTGTCCGGGCCCGGGTCACCGGGATCGACCGTGCCGGGCGGCAGGTGGAGTGCGAGGACGGCTCGACGGTCCCCTACGACACGCTGGTCCTGGCCACCGGCTCCAACCCGGTGCTCCCACCGCTGCGCGGCCTGTTCACCCCCGATCATGTGCTGCCCGAGGGCGTGCACGCGTTCCGCACCATGGACGACTGCCTCGGCCTGTCCAAGGCGGTACGGCCGGGTGTGCGCGCGGTCGTCATCGGCGGCGGGCTCCTCGGGGTCTCCGCGGCCCGCGCGCTCGCCATGCGCGGCGCCCAGGTCGTGCTCGCCCAGCAGTCCGAGCGGCTCATGGAACGCCAGCTCGACCCGAACGCCTCGAAGCTGGTGCTGCGGCACCTGAAGGATCTCGGTGTCGAGGTCCACACCGAGTGCCGGGTGCGCGACGTGCGCTGTGTCGGCGGCGCGGTCCGGTCGGTGGAGATGGCCGACGGATACGCCCTCGACGCCGACCTCGTCGTCCTGGCCTGCGGGGTCCACCCCCGTGTGGGCCTCGCGCAGATCGCCGGGCTCGCGGTGCGCAAGGGCGTCATCGTCGACGACGAACTGCGGACGTCCGACCCGCACATCCGGGCGATCGGCGACTGCGCCCAGCACGACGGCGTCCTGTACGGGCTCGCCACTCCGGCTCTCGACCAGGCCGACGTACTGGCCGAGATGCTGGCGGGGAACGCGGGCGCCCGTTACACCGGCACCCGCTCGCTGACCCGGCTCACGCTCAACGGGACGGACGCTTTCGACCTCGCCGCGTTCGGCGAGACCGTGCCGCTGCCGGGCGACGACGTCGTCCAGCTCGCCGACGCCACCCGCGGCACCTACCGCAAGGTCGTCGTCCGCGACGACCGCGTGGTCGGCGGCGTACTGGTCGGCGAACTCGGCACCGTCGGCGCCCTCGCCCGCGCCTGGGAGGGAGCAGAGCCGCTTCCCGCCGACGGCGCCCCCCTGCTCCACCTGCTCACCAACGATGGAGGCTCCTGATGACCGCCACCCTGGGGGCCACCCCCACGATCGTGCTCGTCGGCCATGGCATGGTCGGCCAGCGCTTCCTCGAAGCGCTGGCCGAGCGCGGCCTGACCGCCACGCACCGCGTGGTCGTGCTGTGCGAGGAGCCGCGCCCCGCGTACGACCGCGTCGGCCTCACCTCGTACTTCTCGGGCAAGACGCCCGAGGACCTGTCGATGACCGACATGGAGTTCATCGAGAAGCACTCGATCGAGCTGCGCGTCGGCGACCCGGCCGTCTCCGTGGACCGCGAGGCGAAGAAGGTCACCGCCAGGTCCGGTGAGGTCTTCGAGTACGACACCCTCGTCCTCGCCACCGGCTCCTTCCCCTTCGTGCCGCCCGTCCCCAACAAGGACGCCACCGGCTGCTTCGTCTACCGCACGATCGAGGACCTGCTCGCGATCGAGGAGTACGCGAAGACGGCCACGACCGGCGCGGTCGTCGGCGGCGGTCTGCTCGGCCTGGAGGCGGCGGGCGCGCTGCAGGGCCTCGGACTCACCTCCCACATCGTGGAATTCGCGCCCCGACTGATGCCCGTCCAGGTGGACGACGGCGGCGGCGCGGCGCTGCTGCGCACGATCGAGGACATGGGCCTGAGCGTCCACACGGGCGTCGGCACGCAGGAGATCGTGGTCGACGCGGACGGCGCCGTGACCGGCATGAAGCTGTCCGACGGCTCCGAACTCGCCACCGATCTGGTCGTGTTCAGCGCCGGTGTCCGCCCCCGCGACCAGCTGGCCCGCGACTGCGGTCTGACGGTCGGCGAGCGCGGCGGCATCACGGTCGACGAGCAGTGCCGTACGGTCTCCGACCCGCATGTGTTCGCGATCGGCGAGTGCGCGCTGGCGTCGGACGGCCGGGTGTACGGCCTGGTGGCGCCGGGCTACGAGCAGGCGGAGACGGCCGCCGCGACCATCGCGCAGGACGAGGCGGAGTTCACCGGCGCCGATCTCTCCACCAAGCTGAAGCTGCTCGGCGTGGACGTGGCGTCCTTCGGTGACGCGCACGGCTCCACCGACGACTGCCTCGACGTCGTCTACTCCGACTCCCGCGCGGGCCTGTACAAGAAGCTCGTCATCGGCCGCGACGGCACGCTGCTCGGCGGCATCCTGGTCGGCGACGCGGACGCGTACGGCACCCTGCGCGCCCTGACCGGCTCGGTCCCGCCGATCTCGCCCGAGTCGCTGGTCCTCCCGGCCGGCGCGAGCGGCGGCGCCCAGCTCGGCCCGTCCGCGCTGCCGGACGACGCGGTCGTCTGCTCCTGCCACAACGTCACCAAGGGCACGATCCGCGGCGCGGTCACCGACCACCAGTGCACGACCGTGCCCGAGGTGAAGAAGTGCACCAAGGCCGGTACGGGCTGCGGCAGTTGCGTCAAGGTGCTCGGCCAGCTGATCACCGCGGAGCTGGAGGCCAGCGGCGTCGAGGTCGACAAGGGCCTGTGCGGCTGTTTCTCACAGACCCGCGAGGAGCTGTACGAGATCGTCCTCGCCCTGCGCATCAACACCTACCAGGATCTGCTGGACCGCTACGGCCGCGAGGACGCCCGGGGCGGCGACGGCTGCGAGATCTGCAAGCCCGCGGTGGCGTCGATCATCGCCTCCCTCGCCCCCACGATCGGCGCGAGCGGCTACGTCCTCGACGGCGAGCAGGCGGCCCTCCAGGACAGCAACGACCACTTCCTCGCCAACCTCCAGAAGAACGGCTCGTACTCGGTCGTCCCCCGCATCCCCGGCGGTGAGATCACCCCCGAGGGCCTGATCGTCATCGGCGAGATCGCCCGCGACTTCGGCCTCTACACGAAGATCACCGGCGGCCAGCGGATCGACATGTTCGGCGCACGGGTCGAGCAACTCCCGCTGATCTGGACCAGGTTGGTGGACGCCGGCTTCGAGTCCGGCCACGCCTACGGCAAGTCCCTGCGCACGGTGAAGTCCTGCGTCGGCCAGACCTGGTGCCGCTACGGCGTCCAGGACTCCGTCCGCATGGCGATCGACCTGGAGCTGCGCTACCGGGGGCTCAGGTCCCCGCACAAGCTGAAGTCCGCGGTCTCCGGATGCGCCCGCGAGTGCGCGGAGGCCCAGTCGAAGGACTTCGGCGTGATCGCCACGTCCAACGGCTGGAACCTGTACGTCGCCGGCAACGGCGGCGCGACCCCGCGCCACGCGGACCTGCTCGCGCAGGACCTGACCGACGCCGAGCTGATCAGGCTGATCGACCGCTTCCTGATGTTCTACATCCGCACCGCCGACCGCCTGGAGCGCACCTCGACGTGGCTGGAGCGGATCCCGGGCGGCCTGGACCACGTACGCGATGTGGTCGTCGAGGACTCCCTCGGCATCTGCGAGGAGCTGGAGACGCTGATGGCCGCGCACGTCGCCAACTACCGCGACGAGTGGTCCGACACCATCAACGACCCGGAGAAGCTCGCCCGGTTCGTGTCCTTCGTGAACGCGCCGGACACCCCCGACCCGGTCGTCGGCTTCGTCCCCGAGCGCGACCAGATCAAGCCCGACCTGCCGCTGCTGTCCATCGGCCTGCGCCCCGCCGATGACGTCCTGGAAGGAACCGCCCAGCGATGACCCTGGCCCCCGAGACGACCGATCTGAAGGTCCAACTCCGCCTCGACGACAGCTGGTTCACCGTCTGCGACCTGAACCTCCTGCTGCCGGGCCGCGGCGTGGCGGCCCTGCTGCCGGACGGCCGGCAGGCAGCCGTCTTCCGCGACCGGGCGGGCAACCTCTACGCGGTCGACAACCGCGACCCGTTCGGCGGCGCGGCGGTCCTCTCCCGCGGCCTGATCGGCTCCCACCAAGGCCGCCCCTTCGTCGCCTCCCCGCTGCTGAAGCAGCGCTTCGACCTGGCGACCGGGCAGTGCCTGGACGACGACACGGTACGGATCACGGCGTACGAGGTGCGCGCCGCTTCCTGAGAGAGTCTTCCCCGTCCCCCGAAGAAGCTTTATTGACCGATCGTTCTCATTGAGCCTAGGCTGCACCACGTGGCCAGGACCAAGGAGTTCGATCCGGACGCCGCGCTGCAGGCAGCCCTGGAGCTGTTCTGGCAGCGCGGCTATGAAGCGACGTCGATGTCCGACCTCGTCGAGCACCTCGGCATCGGCCGCGCCAGCATCTACGCGACCTTCGGCAACAAGCACGAGCTGTATCTGAAGGCGCTGGACCGGTACTCCGAGATGCGCGATCCGCGGCTGTTGCGCGAGCTGTCCCAGCCGGGGCCGGCGCTGCCCGCCGTGCGCGCGGTGGTGCGGCGGTTCGCCGCGGAGGCCGCGGACGAGGCCCGCCGCAGGGCCGGTTGTTTCATCACCAACACGGCGGCCGAGCTGGCACCGCACGACACGGCGGCGGCCCGCCGCGTGGAGCTCAGCTGGGAGCATCTCGAAACACCTCTCCACTCCGCCCTCGTGCGCGCCCAGGCGCAGGGCGAGCTCCCGGAAGACCGCGATCCGCGAGCCCTGGCCCGCATGCTGCTGGTCCTCATGCAGGGCCTGCGGGTGGTCGGCAAGGCGTCGACCGACCCGGCACGCGTGCGGGACGCGACCGAGCAGGCGCTGAGCTTGCTGGACTGACACCCGCGCGCCGCTCGAGGCACCCCGTGCCCCCACGCCCCTCCTCTCCCACGACCTCATACTGAACCGATCAGTCAAAAAAGGAGCGCAATGACCACGGTCGACGGCACCGCGGCGAAACCGGCGTTACCTCGCTCCACCAAGGCGCCGTTCGCGCTGCTCGGCGCCGTGCAGATCACGCTGATCTTCACGCTGGCCGCCGTGGCCGTGCCGTTGCCGCACATCGGGCACGAATTCGGGCTGCGGCGCGAGGAGTTGCTTCTGCTCAGTGCCGCATACGGGCTCACGTTCGCCGGTCTGCTGCTGTTCGGCGGACGGCTCGCGGACCGGCACGGCGGACGCCGGGTACTCACGGCCGGACTGCTGGTGTTCGGCAGCTCGTCGGCCGCCGCGGCGCTCGCGCCCGGTTACGCCGCGCTGCTCGTGGCCCGGTTCGCTCAGGGCGTCGGCGCGGCCCTGGTCGCCCCGGCCGCGATGGCGTTGCTGCGGTCGGTCTTCCCCGCGCCGGCCGCCCACCGCAGGGCGATCGCCACCTGGGGTGGCCTGTCGATTCTCGGCGCCACCGCGGGCAACCTGCTCTCCGGGGTCGTCTCCGCCCTGGCGTCCTGGCGGTGGGCCCTCGCCGTGCCGCTCGTCGTGACGGCGGCAGCGCTCGCCCTCGCGCCCCGAGTGCTGCCGCCGGCTCCTCCGGCTTCCCTCGGCGCCGAGCACGTGCCCGGACAGCGGCGCCCCGCCCTCGACCTGACCGGCGCGTTCCTGGTCACGGCCGGCATCATCTCCGCCAGTTACGGGCTCGTCCTCACCGATGCCTGGCCGTGGACTTCCGTCCGCGTGCTGGCGCCGCTCGCCGCCGGAGCCGTCCTGCTGGCCGCCTTCGTCGCGACGGAGCATCGCGCAGACGATCCGCTGCTGCCGCCGCGCTTCCTCCTCGACAGGCGGCGAGCGCTCGGGCTCACCGCCACCGCGCTGACCGCGGCCGGGACCGCGACGGTCTTCGTGCTGTTCTCGCTCCACCTGCAAGACGAACGCGGCTGGTCGGCGCTGCGTACGTCGGCCGCGTTCGTACCCTTCGCCGCCGCGCTCATCATCGCGAGCCGGGTGGCGGGGCGGCTCATCGGGCGGTACGGGGCGGCTCTCGTCACCGGCGGCGGGCTGGCCACGGGGGCCGTCGGCCTCATGCTCCTCGCGCTCCTCGGAGTCGGGGGCTCAGTCCCGTACGCCTACGGGATGCTGCCCGGATTCGTCCTGCTGGCCGCCGGGGCCGCCGTCTCCTTCGCGGGGGCCGCCGTGCTGGCCACGGAGCGCGTGCCGGCGGAGCGGAGCGGCCTCGCGGGAGGGGTGCACAACACGGCGATGGAGACCGGGCCGACCGTCGTCTTCGCCCTGGTGCTCGCGGTCGGCGGTGACACGGCGAGCCTCACCGCGACCGCGGCCCTGTTCGCCACAGCCGCCCTTAGCTTGCGCCTCGCCCGTTTCTGACCTCCCCGCTCCCGGCTCCGGCCGGGCGGGTCCGTACACCACACCATCCTGCAAAAGGAGAGTCACCCATGTCCCGAAACCGTTTCTCAGGCCGCACCGCACTCGTCACCGGAGGCGGATCCGGCCTCGGGCGGGCCATCGCGCTCGCGCTGGCCGCCGAAGGGGCGTCCGTCGTCGTCGCGGGCCGTACCGGGACCTCGCTGGACGAGACCGTCGCCCTCGCCGAGCAGGCCGGCGGCACCGCGGTCGCACAGATCACCGACGTGGCCCACGCCGCGGACGTGGAGGCGCTCGTCCGGACGGCCGTGGACCGCTTCGGCTCCCTCGACATCGCCGTGAACAACGCAGGGGTCCTCCGAGGCGGCCGGCCCGTCGCCGACCTCTCCGAGGCCGACTGGCAGACCCTCCTCGGCATCAATGTCACCGGCGTGCTCCTCTCCCTGCAGGCGGAGGTGCGCCAGATGCGGGCCCAGCCGGACGGCGGGGTCATCGTCAACGTCTCGTCCAACCTGGGTGCGCACCAGCAGTGGCCCGGCACGACCGCATACGCCGCGTCCAAGGCCGCGGTGTCCGCGCTCACCGCCGGTGCCGCGCTCGACCACATCGCCGACGGCATCCGTATCAACGCCGTCAGCCCGGGCGCCTCGGCCACGTCCATGTCGCTGCGGCCCGGCGAGACCGTGGACGAACGTACGGCGCGCATGAAGGAGGAGTCGCCGCTGGGCCGTGTCTCCTCGACCGAGGAGGTGGCCGAGGCCGTCCTGTATCTGGCCTCCGACGCGGCGGCCTCCGTCGTCGGCACGGACCTGGTGATCGACGGCGGCGCGTCGCTGTAACCAGAGGGGTTGCCCGGGACGGCGTGCTCAGGCCTTCAGCCCGTCGTACGCCACCCCGGTCAGCCGCTCCGACGCCTCCCAAAGGCGTTCCCCCGCCCGGTCGTTGAGCGTCCAGGGCGCTCGCCAGGCCCGGCCCGGCGCGCCCCGCCGGCCCGCGAACGACGGGCCGGTGAAGGAGTCGGGGCTCACGTCGGGGGCGGTGGCGGCGTAGAGGGTGGGCAGGGCGCCGGCGGTGGCGGGCTGGGCGAAGATGCGGTTGCCGAGGAGCATGAACCGTTCGCTGAGCTTGCTGCCCGCCATTCGGGGGCCGGCGGTCTGGAGGTTGGTGGCGGCGTAACCGGGGTGCGCGGCGGCGGCCAGGAGGTCCGCGCCGGCGGCCGCCGCCCTGTGGGCCAGCTCGTGCGTGAAGAGCAGGTTGGCCGTCTTGGAGCGGGCGTAGGCGATCCAACGGCTGTAGCGGCGTTCGCTGTTGAGGTCGTCGATGTCGATGTTGGACAGCGCGTGCATGGTGCTGGAGACGGTCACCACCCGCGCCCCGGGCGTGCCGAGCAGCACCGGCAGCAGCCGTCCCGTGAGCGCGAAGTGGCCCAGGTGATTGACCCCGAACTGCGTCTCGAAGCCGTCCGCCGTCGTCCCGTACGGCAGCGCCATCACTCCGGCGTTGTTGATCAGCAGATCGAGACGGTCGTACGGATACCAGGCCGCGAAATCCCGTACGGAACCCAGGTCCGCCAGGTCCAGCCGACCGCACTCCACGTCCGTGCCCGGCGCTTCGGTGACCAGCCGGTCGCCGGCCTCGGTGCCGCGGGCCTCGCTGCGGCAGGCGAGCACCACGCGGGCGCCCTTGCGGGCCAGCTCCCGCGCGGTGACGTATCCGAGGCCGCTGTTGGCGCCGGTGACGACGGCGACGCGGCCGTGCTGATCGGGAATCTCCATCGTGTTCCAGCCGGCCATGGCCGAGCTCCCTCCGCTGACGGCTGGGGCTCAGCCTACGAGCGGCGGGCGGTCGGCGTAATCGGCCGGAAGGGGGCGCGTGTCCAGGTAGAACCATTCGGCTCCGGGGCCCGGGGCGGGCAGCGCGGCCGTGTCGGCGTCGGCGAGGGCGGGTTTGGTGGGAGTGGGAGCGGGGTCTGCCCCTCTCACCGGGCCCGGCATCAGCAGTTCCACCCGTATGCCCGTCCCCCGCTGCTGGGCGGTGAACTCCTCGATCTGATTGCGGCAGGCATGGTCCAGATGGGTCACGCCGGTCAGGTCGAGCCGGATCCGCGGCCTGCCCGACGCGGCGGCGGCCTCCAGCGCCTCGATGACCTGCGGCAGCCGCAGGAAGGTGGCGTTGCCGGCCATGACGACCTTGGCGGTGTCCTCCTCGATGTGCTGCCGGATCACCGTCTGCGACATGCGCAGCGCGGCCAGCACGATCCCGGCGCCGAGTCCGACGATCACGCCTTCGAGCAGCGCGGTCGCCACGATCACCAGCGTGGTCACCGTCATCACCACGAACTCGCCCCGGTCCTGCCGCCACATCTTCGGGAACTCCTCGGGCGCGAACAGCTTCCAGCCGCTGTGCACGAGGACCCCGGCGAGCACCGAGACCGGGATCAGGGCGAGGACCTGCGGCACCAGCAGCGCGAACGCGAGCAGCCACAGGCCGTGCAGGGTGCGGGAGAGCCGGGTCTTCGCGCCGGCCTGGACGTTCGCCGAGCTGCGGGCGACGACCGCGGTGATCGGGAGCGCGCCCAGCAGGCCGGCGACGGTGTTGCCCGCGCCCTGCGCCATGAGCTCGGTGTTGTAGCGGGTGCGCGGGCCGCTGTGCATACGGTCCACGGCCGCCGCGGTGAACAGGCTCTCCGCGGAGGCGATGACCGTGAAGGTGAGGACGGACGTGATGATCGCCGCGTCGGCGAGGCCCGCGAACTGCTCGCCGCCCGGCGGTCGCACGGAGTCGAGCAGGCTGCCGACCTGAAGGGTCTTCACATCGACGCCGGGCAGTGCGGCGACCGCGATGCCGATGCCCACGGCGATCAGAGCGGCCGGGATCTTCCGCAGGGGCCCCGGCACCTTCTTCCACAGGAAGCTGAGCGCGATGGTGACGACCCCGAGCAGGGCGGCGGTCATCGCCTGCCGGTCCGTCAGGATGTCGCCTAGCAGCCCCGGGATGCCGGCCATGTTCTCGATCGGGGTGCCGGGGGCCTTGGCGTCTGCCATCGGATAGGCCTGACTGAACATCAGCGGCAGTCCGATGCCGGCCAGCATGCCCTGGATGACGGCGAGGGAGATCGCCTGGAACAACCGGCCGAGGCGTACCAGGCCGAGGATGATCTGAAGCAGCCCGGAGCACAGGACGATCACGCCGAGCATGGCCACGCCGTGCTCCGCGACGGTCTCCGCGACCAGTGCGGCCAGGCCTGCGGCGGGGCCGCTGACCTGGAGTGTGCTGCCTCGGATTGCGCCCACCACCAGGCCGCCGATGACGCCGGAGATGATGCCTAGCTCGGGGGGCACGCCGGATGCGACTGCGACGCCGATGCAGAGGGGGAGGGCGACCAGGAAGACGACCAGGGATGCGGTGATCTCGGTGCTGAGCGGTCCGCTGGGGTTGCCCTTGGGTGTTGTCGGTCGGGTGCGGGTTCGTTGTGGCTGGTCGCGCAGTTCCCCGCGCCCCTTCGGGGCGCTGCCCCGCGCCGTCGGTTTTCGGCTCCGTGCGTGTGCGCCGCTCATGCGGCGTGCACCCGGAAGTGGCCGTCGTCGTGCAGTTCGGCCACCCGGCCTGTGTCTACCTCGTAGTACCAGCCGTGCAGCCGCAGCCGGCCCGCGTCGAGCCGTTGCCGCACTACCGGGTAACTCCGGAGCGCGGCAAGCTGGTTGACGACGTTGCGCTGCGCCACCTCCGGCAGTGACGGGTCGTCGGACGGGCCGGCCAGCACCGGCGCCAGCTCGGGGCGGGCCGTGCGGAGCCAGGCGTCCACGCCCGGCAGTGCGGTCAGGTCCTCGCCGGACATGAGCGCGCCCATGGCTCCGCAGTGTGAGTGACCGCACACCACGATGTCCTGAACTCCGAGCACCTCCAGCGCGTATTCGACGGTGGCGGCCTCGCCACCGGCGCCGTGCTGCCCGTACGACGGCACGATATTGCCCGCGTTGCGCAACTCGAATATCTCTCCGGGGCGGGCTCCGGTGATGAGCGCCGGTATGACCCGGGAGTCCGAGCAGGTAATGAAGAGGGCCTCGGGATTTTGCCCCTCGGCCAGTTTCCGGTAATCGACGCTCTCGAAATCCACGCGCCGTTTGAACGAGCGGGCACGGTCCAGCAACGCCTTCAACGATGCCTCCTCTACTGGGAGTTCGGTCAGTGCACGACACCGTAGAGGGGCGATGGCCAGAGGAAGGTTAAGCGAACACCAGAGCCCGGCCAGCAGCCGGACATTCTTTGTCCCGGGGCCGGTGACGCGCGCGGAAATGGCAGCGGACAAACGCTTTCTGAGCGGCTGGTCACACTGAGCCGCATTCGCTCGACGCACGGTTGACATCCCTCGTAACGTGTCAACTCCACGGCACGTCATACGCATTGTCGTGTTGTTGTCCGGATTCACGGAGAGACGGGACCTATGGGCCTACGCGTGTTGCTCATCGAGGACGACGAGACGATCGCCGAGCCGCTCGCCGAGGGGCTCGGGCACTTCGGGCTGACGGTCGATCGCGTCGCCACCGGCACCGAGGGTCTGAGAGGTCCGTACGGCGATGTGGTCCTGCTCGATCTGGGGCTGCCGGACATGGACGGCATCGACGTCTGCCGGGGCATCCGGCAGACCTCCGACGTCCCCATCGTCATCCTCAGCGCGCGCGGCGAGGAGGCCGACCGTGTGCTGGGCCTGGAGCTGGGTGCCGACGACTATCTCGCGAAGCCGTTCAGCGTACGGGAGTTGGTGGCGCGGGTGCGGGCGGTGACCCGGCGGACGCAGCGCACGCAGGAGCCCGCGCCGGAACCGGCGCCGGAGCCCGGGTACGCGCCCGGCCCGCTCGTGGTGGACCGCCGTACCCGCCAGGTCTGGGTCGGTGAGGTGCAGATCCCCCTCACTCCCAAGGAGTTCGAGCTGCTGGCGCTGCTCACCGAGGATCCGGGCGCCGTCTACTCCCGGCAGCAGATCCTCGACCGGGTGTGGGACCCGCACTACGAGGGCCCGACCAAGACCCTGGACGTCCATGTCGCCGCGCTGCGGCGGAAGTTGGGACACCCGGCGTGGATCCAGACCCTGCGCGGGATCGGCTTCCGGCTGGCGGTGCAGACCGAACCGAACGAGCCGACATGACACGTCGGCTGCTGTTCAGCTATCTCAGCCTGGCCGCCCTGGTGCTGCTCTGCCTGGAGGTCCCGCTGGGCTTCGTGTACTCGCGGGGCGAGCGGGAGCGGGTGGTGGGCCTGGCGAGGGACGAGGCCGAGTCGGTGTCCGCGTATGCCGCGCTGTCCGTGGCGGCCGGGCGGGCCGAGCGGGACCTGCCCGGCCGGGCGGTGCACTGCGCCGCACGCGTCGGCGGGAAGGTGGTGATCGTGGACGCCTCGGGCACCCTGCTCGCCACCTCGCACCCGCTGACCGGGCAGGCGGTGCGCGCACTGCCGACCCGCCCCGGGATCGCGGCGGCGCTCCGGGGCACGCCCACGGTGGACGTCCGTACGTCGACCATCGGCGGAGTGGAATACCTCTCCGTCGCCGCGCCCGTCGGGGAGGGGGCGCGGGGTGCCGTATGGCTCACGGTGCCCACGCGGACGGTGCATGAGCGCGTCCACCATGTGTGGCTGCTGCTCGCTCTCGGAGGGCTCGGGGTTCTCGCCGCGGTCACCCTGGTGGGCTTCGGCATCGCCCGCTGGACCGGCCGCCCCATCCGTGAACTGGAGCGGGCCACGCATGCGTTGGCGGACGGCGGCTGCGCCGAGCCGGTGACGATCACCAAGGGCCCGCCCGAAGTACGCAGGCTGGCCGCCGCGTTCAACCGTACGGCGGCCCGGCTCGCCCATCTCCTCGACTCCCAGCACGCCTTCGCGGGCGAGGCCTCGCACCAGCTCAAGACGCCGCTCGCGGCACTGCGGCTGCGACTGGAGAACCTGGAGCCGAACGTCTCCGCGCGCGGCCAGGGCAGCCTCGCCGCCGCCGTCACCGAGACGGACCGGTTGTCCCGGATGGTCGAGGGCCTGCTGGCGATGGCCCGGCTGGAGGAGGACGCGGTCACTCCAGGGCCGGTCGACGTGGGCGCGGTCTGCGCGGAGCGGCACCGGACCTGGGGGGCGTTGTTCGAGCAGCAGGGGGTCGCGCTGGTGCTGTTCGCCGGCAGTGTGGGCCCGGTGCTCGCGGTGCCCGGGGCCGTCGAGCAGATCCTGGACAATCTGCTGTCCAACGCCCTGCGGGCCTCCCCGTCCGGCAGCACGGTGACCATCGAGCTACGGCTCCTGGTGCCCGCCCGCCGGGCGCTGCGCGACAGCCGCCCCTGCTGGGTCGACCTGCACGTCACCGACGAGGGCCCCGGCATGACCCCGGACCAGCGCCACCGCGCCTTCGACCGGTTCTGGCGCGCGCCCGGCGCACCCAAGGGCGGTACGGGCCTCGGGCTCTCGCTGGTCCAACGGCTCGCGCACGCGAGCGGCGGCGAGGCGAGGCTGCAGGCCGCGGCGACGGGAGGGCTCGACGCGGTGGTCCGCCTGCCCTCCGCGGACCCGTCTGCGGGCGGTCATCCCGCCGTGATCGATCTGATCGGTCTGATCGCAAGGGCGCCCGAGCCCACCACAGCCGCCGCACAGCCCCGTCACAACCTGTCCATGACACGTCAACCCAGGGTCCCCGAGGGCGGTAACCCGCGCCCATAGGTTCCGTGACCGCACGACCCCGTCGCCGATCGGTGACGGGGCGGTCATGCCACCCTTGGAGCGAGAGTGGAACGTCGTACTGTCCTGCGTGCGGCCGTCCTCGGCGGGTCCTCCGCCGTCTTCGGCGGAACCCTGTGGCGCGGCGCCGCGTACGCCGCGCCCGCGCAGCCCGGCACCGGCCCGTACGGAGCGCTCGGCTCGCCGGACGCCCGCGGCATCAGACTCCCCAGCGGCTTCACCAGCCGAGTGATAGCCCGCTCCGGCCAGACGGTCCCCGGCACGTCGTACACCTGGCACAACGCCCCCGACGGCGGCGCCTGTTACGCCGACGGCAGCGGCTGGATCTACGTATCCAACTCGGAGATCAACCCGTCCGGCGGCGCGAGCGCGGTGAAGTTCTCGTCGACCGGCGCGATCACGGGCGCGTACCGCATCCTGTCCAGCACCCGTCAGAACTGCGCGGGCGGCAAGACCCCGTGGAACACCTGGCTGTCCTGCGAGGAGGTGTCCCTCGGCTACGTCTACGAGACCGACCCGTGGGGCGTGAACGCGGCCGTGCGCCGCGACGCCATGGGCCGCTTCAAGCACGAGGCGGCGGCCGCCGACCCCGTGCGCAAGGTCATCTACCTGACCGAGGACGAGTCGAACGGCCGCTTCTACCGCTTCGTACCGACCACTTGGGGCAACCTCTCCTCCGGCACCCTCCAGGTCATGGTCGCCGGGTCGGGTACGTCCGGCTCCTTCACCTGGGCCAACGTCCCCGACCCGGACGGCTCCCCGACGTCCACCCGCACGCAGGTCTCGGGCTCGAAGTCCTTCAACGGCGGCGAGGGCTGCCACTACGCCGACGACATGGTGTGGTTCACCACGAAGGGCGACAACCGCGTCTGGCAGCTCAACCTGACGTCGAACACCTACGAGTTGGCGTACGACGACTCCCTGGTGACCTCGGGCACGGCCCCCCTCACCGGCGTCGACAACATCACCGGCTCCTCCTCCGGCGACCTCTTCGTCGCCGAGGACGGCGGCTCCATGGACATCTGCGTGATCACCCCGGACGACGTCATCGCACCGTTCCTGCGCATCGACGGCCAGTCCGGCTCGGAGATCACCGGCCCGGCCTTCTCACCTGACGGAACCCGGCTGTACTTCTCCAGCCAGCGGGGGACGAGCGGGAGTTCGTCCGGTGGGATCACGTACGAGGTGACGGGGCCCTTCCGCTCGTAGCGGCCCGTCCGTTGGGGGCGTCCGTGCCGTGCGGGCGCCCCCGCGACGTGCCTAGGCTTCTGCCATGACCGTGACCTTCTTCGCCGTGACCCTCGACTGCCCCGACCCCGAGGCACTGGCCCGCTTCTACCAGGGCTTCCTCGGCGGCAAGCGGGCCGTCTCCGACGAAGGCGACTTCGCCGTGCTCGTCCCGGACGGCGGTGAGGTCCGCATCGACTTCCAGCAGGCAGCCAACCCACAACCGCCCCACTGGCCGGACCCGGCCGCCCCGCGCCGCCATCACCTGGAATTCGCCATCGACGAGGACATGGCCACCATGGAACGCCGCCTCCACGAACTCGGCGCGACCCTGCAGGAACACCAGCCCGGCGGCGACCAGTTCCGCGTGTTCACCGACCCCGCCGGCCACCTGTTCTGCGTGGCGCCGCGCGAGACGACGTATGTGCATGGGGAGTTGCTCGACGCCGACCACAGTTAAAGATCAAGTCAGGATGATCCGGCTCCGGATAACGCCTTCTCCGATACGGTGGATTGCACCGACCTGCCACTTCTTGGCATGCGTTTCGTTCGCGGAGGTGAGATGGACCGGGCGTTGTTGGCCGACTTTCTCCGGGCACGTCGGGAGGTGTTGCAACCAGAGGACGTCGGACTTCCCCGCGGCTCTCGGCGTCGTACCGGTGGGCTGAGGCGTGAGGAGGTGGCCGCGCTGGCCGGCATGTCGGTTGATTACTACAGCCGGATCGAGCAGCAGCGTGGTCCGGTGCCGTCCGAGCATGTGCTCGCCGCGCTCGCCCGGGGGCTGCATCTCAGCCTCAGTGAGCGGGACTACCTCTTCGACCTCGCCGGGCACTCTGCCCCGCGGCGGGTACTGCGTGAGGATCACGTCAGCCCCACCATGATGCGCATCTTGGAGCGGCTTTCGGACACGCCCGCGTTGGTGATGTCCCGGTTCGGTGAAACGCTGCTGCAGACCCGTCCGGCGGTTGCTCTGCTGGGTGACTACACCCGGTTCAGCGGACTGTCCCGCTACTTGGTCTACCGCTGGTTCACCGACCCAGCGCAGCGCGAGCTCTATCCCGTCGAGGACCACGCCCTACGAGGCAGGGTCTTCACCGTGGAGATCCGGGCGGCGCACACGGCGGACCCTACGGGCAAGGCCGACGAGATCGTCGCAGCGCTGCTGGAGATCAGCCCCGAGTTCGCCGACCTCTGGCGGTTGCACGAGGTCGACGTCACCCACCATCAGGACCTCAAGCGTTACCGGCATGAGGAGTTGGGCGAGATGGAGCTGTACTGCCAGCGGCTGGTGGACCCCGACCAGGCCCAGGAACTGTTGGTCTTCTCTGCCGTACCCGGCACACCGAGTTACGAAAAGCTTCAACTCCTGACAGCCGTAGACGCTTAGACCAGCAGGCGCTCCGCCGCGCCCGCCGCGTTCGCGCTGCAGCGACCCATCCCTCCCCCTCGCGTGGTTTGCCACGGACAACTTGTCCGTGGATAAGTACGGCCTTCATCCGGGTGGCGGTTCACGCGACGCTTGATCAGTCGAACACGGGATCGCCCTCGTTGCCCGAGAGGCTCTCTCGGGCAGGCGGCCCGAGGCTCCGCAGAGTCAGATCGGGCGCATGCCTGTCCAGATACTTGGCTAGCCACATAATTGGTGCTACGTTTTATGTGGCCAGCCACTTAACCAGTGTCATCGGCTCAACCATCGAAGGAGACAACAGTCATGAAGGCCATCGTTTTCGATACGTTCGGCGGCACCGAGGTCCTGCACGAGGCGGAGACCGAGATCCCCGAGCCCGGCCCCGGCCAGGTCCGCGTCCGTGTCCGGGCGGTCGGCGTCAACCCGGTGGACGGAAAAATCCGCTCCGGGATCATGGAGGCCATCTTCCCCACCACGCTGCCCGCCGTCCCCGGCGGGGAGATCGCCGGGGTCGTCGACGCCCTCGGCGAAGGCGTCGACCGGCTGAAGGTGGGCGACGAGGTGCTGGGCTGGTCCGACACCGGCGCCTACGCCCAGTACGCACTGGCCACCGCGGCCGTCCTCGCCCCCAAGCCGGCCGGCCTGGACTGGACGCACGCCGCCGCGCTGCCGGTGGCGAGCGACGGTGCCGACCGGGTCCTGGACCTGCTCGACGTCAAGGCCGGCGAGACCCTGCTGATCCACGGCGCGTCCGGCGCACTCGGCACCGTCGCCGTCCAACTCGCCGTCGCTCGCGGCGCCCGCGTCATCGGCACCGCCGGCCCGGCCAACCAGGATTACGTGATCTCGCTGGGCGCCACCGCGCTGGTCTACGGACCGGGCCTGGTCGAGCGGGTCCGCGCTCTCGCCCCGAGCGGCGTGGACGCCGTGCTCGACGCCGCGGGCAAGGGCGCGCTGGAGGACTCCATCACCTTGCGCGGCGGCACCGACCGGATCGTCACCACCGCCGACTTCCGGGCCCGCGAACTCGGCGTCGTCTTCGCCGAGGGCCCGGCGCGGCGCTCGGCCGCCCGGCTGGCCGAACTCGCCCAGCAGGCCGCCAACGGCGCGCTGGTGACCACGGTCGGTGCGACCTACCCGCTCGCCGACGCGGCCAAGGCCCAGCAGACCAGCGACGCCGGCCACAACCGCGGAAAGCTCGTCCTCACCGTCGACTGACCCCCTCTCGCACGAGTCGGCCCGCACGCCTGCCGGGCCGGGCCCCGTGCGTCCAGACCGCACCCTCTTCGACGGCGCCACCCCGCTGCTGCCCTCTCGGCAGCGGCTCTGCCTACGAGGGGCGGGCCGGACCAGTTTCCCGCCGAACTCCAAGAAAGGACTTCTCATGACGATGGCTTATCTGGCGCGGCCCGAGCAGCAGCAGAAGCTCGAATGGCTCGACGGGGGAACGTTCTCCGTGCTGCTCGACAAGGAAGCCACCGAGGGCAAGCTGACCGTGGGCCGCTTCGACGTCGCCAAGGGCGAAGCCCCGCCGTTACACCTGCACACCCGCGAGGACGAGGTGTTCATGCTGGTCAAGGGCACGGCCCTGGTCTGGTCAGGGGAGGAGGAGCACGAACTGCGCGAAGGCGGCATCGTGTACCTGCCCCGCAACGTCCCGCACGCCTACCGCATCACCTCCGACCGCGCCGACCTCCTGATGATCGCCACGCCCGGCGGCATCGAGGGCATGTTCCGCCACGCCGGACGCGACCTCACCACCCCGCGCCCCGACGGCTTCGAGATCCCCATATCCCTCCTGGCGGAAGCATCCGAACTCTACGGCGGCGTCATCCTCGGCCCGCCGCGCTGAACCGCTCACGGACCCGAGTGCCCGTGCCGGAACAGCCGTCACCTACCCGTTCCCTTTGCCCGCTCCCGACGACCGCGGCCGACGTCAAGCAAGCGCCGGTTGCTCAGGAGACTTTCATGCCCCTTCCTGTCCTGTTCGGCGCGAACGTAGATCCGAACGCTCTCCCCGTCGGCCGCTCCGGTGAGCAGGCACTACTCATCGACAGTCTCGGCCTTGACCTTCTCACCATCCAGGACCATCCGTATCAGGCGGCGTTCGACGACACCTGGACACTGCTCACCTTCCTGGCCGCGCGGACGCGACATGTCACGCTCGTCCCGACGGTCAGTTCCCTGCCGTTGCGTCCGCCGGCGGTGCTGGCGAAGGCTGTGGCGACCTTGGACAGACTGACCGGCTCCCGGGTCCAGCTCGGCCTGGGTGCCGGCGCCTTCTGGGAAGCCATCGAGGCCATGGGCGGCTCCCGTCGCACGCCGAGAGAGGCCGTCGACGCGCTTGAAGAGGCGATCACCGTCATCCGGGCCATGTGGAGTGGCGAGCGCAGTGTGCGGACGCACGGCGAGCACTACTCGCTCGCCGGCGTCCACCCCGGTCCGGCGCCGACCCCCGGCCTGGGGCTGTGGCTGGGCTCGTACGGGCCCCGCACGCTGGCTCTGACCGGTGCGAAGGCGGACGGCTGGCTTCCCTCGCATGCCTACCTCGGACTCGACGCACTGCCCACGGCTGTCCGCCGCATCGACGACGCAGCCCTGCTGGCGGGCCGAGATCCCGACACGATCCGCCGGGTCTACAACATCTCCGGTGTCATCCAACCGGGATCCGCCGGCCCGTTCCAGGGGCCCGCCGCCCAGTGGGCCGAGCACCTTGTCGCGCTCGTGCGCACCGTCGGCATGAACGGTTTCGTCATCTGGCCCGAACGAGACCACACCCGACAGATCAACGCGTTCGCCGCCGAAGTCGTACCAGCAGTCCGCGAAGCGCTCGCACGGAAGACCTGACCATGCCTCCTCCTACCGCGGATACGAGGCACTGCGAGCCGCCTTCGCGCATTTGTGCCCGAGGAACGTCCCCGGCGCATCTGAAGAGAGACACACCGCCGCTCACATCTTTGCCACGGACAACTTGTCCGTGGATAAGTACGGCCTTCATCCGGGTTCTGGTTCACGCGATGCTTGATCAGTCGAGCACGGGATCCAATTCCTAGCAGTCGTAGGCGATCAGGCCTCGTCGGCTGTATCGAATGTGAAGCACCCCCCAAATGTCGAAAGACGAGGTTTTCCCATGAAGGCAGTGCGTTTCCACAAGTATGGCGACCCGAGCGTCCTGCGTTACGAGGACGTCGCGCAGCCCGTCCCCGGTGCCGGGCAGGTTCTGGTCCGGGTCGCCGCGACATCGTTCAACGGCGTCGACGGCAACATCCGCGGGGGCTTCATGCAGGGCCCCATCCCGGTGACGCTGCCGCACACTCCCGGCATCGACGTCTCCGGTACGGTCGAAGCGCTGGGTGAGGGTGTGGTCGACCGCAAAGTCGGCGACCGGGTCGTCGGTTCCCTGCCGATGGCCGGCGATGGCGCGGCCGCGGAGTACGTGGTGGCTCCGGCCGGGATTCTGACGCCGGCGCCCGCGAGCGTCCCGCTTCCCGATGCCGCCGCGCTGCCGTTGGTGGGTCTCACCGCTTGGCAGGCGTTGTTCGATCACGCCAAGCTGACGGCGGGTCAGCGCGTGCTGATCAACGGCGCGGGCGGAGCGGTCGGCGGCTACGCCGTTCAGCTGGCCAAGAACGCCGGCGCGTACGTGATAGCCACCGCCGGCCCGCGCAGCAGCCAGCAGGTCAAGACGGCGGGCGCCGACGAGATCATCGATCACACCACCACCGGGGTGACCGAGGCCGTGACCGGGCCGGTCGACGTCGTGCTCAACCTCGCGCCGATCGACCCGTCGCAGCTGGCCGCGCTGCCCGCCCTGATCGCTCCCGGTGGAGTGCTGGTGAACACCACGGTGTGGATGCCGGCACCCAGCGACGAACAGCGCGGCGTGCGCGGCATCGACCTGTTCGTCCGCAGCGACGCCGACCAGTTGTCGCGGCTGGTGGCGCTGATCGACTCCGGTGAGCTGCGCGTCGACGTCGCGCAGCGAGTGCCGCTGGCGGAGCTGCCGACAGTCCACGCCCAGGCCGCCACGGGCGAGCTGCACGGCAAGGTCGTCATCGTCGCGCCCGCCGCCTGACACCGAGCGACCAGCCTCGAAAGGAAACGACCATGACTGTGTCCCTGGATCCCGAGATCGCCGAGGCGCTGGCCCCGATGGCCGGCGCGATGGCCGAGGCCAAGCCGCCGGCTGTGGGCGACATCGCGGGCCGCCGCGCCATGTGGGAACCGATCATCGGCGCCGCGGGAACCGCGCAGCCGATCCCGGCCGACGTGACGACCCACGAGCACTACACGACCGCAGACGACGGCACACAGATCAAAATGCGCTGGTACGTCAAGGACGGCGCCAAGCCCGGCCCCGCCGTGCTGTTCTTCCACGGCGGCGGATACATCTTCGGCCACATCGACCTGTTCGACGGCCCGGTCTCCCGCTACGTGTCCTCCAGCGGCGTGCCGATGCTGTCGGTCGAGTACCGCCGCGCCCCCGAGCACCCCTTCCCGACACCGCTCGAAGACGCCTACGCCGCGCTGCGCTGGTTGCAGGAGCACGCCGCCGAACTGGACGTCGACGTCAACCGCATCGGCGTGATGGGCGACAGCGCCGGAGGCGGCATGGCAGCCGCCCTGACCATCCTCGCCCGGGAACGCGGCGGCCCGCGGATCGCCCGGCAGATCCTGCTCATGCCGATGCTCGACGACCGCACCACCACGCCCGACCCGCACATCGAGCCCTACCTGCTGTGGTCCTACGACGACAGCCGCACCGCATGGCCGGCACTGCTCGGTGGGGCCGCCGGCGGCCCCGATGTCCCGCCCACGGCAGCTCCCGCCCGTCTCGAGGATGCGACCGGCCTGCCGCCGGCCTACATCGAGGTCGGCCAACTCGACGTATTCCGCGACGAGGACACCGCCTACGCGACCAAACTCAGCCGCGCCGGCGTGCCGGTGGAGTTCCACCTTCACCCCGGCGTCCCGCACGAGTTCGACTCCATCGCCTTCGACACCGACGTCGCGCGGCGTGCCATCGCCGATCGGGTCCGAGTGCTCAAGTCGATCTGAGGCAGGAGAACATCGATGTCTGCGATACCGCTCCTCATCACCTCAGCCGACAACACTGTTCCGATCACAGTTCAGCGGCGAACCTCGGTGGCGCCCGCCATCGCGTTCCGGCTGATCGTCCCCATCGACCTGACGAGCGTTTTCCACCGGGTGGCTCCGTTTCCCGGCGTCAAGGGTGTGGCAAACCAGACCGAAGCATGGGATCACGTCGGCCCTACCAGGAACCCGCAGTTCGACGACGGGTCGCAGGCCGACGAACGGTTGACCGAGTACACGGAAGGCTCGAGTTTTGCGTATCAGCTGACGGGATTCACGAACATCCTTTCCCGACTCGCGGTCGGCGTTCGGGGCGAATGGAACTTCAATCCAGACGGCGATGGCACCCTCATTCGGTGGACATACGAATTCAAGCCGCTTCCGGGGCGTCGCTGGATTCTCGCCGGTCCTTTCGCTCCACTCTGGCGCCGATACATGGTGGCCGCCATCGAGAGGTGCCTGCAAGCAATCGAATCGGAGGCGAACAACTCGTAGGAGCGGCAGGGCCTAGGCGAAGGTCGCGTCCCGGACGTAGTGCGGGGCCTCCACCGGTCCGAACGTGAGCCCGGCGGTGACGCGTCGGGTTTACAGAACCCGAGTCCATGAGCGGAGAGCTACCGTCCGGTCACGTCACGTTCGCATCACGGGTCCGGCATTTCGCCGCGGCATCAGCAGCCCCCCAATACTTTCGTCACCTCATATCCGGCCGATTGCCTCTGTGTGATCAGGCGTATGGATATCCGCGCACATTGAGGGGGCTCTCTCCATGAAGCTGTTCCGCAGACCTGCCGCCGTGGCTGTCGCCGCGCTGGCGCTGGCCGCTCTGCCTGTCACTGCCGAGGCGCATGACGGCAATCACCCGTTCGAGAACTGCTCCGAGGCGTACGAGAACGGGTACTCCAACATCAAGGAGGGCGACGAGCACTACGGGGAGCACCTGGACCGCGACCAGGACGGCATCGGCTGCGACAACCCGCCCGCGGGCTTCGTCCCCGCCGAGGACGAGGGCACCGACAGCACCGACGGCGCCGACGACGCTGCGGGGCAGGACGACACCGACCTCGCGGCGACCGGCGGCAACAGCGCCACGCCGTACCTCGCGGGTGGCGGTGCCGCCGTTCTCCTCGCCGGGGGCGGACTGCTGGTTGTGGTACGTCGGCGTCGCGAGGCCAGCTGATCCGCGGAATCGGCGCGTCTGTCGGCGAGTTGACGAGAACGTATCCGCGATCTTCAAGGAGCAGGCCGAGATGTCCGACGAACCCGCCGTCCGTGAACTCCGCCTCGTCGTCACAGCGGACGACTACGACGCCGCCCTGCACTTCTACCGCGACGTTCTCGGCCTGACCGAACAGGCCGCGTTCTCCTCACCCGGCGGACGCGTCACGATCCTTGATGCCGGGCGGGCCACGCTGGAGCTGACCGATCCGCAACATGCGGCGTTCATTGATGACGTGGAGGTCGGGCGGCGGGTGGCCGGGCATATCCGGGTGGCGTTCCAGGTGGGTGACTCCGCCGCCGTCACGGCGAAGCTGGCCGCCGCCGGTGCGGAGGTGGTCGCCGAGCCGACACAGACGCCGTGGAATTCGCTGAACTCCCGGCTGGAAGCGCCGGGTGCGCTCCAGCTGACCCTCTTCACCGACCTGGGCGAAGGGGAATAGGAAGGGCGAGAGGGCGGCTCCCCCCGCACGGGGTGCCGCCCTCTCGTCGTGCGCCGGAGCCGCCGCCCATCGGTGAGGGTCGGGGACGAACGACGGCTCCGGGGTTTGTTGGCTAAGCGCGTCGGGCCATGTCGACTACAGTTCGGCCGCGCCCCGAAGGGGCGCGGGGAACTGCGCGACCAGCCACAACGGCGCCGTAGACGACCGACGGCCTACCCGCCACGTCCCGCGGAGCGCTACCGGTGATCGCTGCCCTGGGACTGAGACGCCGCCCGCCCCGCCTCAAGGCGCGCCACCGGGATGCGGAACGGGGAGCAGGAGACGTAGTCCAGGCCCACCTCGTGGAAGAAGTGGACGGACTCCGGGTCGCCGCCGTGCTCGCCGCAGACGCCGAGCTTGAGGTCGGGGCGGGTCGCACGGCCCGCCTCGGCGGCCAGCTTCACCAGTGAACCCACGCCGTCCCTGTCGATCGTCTCGAAGGGCGACACTCCGAAGATGCCCTTCTCCAGGTACGCCGTGAAGAACGAGGCCTCCACGTCGTCCCGGCTGAAGCCCCACACCGTCTGGGTCAGGTCGTTCGTGCCGAAGCTGAAGAACTCCGCCGCCTCCGCGATCTGGCCCGCCGTCAGCGCGGCACGCGGCAGCTCGATCATCGTGCCGATCGCCAGCTTGAGCTCCGTGCCCGTCGCCGCCTCCACCTCCGCGACGACCTGGTCGGCCTCCTCGCGGACGATCTCCAGCTCCTGGACCGTGCCGACGAGCGGGATCATGATCTCGGCGCGCGGGTCGCCCTTGGCGTTCTTGCGCTCGGCCGCGGCTTCGGCGATCGCCCGTACCTGCATGGTGAACAGGCCGGGGATCACAAGGCCCAGGCGCACACCGCGCAGACCCAGCATCGGGTTCTGCTCGTGCAGGCGGTGGACCGCCTGGAGCAGGCGCAGTTCGTTCTCGTGCGGCTCCTGGCGGGACTCGGCGAGCGCCACGCGGACCGACAGCTCGGTGATGTCGGGAAGGAACTCGTGCAGCGGGGGGTCGAGGAGACGGATCGTCACCGGGAGGCCGTCCATCGCCGAGAACAGCTCCACGAAGTCCTGCTTCTGGAGCGGGAGAAGGGCCTTCAGGGACTCCTCGCGCTCCGTCTCCGTGTCGGCCAGGATCAGCCGCTCCACCAGTTCGCGGCGGTCGCCGAGGAACATGTGCTCCGTACGGCAGAGGCCAATACCCTGCGCGCCGAACCTCCGCGCCCGCAGCGCGTCCTCCGCGTTGTCCGCGTTGGCCCGCACCCGCAGCCTCCGCTTGCGGTCGGCGAACGCCATGATCCGGTGCACGGCCTCGACCAGTTCGTCGGCGTCGTTGGCGCCGGCGTGCATCCGGCCCTCGAAGTACTCCACGACGGGGGACGGGACCACCGGGACCTCGCCCAGGTAGACCTTGCCGGACGAACCGTCGATCGAGATCACGTCGCCTTCCTCGACCACGTGACCACCCGGCACCGTCATCCGGCGCCGCTTGGTGTCGACCTCGAGCTCCTCCGCGCCGCACACGCACGTCTTGCCCATGCCGCGCGCCACGACGGCCGCGTGCGAGGTCTTGCCGCCGCGCGAGGTCAGGATGCCCTCCGCCGCGATCATGCCGTCCAGGTCGTCGGGGTTGGTTTCCCGGCGGACCAGGATCACCTTCTCCCCCGAACGCGACCACTTTACGGCGGTGTACGAGTCGAAGACCGCCTTGCCGACCGCCGCACCCGGCGAGGCCGCGATGCCCCGGCCGACCGTCTCGACCTTGGTGTCCTCGTCGAAGCGCGGGAACATCAGCTGCGCGAGCTGCGCGCCCGTGACGCGCTGAAGAGCCTCGGCCTCGTCGATCAGCCCCTGGTCCACCAGCTGGGTCGCGATACGGAAGGCCGCGCCCGCCGTCCGCTTGCCCACGCGCGTCTGGAGCATCCACAACTGCCCGCGCTCGATGGTGAACTCGATGTCGCAGAGATCCTTGTAGTGGTTCTCCAAGGTCTCCATGATCTGCATCAGCTGGTCGTACGACTTCTTGTCGATCGTCTCCAACTGCGCGAGCGGGACGGTGTTACGGATGCCCGCGACCACGTCCTCGCCCTGGGCGTTCTGCAGGTAGTCGCCGTACACGCCCTGGTGGCCGGAGGCGGGGTCGCGGGTGAAGGCCACACCCGTACCCGAGTCCGGGCCGAGGTTGCCGAAGACCATCGAGCAGATGTTGACCGCGGTGCCCAGGTCACCGGGGATGCGCTCCTGGCGGCGGTACAGCTTGGCGCGGTCGGTGTTCCAGGAGTCGAAGACGGCGTGGATGGCGAGGTCCATCTGCTCGCGCGGGTCCTGCGGGAAGTCCCGGCCGGCCTCGGTCTTGACGATCTTCTTGAAGCGGGTGACCAGCTTCTTGAGGTCGGCGGCCTCCAGCTCGGTGTCGACCGTGACCTTCTTGGCCTCCTTGGCCTTCTCCAGCGCGTCCTCGAAGAGGTCGCCGTCGACGCCGAGGACGGTCTTGCCGAACATCTGGATGAGGCGGCGGTAGGAGTCCCAGGCGAACCGGTCGTCGCCGGCCTGCTTGGCGAGGCCCTGCACGGACTTGTCGGAGAGACCGATGTTGAGGACCGTGTCCATCATGCCGGGCATCGAGAACTTCGCCCCGGAACGTACCGATACGAGGAGGGGGTTATCGGCCTGTCCGAGCTTCTTGCCCATGGTCGCTTCGAGGGCGTCGAGGTGCGCACTCACCTCGTCACGCAGTGCCACCGGCTCCTCGCCGCTGTCGAGGTAGACCTTGCAGGCCTCGGTGGTGATGGTGAAGCCCGGAGGGACGGGAAGACCCAGATTGGTCATCTCGGCGAGGTTCGCACCCTTTCCGCCGAGGAGGTCCTTGAGCTCCTTGTTGCCCTCGGTGAAGTCGTAAACGAACTTTTGATTTTCCGACACGGGTCCCAACTCCTCGAGGACGCGGTGGCTGCCCTGACGGCGAGGAACATACCCAGTTCGAAGGCGCCTGGGTACGTCCACTTGTGCGTCATGAGCCTGTAACCAGCCGTCCGCCACAGGATCGAAAGTCAAGGCTTGGCAAGGAATAGCCCGGCCATGTGTTCACTTCTTGAACGGGCCCAGTCCCGCAGGTCGTTCTTTTCGCTCACCTGAGCGGCTCTCGGCACGTCTGATTTCGATCGATGAACGATCAAGGGGTGGCACTCAGTGCCACCCCTTGGAGAAGTGCAGTCGCTCAAGATCCGCTCATCTGAGCGCAACCCTTATCAAGGGTGGCGAGAATCACGCTGCCACAGGCGACGGAATTTCACCATGCGGACGACCCGCGGACAGGTATCCGGACCGAAACGTGCTGCTTACACGCCGAGCGCCAGCAACCGCTCCTCCACCCGCTCCGGCGCATACAGATACTCGACGACCAGCGCCCCCGCCCCCACCAGCCCGGCCCGCTCCCCGAGCCGCGAGGTCACGACCTCCAGATGAGCGGTGGACCGGGGCAGCGCCCGCTGGTACAGCAGCTCCCGTACGCCCGTGAGGAAGGGAGTTCCGGCCAAATCCCCTGCGATCATCAGAACCCCGGGGTTCAGCAGCGTCACGACCGTCGCCAGTACGTCCCCGACCGCCCGCCCGGCCTCCCGCGCGAGCGCCGCCGCCTCCGTATGCCCGGCCGCCAGCAGATCCCGTACGTCCGAGCCGGACGCGGCCGGCACCCCGGTCTCCGCCAGCCGCCGGGCCACGGCGCCACCGCTCGCGACGGCGGCCAGACAGCCGTACGAACCGCACCGGCACAGCGCCTCCGCGCCCACCCGGATATGCCCGAGGTCGCCCGCGCCCCCGTCGATGCCCCGGTAGACCGAGCCGTCGACGACGACGCCCGCGCCGATACCGGTGGACACCTTGACCAGCACGAAGGCCGAGCAGCCCGGGTATCCGGTGCGCTGTTCGCCGTACGCCATGAGGTTCGCGTCGTTGTCGACGAGGACGGGGACGGGTGCGGCGCCCGTGTGCTCGGTGAAGGCTCGGGCGAGGCGGCCCCGTATGTCGTAGCCGTCCCAGCCGGGCATGATCGGCGGCTGGACGACGCGGCCGGTGTCGCTGTCGACGGGGCCGGGCACCGCGAGCCCGATGCCGCAGACCTCGTCGGCCCGGTGACCGGCCTTCTCCAGCAGCTCGGCGAACCAGTGGCCGAGGTCGCCGAGTACGGCGTCCGGGCCGTCCTCGACGACCAGCGTGCCGGAGTGCTCGGCGAGGATCTCGCCGGTGAGCGAGAGGACGGCGGCGCGGGCGTGCCGGGTGTCCAGGTCGGCGGCGAGGACGACGGCGTGCTCGTCGTCGAATTCGAGGGTGATCGAGGGGCGCCCGCCGAGCGGAGAGTCGACCGGGCCGCCGGCGCCCTCGCGCAGCCAGCCCGCGCGGAAGAGGCGGTCGAGACGCTGGCCGACGGTCGCGCGTGAGAGACCCGTCACTTGTTGGAGCGCACCACGGGTCGTCGCACGGCCGCTGCGCACCAGTTCCAGCAGCTCTCCGGCGCTCGCCTGAGTCCGACCGGCCATGCACACCCCCTTGTGTTTCTCAAGCTTGCATTACATATTGAGTTTTGCGTGTTAAATAGACGTAACTCTACGGTAGCCACTGCCGAACCGGTCGGCCGGACGTCTTCGGGGAGCCCCGAGTGGATCGCACTGCCCAACTCACAGCACGCCGCACCGAGCGTGAGCTCGTATACGATCCGCCCCTCACGAAACCATCGCTGCACCTCAGGGCCGCGCGGGTGCTGGAGACCAACTGGACCGGCACCAACACGGTGCCCTCGCGCAGCCTGTATCCGCACCAGTGGTCCTGGGACTCCGCGTTCATCGCGATCGGCCTGCGGCACATCTCGCCGTTACGGGCGCAGACGGAGCTGGACACGCTGCTCGACGCCCAGTGGGGCGACGGCCGGATCCCGCACATCGTCTTCAACCCCTCCGTACCGCTCGACGCCTACTTCCCGAGCCCCGACTTCTGGCGCTCCTCGACCGCGGGGCGCGCTGCGGGCGCCCCGCGCACCGTACAGACGTCCGGCATCGTGCAGCCACCCGTGCACGCGCTCGCGGCGTGGCTGGTGCACTGCGCCGACCCCGGCCTGTCCCGCGCACGCGGCTTCCTCTCCCGGGTGTATCCCCGGCTGGCCGCCTGGCACCGCTATCTGCTGCACCGGCGGGACCTGGGCGGCGGCGGTCTCGCGTCCGTCGTGCACCCGTGGGAGCAGGGCATGGACAACTCCCCCGCCTGGGACGCGCCGCTGAGCCGCATCACGCCCGCCCCGGCCCGCTCCTTCCGCCGCGCCGACCTCGACCACGGGGCGGCCGAGGACCGGCCGACGGATCTGGACTACGGGCGGTATGTGCGGCTGGCGACGGACTACCGGGACCGGGGGTACGCCGACGGGGCCGGCGACTTCGCGGTGGAGGACCCCGCGTTCAACGCCCTGCTCATCGCCTCCGAACACGCCCTCGCCCGCATCGCCCACGAGCTGGGGGCGACGGGGACAGCCCGGCACGCACGCGCGGAACGGCTGACGGCGGCGCTGGTGGACCGGCTGTGGGACCCGGCGCGGGGCATGTTCTTCTGCCGGGATCTGCGGGGCGGAGAGTCCGGCCGGGATCTGCGGGGCGGGGAGCCAGGGCGGGCCCTGCGCGGCGGCCTGATCCCCGAGCGCGGTGTCTCCGGCCTCGTCCCGCTCCTCCTGCCCGGCCTCCCGCGCGACATCGCCGCCGCCCTCGTCCGCACGGCGAGCGGACCGCACTTCGGCCTGGGCGACACGACCCGCCTCGTCCCGTCGTACGACCTCCTCGGCGAGGCCTTCGACCGGCACCGCTACTGGCGCGGCCCGGCGTGGTTCAACACGAGCTGGCTGCTGGAGCGCGGGCTGCGGATGTACGGCGAGCGGGAGCGCGCCGGTGCGCTGCGCGAGGCGGTGCTGGAGCTGGCCGACACGTCCGACTTCGCGGAGTACGTCGACCCGTACACCGGCGAGGCCTGCGGAGCCACCGGCTTCGGCTGGACCGCCGCGCTCACGCTCGACCTGCTGCACAGCGACACCTCAGTCAGCGATACCGCAGTAAACGGCACCTCAGTCAGCGGCACCTCAGTGATGGCCAGCGCGGCGACCAAGGGAGGGGATCAGGGATGACGGACCGGCATCATCTGCTCGTGCACGGCGGGACGTTCGCCGCCGTGGGCGACGGCGGCGACATCAGCGGCGTACGGGGCGGCACATCCCCGGACGGCTTGTTCGTGCGCGACGCCCGGCACCTCAGCCGCTGGCAGCTGACGGTCGACGGGGCCGTACCCGAGGCCCTCAGTCCCGTCGCCGACGGGGACACCGCGCGCTGTGTCCTGGTCCCGCGCGGGGGCCGCCAGGAGCCACCGGCGTACACGATCTTCCGTGAACA
Source organism: Streptomyces sp. NPDC050211 (assembly GCF_040656035.1). Classification (NCBI taxonomy): domain Bacteria; kingdom Bacillati; phylum Actinomycetota; class Actinomycetes; order Kitasatosporales; family Streptomycetaceae; genus Streptomyces; species Streptomyces sp. NPDC050211. The sequence continues at coordinate 128,269 of NZ_JBFALC010000003.1, forward strand.
GGCCGTGGGGGACGGCGCGTTCGTCGAGTTATTGCGGGTGACCAGCAACCGGCCGGTGCCGACGACGGTCCGCCTCGCGGTCACCGCGGACGCCGACTTCACCGACCAGTTCGAGCTGCGCTCCGACCACCGCACCTACACCAAGACCGGCGCCACCCGCACCCGCCAAGTCCTCGACGGCGGCGTGGAGTTCACCTACCGGCGCGGCGAATGGCGCTCCCTGACGACGGTGACGGCCGAGCCGGTGCCGGACGGCGTCGAGGAGACGGGCACGGGCGCGCGCCGCCTCGTCTGGACCCTGGAACTGGAACCGCACGGCACGGCGGAGCTGTCCCTGCGGGTCATGGCCCGCCCGCACGGCGACAAGCGGGCGCGCAGGGTGCCCCGCTCCCCCGCCGCGCTGACCGATCAACTCCTGGCCATGGAGGGCGAGTTCGTCGAAGGCGTGGCCTTCCCGACCGGCTGGCCGGAGCTGGCCGCGGCCTGCGCGCGCGGCCTCGCCGACCTGGCCTCGCTCCAGATCCCGGCGGCGGGCCTGGACGGCGAGGAGGTACGGGTTCCCGCGGCCGGAGCGCCCTGGTTCCTGACGCTGCTGGGCCGCGACGCGCTCCTGACGTCCCTGTTCGCCCTCCCCTACCGCCCCCAGCTCGCCGCCGCCACCCTCCCCGCGCTCGCCGCGGCCCAGGCGACGGAGACCGGCGCGGGCTCGGTCGCCCAGCCCGGCAAGATCGTGCACGAGGTACGGCACGGCGAGCTGGCGCACTTCGGGCAGGTGCCGTACGGGCGCTACTACGGGTCGGTGGATGCGACGCCGCTGTTCCTGGTGCTGCTCGGCGCGTACGTCGAGCAGACGGGCGACGCGGAGCTGGCCCGTCGCCTCGAGCCGCACGCCCGCGCGGCGATCGGCTGGATGCTGGACCACGGCGGCCTCACCTCCCGCGGCTACCTCGTCTACCGCGCCGACCAGGGCGGCCTCGCCAACCAGAACTGGAAGGACTCCCCCGGCGCGATCTGCTCCGCCGACGGCACGAGGGCCTCCGGCTCGGTGATGGCGGCGGGGGCGCAGGGTTATGCGTACGACGCCCTGCGCCGCACCGCGTGGCTTGCCCGCACGGTGTGGGACGACGAGGTGTATGCGGCGCTGCTGGAGCAGGCGGCGGGCGATCTCCGCGACCGTTTCCAGCGGGACTTCTGGATGCGGGACCGCTCCTTCCCCGCCCTCGCGCTCGACGGCGAGGGCCGACATGTCGACGCGCTCGCCTCCGACGCCGGGCATCTGCTGTGGTCGGGGCTGCTCGACAAGGAGTACGGCGCGATGGTCGGCCGGCGGCTGCTGGAACCGGACTTCTTCTCCGGGTGGGGCGTCCGCACGGTGGCCTCCGGCCAGCCTGCGTACCATCCGCTGTCGTATCACCGGGGGTCTGTGTGGCCGCATGACAACGCGCTGATCACGTTGGGGCTCGCGCGGTATGGGCTTCATGACGAGGCCCGGACGGTGGCGCATGCGCTGGTTGATGCGGCGGCGGCGACCGGGCATCGGTTGCCGGAGGTGCTTGCCGGGTACGGGCGGGATACCCATGGGGAGCCGGTGCCGTATCCGCATGCGTGCGTGCGGGAATCCCGGTCAGCCGCGGCTCCATTGGCGCTGTTGACTGCTGTTGGGGGCGCGTGAGGTTTGTGTTGCGGGTGCGGGTGTGTGGGGGCTGGTCGCGCAGTTCCCCGCGCCCCTATAGGGCGCCTTGTTTGCCGTGTGTTTGCCGAGTACTGGGCGAAATAGCTGAACATGGGCCGGGGCAGGACCGTACGGGATGACGTAGATCCTGGGCCTTGCACGGAAGGACTTCGGGTGCCCGTCTTCACGCGCCAACGTCAACTGCCTGCCACGACTGACGAGCCGGCAGCCGCCGACGGCGAGAAACCGCTGGAGGGGCCACCCGCACCCGACGACGAAAGTGGTACGGGTGGTGCGGGTGGGAACGACAAGGCCGAAGGCGAAGCCGAGGCCGCCAAGCCACGCACCCTCCTCAGCTGGACCACGACCATCCTCGCCGCAGCCCTCGTCATCGCCGCCTTCCTCCTCCCGAACGCCTGGGCCGCCCTGCGCCCGAACAGGTTCATGCGCATCCCGGCGGAGGCGATCGTAGGAGCGGTGCTCCTGCTCGCACTCCCCCGCCGCCCCCGCACCATCGTCGCCGCGCTGATCGGAGCCGGCCTGGGTGTCCTGACCGTGCTGAACTTCCTGGACATGGGCTTCCGGGAGTATCTGGGCCGGGGCTTCAACCTGGTCCTGGACTGGGAGTTGCTGGACGACGCGCAGTCGTACATGGCGGACTCGATGGGCGGTACGGTCGCGACGGTCGCCGCCATCGGAGCCGTACTCCTCGTCGTCGTACTGATCGCCGTGATGGCGCTGGCGACGGTCAGGCTGGCGAATCTCCTCGGCCGGAACACCGCGCTGGCGACGCGCGGCACGCTGATCGCGGGCACCGTCTGGATCATGTGCTCGGCGATGGGGGTCCAGCTGCTGGGCGTGCCGGTGGCTTCCGACCGGGCGGTGAGCGCGCTGGCGGTCCAGGCGCGGCGGGTGAAGGACACGTTGCGGGACGAGGCGGCGTTCGCCAAAGAGGCCAAGGCGGACCGGTTCGGCAGTACGCCCGGCGCTCAGCTGGTGCCGGATCTGCGGGGCAAGGACGTCATCTTCACGTTCATCGAGAGCTACGGCCGCAGCGCGCTCGAGGACCCGGACATCTCGCCCGGCGTGAACCAGACGCTCGACACGAGCAACGAGGCGCTCACGAAAGCCGGTTTCGCCGCCAAGAGCGGCTGGCTGACGTCGGCGACCTACGGCGGCAGCAGCTGGCTCGGCCACTCCACGTTCCTGTCCGGCCTGTGGATCGACAACCAGCAGCGCTTCCGCACCGTCATGTCCAGCGAACGGCTCTCCCTCACCAAGATGTTCCAGAAGACCGGCGCGTGGGACACGGTCGGCATCATGCCGGGCATCCAGAAGGGCTGGCCGGAGGAGAAGTTCTACGGCCTCGACAAGGTCTACAACGCCTTCGAACTCGGCTACAAGGGCCCGAAGTTCAGCTGGTCGACCATGCCGGACCAGTACGCACTGGAGGCCTTCCAGCGCCAGGTGCACGGCAAGAAGCGCGACAAGCCGCTGATGTCGGAGGTCATCCTGACCTCCAGCCACCAGCCCTGGGCCCCGATCCCCAAGATGGTCGGCTGGGACGAACTGGGCGACGGCTCCATCTTCAACAGCATCCAGAAAGCGGGCAACAACCCGTCGGACGTCATGTCCGACAGCGCCAAGTCCCGTGAGGAATACGGCAAGTCGATCGAGTACTCGGTCACCTCCCTCACCCAGTGGCTCGAGCGCTACGGCACCGACGACACCGTCCTCGTCTTCCTCGGCGACCACCAGCCCATCGCCCGCGTCAGCGGCAACAACGCCAGCCGCGACGTCCCGGTGTCGATCGTCGCCAAGGACCCCAAGGTCCTCGACAAGATCTCCTCCTGGAACTGGACCGACGGCATCAAGCCAGCCCAGAAGGCCCCCGTCTGGAAAATGGACGCCTTCCGCGACCGCTTCCTGATGGCATACGGCTCAACACCCGGCCCCAGCAAGGGCTGAGCGGTTCGGCAGCGCCCCAAAGGGGCGCGGGGAACTGCGCGACCAGCCCTCACGGCTCCGCAGACGACCGGACCGGGACCACTCACCCACCGGACGTATCCAGCTCCGCGTCCTCACCGATACCCGCACAGTCGTACGGATCCTTCAGCCACCCATCCGGCAGAACGACCCGGTTGTTCCCGGACGTACGCCCACGAGGGCCATCCGCACCGGTCGGCCAAGCCTGGTCAAGGTCCAACTCATCCAGACCGGACCGGAGTTCCTGAAGCGACGACGTGATCGCAAGACGCTTCCGCATCTCCGAACCGACAGCAAAGCCCTTCAGATACCAGGCCACGTGCTTACGGAAGTCGATGACGCCGCGCGCCTCGTCCCCGATCCACTCGCCGAGGAGCGTGGCATGGCGGACCATGACGTCGGCCACCTCGCGGAGGACGGGCCTGCTGAAGTCCGTCCGCCCCTCGAACGCCGCCACCAGGTCAGAGAACAACCACGGCCGCCCAAGGCAACCCCGGCCGACAACCACCCCGTCGCATCCAGTTGCCCGCACCATCCGCAGCGCGTCCTCCGCCGACCAGATGTCCCCGTTGCCGAGCACCGGGATCTCCGGCACGTGCTCCTTCAGCCGCGCGATGGCGTCCCAGTCGGCGGTGCCGCCGTAGTGCTGGGCCGCGGTACGCCCGTGCAGGGCGATGGCCGTCACGCCCTCCTCGACGGCGATCCGCCCGGCGTCCAGGTACGTGATGTGGTCGTCGTCGATGCCCTTGCGCATTTTCATCGTGACCGGCAGGTCCCCCGCCCCGCTGACCGCCTCCCGCAGGATCGCCCGCAGCAGATGCCGCTTGTACGGCAGCGCGGAACCGCCGCCCTTGCGCGTCACCTTCGGGACCGGACACCCGAAGTTCAGGTCGATGTGATCGGCCAGCCCCTCCTCGGCGATCATGCGCACGGCCTTGCCGACCGTCGCCGGATCGACGCCGTACAGCTGGATCGACCGCGGCTTCTCACTCTCATCGAAGTGGATCAGCTGCATGGTCTTCTCGTTGCGCTCGACCAGCGCCCGCGTCGTGATCATCTCGCTCACGAACAGCCCCTTGCCACCGCTGAACTCCCGGCACAGCGTGCGGAAGGGCGCGTTGGTGATCCCGGCCATGGGGGCCAGGACGACGGGCGGCTGGACGGGGTGCGGGCCGATCCGCAGGGTCGAGTTCATCGTGGACGTGGGCGTGGGCATTCACCCATTGTCACGTACCGAAGGGGGTGCGGCCAGATTCATTAGTTAGGCGTACTATTGATGGATGCCCGAGCTGACCCCCCGTCGCCGCATGCTGGTGCTCGCGATCTGCTGTATGAGCCTGCTGATCGTGAGCCTCGACAACACGATCCTCAACGTGGCCCTGCCCTCGATGCAGCGCGAGTTGCACGCGAGTACGGCGGGCCTGCAGTGGACCATCGACGCCTACACCCTCGTACTCGCCTCGCTGCTGATGCTCGCGGGCTCCACCGCCGACCGGATCGGCCGCAAGCGCGTCTTCATGGCGGGGCTCGTCGTCTTCACGATCGGCTCGGCGCTGTGCTCGGTCGCGCCGAACCTGGAAACGCTGGTCGCGTTCCGCATGGTGCAGGCGGTGGGCGGTTCGATGCTGAACCCGGTCGCCATGTCGATCATCACGAACACCTTCACGGATCCGCGTGAGCGGGCCCGGGCGATCGGCGTCTGGGGCGCTGTCGTCGGTATATCGATGGCCGCGGGCCCCCTGGTCGGCGGACTGCTCGTGGAGTCCGTGGGCTGGCGGTCGATCTTCTGGGTCAACCTGCCGGTCGGGCTGGCCGCGCTGCTGCTGACCCTCCGCTACGTCCCCGAGTCCCGCGCGGACCGGGCCCGCCGTCCCGACCCCGTCGGCCAGATCCTGGTGATCGCGCTGTTCGGCAGCGCGACGTACGGAATCATCGAGGCGCCGCACGCGTCGCTCGCCACGGTGCTGCCGTTCGCGGTGGTCGCGGTCGCCGCGCTGATCGGGCTCCTTCGGTACGAGCCTCGTCGCGCCGAGCCCCTCATCGATCTGCGGTTCTTCCGGTCGGCGCCGTTCAGCGGGGCGACCGTGATCGCGATCAGCGCGTTCGCCTCGCTGGGCGGGTTCCTGTTCCTGTCGACGCTGTATCTGCAGAACGTGCGGGGGCTGGACGCGCTGCACGCGGGGCTGTGGATGCTGCCGATGGCCGTGCCGACGCTGGTGTGCGCTCCGCTGGCCGGGCGGTTGGTCGGTGGCCGGGGGCCGCGGTTGCCGTTGCTGATCGCGGGAGTGGCGATGACGTGCAGTTCGCTGTTGTTCGCGGTCTTCGATGCGGAGACCTCTGACGTCACGCTGTTCCTGGGGTACGCGCTGTTCGGTATCGGGTTCGGCTTCGTGAACGCGCCGATCACCAATACGGCGGTGTCCGGGATGCCGCGAGCACAAGCCGGCGTGGCCGCCGCCGTCGCCTCGACGAGCCGTCAGTTGGGGCAGACGCTCGGTGTCGCCGTGGTGGGGGCGGTGCTGGCCGCTGGTGTGGGGGCGGCGGCGTACAAGAACGCGTTTGTGGCTGCCGCCGTGCCGGGGTGGTGGATTCTGACCGGGTGCGGGGTGGCCGTACTCGTGGTGGGTCTGTTGAGCAGCGGGCGGTGGGCTCGGGGAACTGCCGAACGCACGGCTGAGCAGCTGGACGCCGCGGAAGTACGTCAGACCGTAGGGGCTTCTGAACGTCGGTGAGTGCGGGTCCGTTGTGGCTGGTCGCGCAGTTCCCCGCGCCCCTTTGGGGCGCTTCTGCACAGGGCGTTGGCCAGGTTCTGGGTGTGCGGGTGTGGGTTGGTGCGGGGATAGGCGTAGTGGAGGACCGCCTCGGGGGCTCCCGTGAGGGGGAGGTAGCGGACGTCCGGGTCCGGGTGCTGGGCGGCCACCGAGGCCGGGAGGACGCCCACGCCTCTGCGGGCCGCCACCGCGTGCAGGTACTCGTCGATGTTGGTGGCCTCCGCGCCGATCTCGGGGCGGGTGTCGGCCGACCAGTCGTCGGGGGTGAGGGTGCCGGTGACCGTGTTGAGGACCAGGCAGCGGCGGCCCAGGTCGCGCCAGGTGACGCGGGGACGGGCGGCGAGGGTGGAGCGGGTGGAGATCACCGCGACGCGACGCTCGCGGGCGATCTCCACCGTGTGCAGGCGGGGGTCGTCGACCTGGCCCCACAGCAGGGCCGCGTCCACCGCCCCGGTGTGCACGCCGGCCAGCCGCTCGTCCCGGCGGACCGGCTGGACGATGACCTGATGCCGGCGTTCCAGCAGGTCGATGGCCTCGCGTCCGCGCTTGAGGGGGAAGCCCCAGGTGTAGCCGAGGCTCAGGGGCTCCTCGGCCGGGCCGGGACGCAGGACCGCTTCCAGGCGGGGCAGCAGAGTCTGCAGCTCGGACCGCAGCCGTTCGCCGTCCGGAGTGAGCCGGGGATGGCGGGTGGTGCGGTCGAGCAGCTGACGGCCGACGTGCTCCTCCAGCCGCCGGATCGTCCGGCTCAGCGTGGGCTGCGGGATGCCGAGGCGTTCCGCTGCCCAGGTGAAGTGCTGCTCCTCCGCCAAGGTGAGGAAGCAGCGCAACTGTTGCAGTCCTACGTCCATTGGTACGACGTTACTGGTCACCGGCCGGGGCGGTTTCGCGGGGGAGGCACTCCGGTGCGCGGGCCCGCCGGGGAGCGCGTACCAGGACGAGGTGCAGCAGCAGGCCCACGGCCGCGAGCGCGGCGGTGCAGTACGGCAGGTCGGCGGGGGCCACTCCGGCGGCGAGGGTGACGCCGCCCAGGGCGGAACCGAGCGCGCTGCCGAGGTAGACGGCCGAGCTGTTGAGGGACACGGCGACCGGCGCCTGGTCAGGGCGGGCGGCGATGAGCTGGTGCTGCTGGGGCACTTGGAGGGCCCAGCCGGCCGCGCCCCACACGATCAGCGGGAAGGTGAGCGCCCAGGAGGCTCCGGCCGCGCTCGGCAGGAGCAGATGGGCCAGGCACAGCAGCACGAGGATGACGGTGACGACGGCGTACGGTTTGCCCGTGCGGTCCACGATCCGGCCGATCAGCAGGCTGCCGGCCACTCCGCCCGCGCCCCACGCCCACATGGCGCCCAGCGTCTGGTGGATGCCGCCGGCGTCGGCGAGAAAGGGCGCGAGGTAGGTGTACAGACCGAGGCTGGCGACACCACTGAGCAGGGAGACACCGGCGATGGCGGCCACCGGGCGGCGGGCCAGGATGCGGACGCGCTCGCGCAGGGGCGGCGGAGGGGCGGCCGGTAGCCGGGGCAGGCCGAGCAGCACGCCGACGACGGCCAGTGCGCCGAGGGCGGTGATCAGCCAGAGTGTGCCGCGCCAGCCGACTTGGTCGGCGAGCAGCACGCCCAGCGGGACGCCGATCACCGTGCCGATGCTCATGCCGCCCATGACCAGCGCCAGGGCCCGGCCGCGCCGCTCCTCGCCGGCGAGCGAGGCCGCGGTCGCCGCGGCTATGGGCGAGTAGACGCCCGCGCCGATGCCCGCGATGGCACGGGCCACGAGCAGTACCGCGAGGCTGCCGGCCAGGGCGGTCAGCGCGTTGGCCGCGGTGAACAGCAGCAGCGCCGTGGTGAGGATCGTCCGGGCGGGCCGGCCCGCCAGCGCCGTGGCGAACACGGGCGCGGCGAGCGCGTAGCAGAGGGTGAAGACGGTGACCATCTGCCCGGCCGCGGACTCGCTGGTGTGCAGGTCGGCGGCGACCTTGGGCAGCAGTCCGGCCATGACGTAGGCATCCAGTCCGAGCGCGAAGGCACCGAGGACGAGGATGTACAGGCGGCTCATTTTCGTGTGGGTCATCCGAGGCGCTCCCAGTCCACTTCGGTCACCGGGGTCCGGCCGCCCGGGAAGTAGCTGGCTGGTCCGGTGACTTGGGCGGCGGTTTCGATGTCGTTGAGCAGGCGCTGTGTCTCCACGGACTCGGCGAGCCCGGCGAACGGCACCCGGGGCGGCGTCCCGTCGGCTACATGCCGTACGACATCCAGCGCGAGGCGGCGCAGTTTGACGACGCCACGCTGCTCGTCGGGCCAGGCGGTGTCACCGGTGTCGACCTCGCACAGGGTGTGCTCCTGGCCGTCCCGGCGGCGCCAGACGCGCAGGTGGTCGGCGTCCCAGACCGGTGTGTCGTAGACGCAGCTCACGTGGACGAGCCCGCCCTCGCGGTCGCGGAAGGCGAGGTCGACGGTGCGCTGGCGGACGATGTTGGTGAAGCTGCTGTACACCGTCACCGGCGCCGTGCCGAGCGTGGCCGTGAGGGCGACGCTGTCGAGGACCTCGGGCCCGGAGACCGAGAAGTCGGAGGTGACACCGAGGGCGTCCCGCACCCGGAGCGGCTCGTCGCCTCCCATGACGTAGCGGACCAGGTCCAGGCTGTGGATGACCTCGCTGGTCACGCCGACGGTCGGACGGTGGTCGTTGATCCGGTCCTTGCCCCACGTCAAGTGTGCGCGCACGAGCCGGAGTTCGTGCTCGCCGACGTATGCGCGCAGGGCCTCGGTGGCGTCCGAGTAGCGCTCGACGAGATCCAGGGCGAAGCCGCCGGCATCAGTGAGGGCCTTGGCCACGGCGTCCAGGTCGTCGTGGGGCGAGGTCAGGGGCTTCTCCGCGAGGACGAAACCCCGGTAGCCGCCCAGCCGGGTGAGGATGTCCGCGTGGGCGGAGTCGGTGGCGGCCACGACCACCACGTCGGGGGCGTACTCGGCGAGGGCGCCTTCCAGGGTCGGGAAGTAGGGGATGTCCTCGCGGGTGCGGTGGCGTGCGTGGTAGGCGAGTCGGAGCGACCGGTCCAGGCTGCGGAAGGCGCTCAGGAAACGGGAGCCGGCGTATCCCATGCCGACGATGAGGATCTTCACGCGGCCGCACTCCTCACGGGGAGTGTGCGGAACAGCAACTCCTCGCCGCTGGAGGCGAATTCGAACCGCTTGTAGAAGCCGGTCGCATTCTCTGTGGTCTGCAGCAGCACCTCGTCCACGCCCTCCCCGGCGAACCAGCCCAGCAGATGGTTGAGGAGCCGCGCCCCGAGCCCCTTACCGCGCGCGACCGGGTCGACGACCACGGATTGGAGCCAGCCCGTCCGGCCCGAGGGGCAGGCCGGTGAGGGGGCACGCCGGTCGACGATCGCGGTCGCGCACGCGGCGAGGCCGGTCCCGTCGGAGAGCGGGATGACGGCGACCCGGATGCCGTCCGCCTCTGGAAGCTCCTGAGCCAGCCAGGCCCGGTAGTCGCGCCGCCAGGCTTCCCTCTCCGCCGAACTCCCGGCCCTGTAGGGCAGGTTGGCGTCGGGCGCGTCCAGCAGATGGGCGCGCAGCCGCACGAGTTCCTCGATGTCCGCCATACCGGCGGGTCGGACGACCGTCATGCCGCCATCGCCTCGGCCCGCCGGTCGAGGCCGACGTGCGCGAAGGTCTCCGCGAGTGCCTCGACGAGGTGGGCGATGTCGGCGTCGGTGTGGTTCGGGGTGACGTTGACGCGGAAACGCTCCGTCCCCACGGGCACGGTCGGAGAGTTGATCGGCTGGAGGTACACGTGGTGTTCGTCCAGCAGCCGTACGGCGGCCCGCTTGCACGCGGTGGCGTCGCCGACCAGCACCGGCAGCACATGTGTCGTGCTGCACTGCATCACGGAGATGCCGGCCGCGGCGAGCGCGGCCCGCAGCAGGCGGGTCTTGTCCTGCAGGGCCCGGCGCTCGGTCTCGGAGGTCTTCAGGTGCTCCACGCTGGCATGGCAGGCCGCCACGACGGCGGGCGGCAGGGAGGTGGTGAAGATGAACCCGGAGGCGAAGCTGCGCACCGCGTCGACGAGCGTCGCGGAGCCGGCTATGTAGCCGCCGATCACGCCGATGGCCTTGGCCATGGTGCCCTGCACGATGTCGACGAGGTGGTCCACCCCGCGGGCCGCGGCCATGCCGGACCCGCGCGGCCCGTACATGCCGATCGCGTGCACTTCGTCGAGGAAAGTCAGCGCGTTGTGCTCACGGGCCAGCCGCACGATCTCCTCGATCGGGGCGACGTCTCCGTCCATGGAGTACACCGACTCGAACACCACGATCTTCGGGCGGTCGAGGGGCTGTCCGGCCAGCAGCTCCCGCAGGTGGCCCACGTCGTTGTGCCGGAAGACGGCGCGCTCGGCCGGCGTGCTGCGCATCCCGTTGATCAGCGAGGCGTGGTTCAGCTCGTCGGAGAGGACGAGCGTGTCGGGCATCAGCCGCAGCAGGCACTGGAGAGTGGCGTCATTGGAGCCGTAGCCGGTCGGGAAGACCAGGGCCGCCTCCTTGCCGTGCCATTCGGCGAGCGAGTTCTCAAGCGCCGCGTAGTGGGCGTGGGTTCCGCCGATGTTGCGCGAACCGCCCGAGCCCGCCCCGTACTCGTCGATCGCGCGGTGCATCGCCGCCAGCACCTCGGGGTGCTGGGACATGCCCAGATAGTCGTTGCTGCACCAGACGGTCACCTCGTGCCGGCCGCCGTCGGGCAGCCGGCGCACGGCCTTCGGGTAGGCCCCCGCACGCCGGTTGATGTCCACGAACTCCCGGTACTGCCCGCCGGTTCGCAGCGCACGCAGCTTCGCCGACAGGAATTCCTCGTACACGTTCTCGCTCTCCCCGAATTGGTGTGCCGCGCTTGTGGCGCGGTCGTCATCCACGGGGGGAAGTAGACCGAGCGGGCCGGAGCTCAGGCCAATACGTCCAGTGCATGTTGCATCCATCTGCCGCATAGGGCGAGGTCACAGACGTAGGGGACCGTCGTTGAGATCTCGCTCACGGCGGAGTCAGTCCCGCGCCCGCTCCAGCGCGATGGCGTGCAGCTTCTCCAGTCGTTGCCTCGACCGGTCGTCCGCCGGTACGTACGTCACCATCCTCGGCCCCTGCCGCGGACCCAGCCACAAGTCCGTGTGGTCCACCGTGAGTCGGCCCACGTAGGCGTTGTCGAACTCTTTCCGCTTGCTGCGGTGGGTGTTGACCTCGTGACGGTCCCAGGCCTCGCAGAACTGGGGGGACTCGGTGCGGAGGCGTTTGAGGAGCATCTTCCAGGCGGGCTCGGCGAGATGGCCGGCCATGGCGGCGCGGAAGCGGGCGGCCATGACGCGCTGGACTTCTTCGAGGTGGACGATCGAGGAGCGCCAGTCGTCGTGGGTGTAGCAGAGGACCAAGCAGTTGCGGTCCTCGGGCGGGACGGCGTCCAGGTCGCAGAGGAGCAGGCCGTAGGTGCGGTTGTGGGCGAGGATGTCGTAGCGGCTGTTCTGGAGGCAGGCCGGGAACGGCTCCAGTTGTTCGAGTACGGCGCGCAGGGCGGGAGTGACCGACGCGCAACTGGTGGCCGGGGTCGGGTCCACGGCGCCGGCGAGCTGGAAGAGGTGGGCGCGCTCGCTCGGGTCGAGGAGCAGGGTGCGGGCGAGGGCGTCCAGGACCTGGACGGAGACCTGGATGTCGCGGGCCTGTTCGAGCCAGGTGTACCAGGTGACGCCGACGGCGGAGAGGTGGGCGACCTCCTCGCGGCGGTGGCGGAGGAAGGCGGCGAGCTCGTGCCGGCGGATCTCCGCTTCGCGGGCCGGCCGGGGCTGTCGTACCGCCGCCTCCTGGGCCATTGTCGTCATGCCTCCAGCGTGCGCGAGTGCGGACCCTGTTGCCAGGTTCGCCTACTACCAGGACAGGGAGACTCTGGTACCCGTTTGAGGGGAGGCGCAGGCTCATGTTCGTGACCGAAACCACGATGTCCACGACCACGGTCCGCTCCCCCGCCGCGCCACCCGTACTCGGCGGTCTCGGACTTCTCACCGTGCTGCTCGGTGCGGCACTTCCGCTCATCGACTTCTTCATCGTCAATGTCGCCCTGCCCACCATCGGCCAGGACCTTGCGGCGAGCGAGTCCGTCCTGGAGCTCGTCGTCTCCGGGTACGGCCTCGCCTACGCCGTGCTGCTCGTCCTCGGCGGCCGGCTGGGCGATCTCTTCGGCCGACGCCGCCTCTTCCTGGGCGGCATGGCGGCCTTCGGGCTGACCTCCCTGGCGTGCGGGCTCGCGCCCACCGCGTGGACGCTGGTCGCGGCCCGGGTCGCGCAGGGCGTGGCGTCCGCGGCGATGCTGCCGCAGGTGCTGGCCACGATCCAGGCGGCGACCTCAGGACCGCGCCGGGCGAAGGCCATGGGCCTGTACGGCGCGACGGCCGGACTGTCCATGGTGGCGGGGCAGATCCTCGGCGGCGTGCTGGTCGCCGCGGACCTCGCGGGCACCAGCTGGCGTGCCGTGTTCCTGGTGAACGTGCCGGTCGTGGTGGTCGGCCTGGTCCTCGCCGCCCGTGCCGTCCCGGAGACCCGCTCGCAGCACCCGGAGCCGATCGACGCCCCCGGCACGGTTCTGCTCGCCGCCTCCCTGCTCGCGCTGCTGGCGCCGCTCACCGAGGGCCGGGCGGCGGGCTGGCCGCTGTGGACGTGGCTGTCGCTGGCCGCGTTCCCGCTGCTGGCAGGCGCGTTCTACGCGGTGGAGCGGCGGGCGGACCGGCAGGGCCGTACGCCACTCGTCCCGCCGAGCCTGTTCGCGCTCACGTCGTTGCGGCGCGGGCTGGTGATGATCGTGCCCTTCTCCATCGGCTTCAGCGGGTTCATGTTCGTGATCGCGGTGGCGTTGCAGCAGGGCGCGGGGCGGGGTCCGGTCGCGGCGGGACTCGCGCTCGCGCCGATGGCGGTGGTGTTCTTCTTCACCTCGCTCGCCGGGCCGCGGCTGGTCACCCGGTACGGCACCCGCGTGGTGACGGCGGGCGCCGGGCTCCAGGCGGTGGGCGTGGCGCTGATGGCGCTGGCCGCGTGGCGTTCCTGGCCGGACCTGGGCATCGTCGGACTGCTGCCGGGCGCGGCGATCGCCGGAGCCGGTCAGGCCCTCCAGCTCCCGATCATCTTCCGCGTCGTCCTCTCCGAGGTGCCGACCGCTCGCGCGGGCGTCGGCAGCGGCGTGATGATCACCACTCAGCAGTCGGCGCTGGCCCTCGGCGTGGCCACCCTCGGCACGCTCTTCCTCTCTCTCGTCCCCGGCCTCGGCATGCGAGACGCCCTGGTCACGACGCTGGTGGTGCAGCTGGCGGGGGTGGCGCTGACGGGTCTGCTCAGCCTGCGCCTTCCGCGCACGATCAGCTGACTCGGCCACAGCTTGGACAACTCGGTGTGAAGGACCACCTGTTGATGTTGGTCTTGCTGCACACTCCTCCTTGACTTTCCCGGGACGACTTTCCCAGGACGCTGGAGGCGTCATGCCGCAGATTGACTCGAGCAAGGTAAGCCGCTGGGACCAGCACGGCCGTGAGCACGTGGTGCGGGTGCAGCGCACCGGAGTGCAGCGCACGATCAAGTGCGACACCTGCGGCTGGCGCAAGCCGGCGCAGTTTCTGCCCTGGCTGAAGGCGGAGGAGCATCTGGCGGAGGCGCATCAGGCGACGGTGGATCCGTCGGCGGCGTAGGGGGCGCGGCGGCGATGACTTTCCGTGGCGGCAGCGGTCGTACGTACGAAGGCATACGACGATCAACGCGGAAGGCCGGCCGATGAGCGCTCTGCGCGACACCCTGCGACGCCACGTCGACGCCGGATCGGTTCCCGGAGCGGTCGGACTGGTGGACCGCGGCGACGACGTCGAGGTGGTGACCGTCGGTTCCCTGACCGCCGGCGGCACCGAACCGCTGCCCCGGGACGCGATCTTCCGGATCGCCTCGCTGACCAAGCCGATCACCGCGGCGGCGGTGCTGATGCTGGTGGAGGACGGGCGGATCGGGCTCCATGACCCCGTCGACGAATGGCTACCGGAGCTGTCGAAGCCGATGGTGGTGCGTACGCCGTCGAGTCCCGTGGACGACGTGGTTCCGGCGGTCCGCCCGGTCACGGTCGATGACCTGCTCACCTCCCGGCCGGGCTGGGGCTACGCGTCCGACTTCTCGCTCCCCGCGGTCCAGGCCCTCTCCGCGGTCCAGAAGGACAGCCGGGAGCCGCACACCTATCCCGACCCCGACACCTGGCTACGGCAGCTGGCCCAGATCCCGTTGCTCCACCAGCCGGGCGAGGGCTGGCTCTACCACACCGCGTCCGACCTCCAGGGCATCCTCATCGCCAGGGCCTCGGGCCGCACCCTCCCGGACTTCCTCGCGGAACGGATCTTCGAACCGCTGGGCATGAAGGACACGGCCTTCGAGGTCCCGGAGACGAAGCGGGACCGCTTCACGACCTACTACCGCACGGACCCGACCGGCGCCCTCGAACCGGCTGACACCCCGGACGGCGACTGGAGCCACCTGCCCGCCCTCCCGTCGGGCGGCGGCGGACTGGCCTCCACGGCCGACGACCTGCTGGCCTTCTTCCGCCTCCTCCGCTCCTCCGGCGACCCCGGGGAATCCGGCGAATCCGGCGGCCATCGCCTCCTCACCCCCACCTCCGTCAGCCGCATGACCACCAACCACCTCACCGCCGCCCAACGCGAACTCGGCACCCTCTTCCTCCAGGACCAGGGCTGGGGCTACGGCGGCCAGGTCGACGTCACCCCCGGCCAGCCCTGGAACACCCCCGGCCGCTACGGCTGGGTCGGCGGCACCGGCACCACCGCCTACCTCATCCCACCCACCGGCACGATCACGATCCTGCTGACCCAGGTGGGCGTGGAGAGCCCGGAACCGGTGCGGTTGCTGGTGGACTTCTGGCGGTGTACGGCGGGAGGTTAGGCCCTGAGTCCGCGCACCAGCAGATCCACCATCGCCTCGAACTCGCCCTGGATTCCCGCCCGTTCCCACTCCCGGTGGTACCGCGGGTCATGGAAGAGGGCCGTGGCCTGGAAGAGGGCGGTGGCGGTGGTTGCCGGGTCGGTGGTGGTGAAGGCGCCGGACTCGGTGCCGGCGCGGACGATGTCCGTGAGCTGGCCGGTCAGGTCGGTGAGGTGTTCGTCGACGGTGTGGCTGTTCTCGCTGGTGAGGACGGTGTAGGTGGCGAAGAGTTCGGGGTCGTCGCCTGCCTTGTGGCGCTTGGCGTCGAACAGGGCTTGCAGCCAGTCGCGGACCCGGGACTCCGGGTCGCGGTCGGTCGCCGCGACGATGCCGGACAGGGACGCCGACGTACGGTCCAGCCACCGCTTCGTCACGGCCTCCCGCAGCGCGGCCTTCGTGCGGAAGTGCCGGTACACGCTCCCGTGGCTGACGCCGAGCGCGCGGGCCACGTCGACCACGGTTGCCTTGGCCGGGCCGTGACGGCGCAGCACCTCCTCGGTCGCTTCGAGGATGCGCTCGGCGGTCAGGGTCTCGGAGGTGGGTGACATGGTCAGACCGTACCTGGCGGCCCGGTCGTCACTTGGTGGCCAGGTGGGACATCTGCGCTGCCGGGTAGCGGTCGCCCGCCGCCGCGTCCGCCGGTACGGCCTCCTCGACGGCCCGCAGATCGGCCTCGTCCAGCGTGACGTCCAGCGCGCCGAGGGACTCCGTGAGCCGGTCCCGGGTGCGGGCGCCGACGAGCGGCACGATGTCGTTGTTGTGCTGTGCGCCCCGCGACAGCACCCAGGCGATGGCGATCTGCGCGACCGAGACGCCCTTCTGCTCGGCGATCTTCCGCAGGGCCTCGACCAGGTTCAGGTTGTGCCGGAGGTTCTCGCCCTGGAAGCGGGGCGACACCGACCGGAAGTCGTTTGCGGCGAGCCGGCGGTCGGCGGAGAAGTGGCCGGAGATCAGTCCGCGGGAGAGCACGCCGTACGCCGTGATGCCGATCCCCAGCTCACGCGTGGTCGGCAGGATCTCGTCCTCGATGCCGCGTGAGATCAGCGAGTACTCGATCTGCAGGTCGGCGATGGGGGCCGTGGCGGCCGCCCTGCGGATGGTGTCCGCGCCGACCTCGCTCAGGCCGACATGCCGCACGTATCCCTTCTCGATCAGCTCCGCGATCGCGCCGACCGTCTCCTCGATGGGGACGGCCGGGTCGAGCCGGGCGATCCGGTACACGTCGATGTGGTCGACGCCGAGGCGCTGGAGCGAGTACGCGGCGAAGTTCTTCACGGCGGCGGGACGGCCGTCGTTTCCGTTCCAGCCGCCGTCCGCGTCGCGCAGTGCGCCGAACTTCACGCTGACGAGCGCCTGTTCACGCCGGGCCGCGGGCGCGGTGCGCAGGGCCTCGCCGATCAGCATCTCGTTGTGGCCCATGCCATAGAAGTCGCCGGTGTCCAGCAGGGTCACGCCGGATTCCAGTGCGGCATGGATGGTCGCGAGGGACTCGGTCCGGTCCGCGTCGCCGTACAGCGCGGACATGCCCATGCAGCCGAGGCCGAGGGCGGAGACCTGGGGGCCGGTGGTTCCGAGGGTTCGGGTTTGCATCGTCATGCCGCCCACCATGGCATGACAGGTGACAGATTTCAATATCTGTCACCTGTCATTCGTCAGCCATTGCAGCCAGCCATCCGCCGGGAGCAAGTGGTCCAGACCTATTGACTAAAGGTCTGGACCGCGCGACTGTCATGCCTACGACACCTCACCGCACCCCCCACCGGGAGGCCTCGCATGGTCCGCCGCGCCCTCAGCCTGCTGGCCGCAGCAGTCACCACCGCCTGTCTCGTCCAGATCCCGCTCACTCCCACCGCCTCCGCCGCCGACACCTGCGCCGTGAAGTCGAAGCCCGCCGGCAAGGTCCTCCAGGGCTACTGGGAAAACTGGGACGGCGCCGCGAACGGCGTCCACCCGCCCTTCGGCTGGACCCCGATCACCGACTCCCGTATCGCCGCGCACGGCTACAACGTGATCAACGCGGCCTTCCCCGTCATCCGCTCCGACGGCACCGCGCTGTGGGAGGACGGCATGGACACGGGCGTGAAGGTCACGACGCCCGCGGAGATGTGCGCGGCGAAGGCCTCCGGCCAGACGATCCTGCTCTCGATCGGCGGCGCGACGGCCGGGATCGACCTCAACTCGACGGCCGTGGCGGACCGGTTCGTCGCGACCATCGTCCCGATCCTGAAGCAGTACAACTTCGACGGCATCGACATAGACATCGAGACCGGCCTCACGGGCAGCGGCAACATCGGCCAACTCTCCACGTCCCAGGCCAACTTGATCCGCATCATCGACGGCATCCTCGCGCAGATGCCGTCCAACTTCGGCCTCACCATGGCCCCGGAGACGGCATACGTCACCGGCGGCAGCGTGACGTACGGCTCGATCTGGGGGGCGTACCTCCCCGTCATCAAGAAGTACGCCGACAACGGCCGCCTGTGGTGGCTAAACATGCAGTACTACAACGGCAGCATGTACGGCTGCTCCGGCGACTCCTACTCCGCCGGCACCGTCGCGGGCCTCGTCGCGCAGACCGACTGCCTGAACAAGGGCCTGGTCATCCAAGGTACGACGATCAAGGTGCCGTACGACAAGCAAGTCCCGGGCCTGCCCGCCCAGCCCGGCGCCGGCGGCGGCCACATGTCCCCGTCCCTGGTCGCCGAGGCCTGGCGCCACTACGGCACCAGCCTCAAGGGCCTGATGACCTGGTCCATCAACTGGGACGGCTCAAAGAACTGGACGTTCGGCGACAACGTCAGGACACTCCAAGGACGTTGACAACAGCGCCCCCCAGACTGCTACCGCCCAGTGAACGCAAGCTTCGCCCCCAACGCCACGAACGACCCAGCGAAGCTCCGCCGCAGCCACGTCATCACCCTCGGCCGAGAGGTGACGTGGCTGCGGACGGACGCGGCGAGGACGCCGTAGGCCGCGAAGACGACGAAGGTCGCCAGCATGAAGACGCCGCTGAGCGCGAGCATCCGCGGGATCGCACGCGGCCCGGCCGGGTCGACGAACTGGGGCAGGAAGGCGAAGAAGAACATCGTGAGCTTGGGGTTGAGCAGATTGATCAGCACGCCCCGGACGATCATCCGCCTCGCCGAGACCGGCGCCGCCGTGCGCTCCACGGTGATCGCCTCCTTGTCCCGCAAGGTGGCCCACGCCATGTACAGGAGATAGGCGACACCGGCGTACTTCAGGATCTGGAAGGCCGTCGCACTGGCGTGCAGCAGCGCGGCGACGCCGGTGATCGTGGCCACCATGTGCGGGACGATGCCGAGGGTGCAGGCGAAGGCGGCCACCACACTCTCCCGCCGGCCGTACGACAGCCCGGCCGCGAGGGTGTAGACGACGCCGGTACCGGGAGTGGCGACCACGACGAGGGTGGTCAGCAGGAACGCGATGCTCATGCCGCCCACCCTGTCGGGACGCCACGGACCGGTACAGGACCAATCACACGTCCCGTACGGGGACCACTCAGCCCTGCTTCAGCGGCAGCGCCAGGTCCACCACGGCCCGGCCGCCGTCGAAGGTCCCGGATCGCGTCACCGAGCCGTTCAGCAGGTCCACGCGGTACAGCCGCTGCTCACCGCCGACGCTGAGGACGCCGTACGCCGTGTTCGAGCCGCTCCTCGTGGACGTGTAGATGTCGAAGCCCGCGCTCGGGCCCGCGTCGACGCCCAGCTTGCCGGTGGGGGCGAGGTTGCCCGCGTTGGCCGGGGACTGGATGGAGACCTGGTCGTTGACGGTGTCCACGTCGAAGAGGGTGGTGGCGGTGGTCTGGGAGAGGTCGTTGTTCGTGTACGCCGCTCCGGTCACGCCCTGTGCCGTGGCACCCGCCGTCGCGGGCGGGACCGGCGGGTTTGTCAGGGTGCCGTCGACAGCCGTGGTGCCCGCCGCCGGGGCGCCCGCCGGGTCGTCGATGTTGTGGCGGAGGTTCTGGCCGGTGTCGCTGATGACGCGCAGCCGGTTGGCGGCCGGGTTGAAGTCGACGCCGAACGACCCGCCCTGCAACGCCACGCTCAGCTGGCTGACCTTCTTCGCCTTCGCGCCGATCTCACGCACGGTGTAGACGCCGCCGCGGTCGCCGACGCCGTACAACTTGCCGTTCTGGACGCGGTAGTCGATGCCGACGAGCTTGGTGTCGCCGTGGAGGCCGTTCACCTTGCCGAGCGGGAGGACGCGGTCGGGACGGTCGGTGCGGAAGCTGACGAGCCGCTGGTCGGCGGTGAGGCCGATGGCGGTGAGCCGGTCGCTCTGCGCCGCGCCGGCGCCGATCAGGCCGCCCTTGTTCTCGATGGCGGCGGGGGAGGACTCGGCCTTCGCCGCCCCGTCGCTCATCGCTCCGCACCCGACGGTGCCGATGGCCAGTGCCATGACGGACGCGGCGATGACTGCTTGCTTACGCATTGGTGCCCCCGTGAAGGTTCTCACCGCGACCCGCCCGCTGCGGGCCGCGCATGTCCCCTCTTCGGAGCCGGATGGGCACTGGATGGGAAAAACCCCGGTTCCGTTACGTCTGTTACGTCCGTAACGAAACCGGGGTTTTTGCCGATACTTACGCGCCGATCAGGCGGCCCGCCAGGTAACCCTCGATCTGGTCCAGCGACACCCGCTCCTGCTTCATGGTGTCGCGCTCGCGCACCGTCACCGCGTTGTCGTCCAGGGTGTCGAAGTCGACCGTCACGCAGTACGGCGTGCCGATCTCGTCCTGGCGGCGGTAGCGGCGGCCGATGGCGCCGGCGTCGTCGAACTCGATGTTCCAGTTCTGCCGGAGCGCCTGGGCGAGGCCCTTGGCCTTGGGCGACAGTTCCGGGTTGCGGGACAGGGGCAGTACGGCCACCTTCACGGGCGCCAGACGGTGGTCCAGGCGCAGCACGGTCCGCTTCTCCATCTTGCCCTTGGCGTTGGGCGCCTCGTCCTCGATGTAGGCGTCGAGGAGGAAGGCCAGCATCGCGCGGCCGACACCGGCGGCGGGCTCGATGACGTACGGCGTCCAGCGCTCCCCGGCCTCCTGGTCGAAGTAGGAGAGGTCCTGGCCGGAGGCCTTGGAGTGGGCGCCGAGGTCGTAGTCGGTGCGGTTGGCCACACCCTCCAGCTCGCCCCACTCGTTGCCGCCGAACTGGAAGCGGTACTCGATGTCAGCGGTGCGCTTGGAGTAGTGGGAGAGCTTCTCCTTCGGGTGCTCGTACCACCGCATGTTCTCCTCGCGCAGGCCCAGGCCGGTGTACCAGTTCCAGCGCTGCTCCATCCAGTACTCCTGCCACGTCTCGTCCTCGCCCGGCTTGACGAAGAACTCCATCTCCATCTGCTCGAACTCGCGGGTGCGGAAGATGAAGTTGCCGGGCGTGATCTCGTTGCGGAAGGACTTGCCCATCTGCGCGATGCCGAACGGCGGCTTGCGGCGCGAGGTGGTCTGCACCTGGGCGAAGTTGGTGAAGATTCCCTGCGCGGTCTCGGGACGCAGGTAGGCGATGGAGCCGGAGTCCTGGGTGGGGCCGAGGTGGGTGGAGAGCAGGCCCGAGAACTGCTTGGGCTCGGTGAACTGGCCCTTGTTGCCGCAGTTGGGGCAGTTGACGTCGGCGAGGCCGTTCTCGGGGAGGTGGCCCTTCTTGGCCTCGTACGCCTCCTCCAGGTGGTCCGCGCGGAACCGCTTGTGACAGGAGGTGCACTCGGTGAGCGGGTCCGTGAAGGTGGCGACATGGCCGGAGGCGACCCACACCTCGGGGGCCAGGATCACGGACGAGTCGATACCGACGACGTCCTCGCGCGAGGTCACCATGTAGCGCCACCACTGGCGCTTGAGGTTCTCCTTGAGCTCGACACCCAGCGGCCCGTAGTCCCAGGCGGCGCGCTGTCCGCCGTAGATCTCACTGCAGGGAAATACGAAGCCACGGCGCTTGCTCAGGCTGACGATGGTGTCGATCTTGTCGGCGGCCACGGTGCTCTCTTCATTACGACGACGGGCGACGAAGCGAGGTGCTTCCAGCGAATGCTTCAGGTTACCGGCGGAGGCTCCCCCTCAACCAAATCGGGTTGTGCTCAGTGCCACCACGGACCTTTGTTGACAATCGTTTCCAGAACTGTTGAAAATGACTGTCATGAACGCACGTCGTCGTCTGATACCCACAGCCGTGGTGACCGCCCTCGGTCTCGCGGCCCTCTCCGCCTGCTCCAGCGACAGCGGCAGTGACACCGCCGCGAACGCGGGCACCACGGACAAGTTCGACGTCGTCGCGTCGTTCTACCCGATGCAGTTCCTCGCCGAGCAGATCGGCGGGGACCATGTGAACGTCTCCACGCTGACCGAGCCCGGCCAGGAGCCGCACGACCTCGAGATCAGCGCCAAGCAGACCGCGGCACTCCAGGAGTCCGACGCGGTGGTCTATCTCAAGACCCTCCAGCCCGCCGTCGACGAGGCGGTGGAGCAGTCCGCCGTCAAGACGAAGATCGACGCGGCGACCCTCACCAAGCTCGAGGACCACGGCGAGACCGGCCACGCCCATGAGGGCGAGGAAGCGCACGCCGAGGAGGAAGAGCACGCGGAGGAGGAGTCGGCGCTCGACCCGCACATCTGGCTGGACCCGGTGAAGTACGCCGAGGTCGCCGAGGGCGTCGGCGCCGCCCTGGAGAAGGCCGACCCGGACAACGCGGCCGACTACAAGAAGAACACCGCGGCCCTGGTCGCGAAGCTGAACACGCTGAACACCGACTTCGAGACCGGCCTCAAGAACACCGACACCAAGGTGTTCTTCACCAACCACGCCGCCTTCGGCTACCTCGCCGAGCGCTACGGCCTGACCATGGAGGCCATCTCCGGCCTGGAGCCGGACAGCGAGCCGAGCGCCGCGCGGATCAAGGAGCTCCAGACGGAGGCGAAGGCCGACGGCGTGACGACCGTCTTCTACGAGACCCTGGTCTCCGACAAGACGGCCAAGACCCTGGCCGACGACGCCGGGCTGAAAACTGATGTACTCGACCCGCTCGAGGGCATCACCGACAAGTCCAAGGGCGACGACTACTTCGAGGTCATGCAGGCGAACCTGACGGCCCTGGAGAAGGCGCTCGGCGCGAAGTGACCAGCAGTACCCAGCAGTTCGGAGGCGCACGCAATGACGGCACGTAAAGCCGGCGACCCCGTCATATCCCTGCGGAGCGTGACGGCGGAGCTCGGCTCGCGCCCCGTGCTGCGCGGCATCGACCTCACCGTGGGCCACGGTGAGGTCGTCGCGCTGCTCGGCGCCAACGGCTCCGGCAAGTCGACCGCGGTGCGCACGATCATCGGCCAGGTCCCGGTGTCCGGCGGCGAGATAGAGATCTTCGGCACCCCGCGGCGCCGGTTCCGCGACTGGGCGCGGGTCGGCTACGTCCCACAGCGCACGACAGCCGCGGGCGGTGTCCCGGCGACGGTGACCGAGGTCGTCTCCTCGGGCCGCCTGTCCCGCACCCGCTTCGGTGTCCTGCGCAAGGCCGACCGGGACGCGATAGGGCACGCCCTGGAGCTGGTCGGCATGGCGGACCGCGCCAAGGACTCCGTCAACGCGCTCTCCGGCGGCCAGCACCAGCGGGTCCTGATCGCCCGCGCGCTCGCCTCCGACCCCGAACTGCTGATCATGGACGAGCCGATGGCGGGCGTCGACCTGGCCAGCCAGGAGGTGCTGGCGCAGACGCTGAGGGAGCAGGTCTCCCAGGGCACGACGATCCTGGTGGTCATGCACGAACTGGGCCCCCTGGAGCCGCTGATCGAACGGGCGGTGGTCCTCCGCGACGGCTGCGTCCTGCACGACGGCCCGCCCCCGAAGGCGGTCGGCCAGCACGCACTGCCGGGCCACGACCACGTCCACCCGCACTCGGCCCACGACGCCGAACCGATCCGCACGGGACTGCTGAGCTGATGGAGATCCTGGACTACGCCTTCATGCAGCGGGCCCTGCTCGCCGCCGTCCTGGTCGGCATCACCGCCCCCGCGATCGGCATCTACCTCGTCCAGCGCCGCCAGGCCCTGATGGGCGACGGCATCGGCCATGTCGCGATGACCGGCGTCGGCCTCGGCTTCCTCCTCTCCACCTCGCCGGTGTGGATGGCGACGGCGGTCGCGGTGATCGGCGCCGTGCTGATGGAGCTGATCCGCTGGTACGGCCGCACCCGCGGCGACATCGCCCTCGCGATGCTCTTCTACGGCGGTATGGCCGGCGGCGTGATGTTCATCAACCTCGCGCCGGGCGGCTCCAACGCCAACCTGAACTCGTATCTGTTCGGTTCGCTGTCCACGGTCTCCGAGGACGACGTGACGGCGATCTGCCTGCTGGCGGCGTTCGTGGTGCTGGTCACCGTGGGCCTGCGTCGCCAGTTGTTCGCGGTGAGCCAGGACGAGGAGTTCGCGAGGGTCACGGGCCTCCCCGTCCGCGCCCTGAACCTGCTGACGGCGATCACGGCGGCGGTGACGGTGACCGTCGCGATGCGCGTGGTCGGGCTGCTGCTGGTGTCCGCGCTGATGGTGGTGCCGGTCGCCGCGGCGCAGCAGCTCAGCCGGAGTTTCGCGCTCACGTTCGCCATCGCGGTGGCGATCGGGGTGAGCGTGACGATCGGCGGGACCGTGACGTCGTACTACCAGGACGTGCCGCCCGGCGCGACGATCGTGCTGCTGACCATCGGCGCGTTCATCGTGCTGACCGCGACGGCGGCTCCGCTGGCCCGGCGCCGCGCGCGGGCCCTGGCCGCGGCGCACCCCGTGGGAGACCCCGCGGAGTGTGCGATTCCGGCCAGCCGGGAACGCGACGGAAAGGTCGGTGTCTGACCGCGCACATGTCGGACTGGCACAATGGCCGGGCACGGCAAGCGCAGATGTGAGTCGCTCGGTCGACACCGGCGCAAGCGCCCGGAGGCGACCGAGCAAAAAGGAGGAACCGGTGACGACCGCTGGACAGCCGGTGAAGGGCCGAGCCACCCGGCAGCGTGCCGCCGTGGCGGCGGCGCTCGACGAGGTCGACGAGTTCCGCAGTGCGCAGGACCTGCACGACATGCTGAAGCACAAGGGCGATTCCGTCGGCCTCACCACGGTCTACCGCACCCTGCAGTCCCTCGCCGAGGCCGGTGAGGTCGACGTCCTGCGCACCTCCGACGGCGAGTCCGTCTACCGCCGCTGCTCCACCGGCGAACACCACCACCACCTCGTCTGCCGCGTCTGCGGCAAGGCCGTCGAGGTCGAGGGCCCGGCCGTCGAGAAGTGGGCGGACGCGATCGCCGAGGAGCACGGCTACGTCAACGTGGCACACACGGTGGAGATCTTCGGCACCTGCGCGGAGTGCGCGGCAGCCACCGCGTAACGCAGCTGGGGCGCCCCGCACGGGACGCCCCAGAGCCGTTCACTCCTGCTTGCCCTCCATGGCCAGCAGCTCCTCGTTGGGGATCGCACCGCCGAAGCGCCGGTCCCGCGAGGCGAACTCCAGGCACGCGCGCCACAGGTCGCGGCGGTCGAAGTCCGGCCACAGCACATCCTGGAAGACCATCTCGGCGTACGCGCTCTGCCAGAGCAGGTAGTTGGAGGTGCGCTGCTCGCCGCTGGGCCGCAGGAAGAGGTCCACGTCCGGCATGTCCGGGTAGTACAGGTACTTCGCGAAGGTCTTCTCGTCGACCTTGGACGGGTCCAGCCGCCCGGCCTTCACATCCTCCGCCAGCGCCTGCGCGGCGTCGGCGATCTCCGCGCGCCCGCCGTAGTTCATGCAGAAGTACAGGGTCAGCTTGTCGTTGTCCTTGGTTTGCTCCTGGGCGATCTGGAGTTCCTTGGCAACGGACTTCCACAGCTTGGGCATCCGCCCCACCCAGCGCACCCGCACACCCAGCTCGTCGAGCTGGTCGCGGGACTTGCGGATGAAGTCGCGGTTGAAGTTCATCAGGAAGCGCACCTCGTCGGGCGAGCGCTTCCAGTTCTCGGTGGAGAAGGCGTAGAGCGAGATCGATCGGACGCCCATCTCGATCGAGCCCTGCAGCACGTCGAGCACGCGCTCGGCACCGACTTTGTGGCCCTCGGTCCGCGGCAGCCCGCGCTGCTTGGCCCAGCGTCCGTTGCCGTCCATGACGATCGCCACATGGCGGGGGATCAGCTCGCCCGGGAGCTTCGGCGGGCGGGCACCGGACGGGTGCGGCTCCGGCGTCTTGTACTCGCGGCGCTGACGCCCCAGGAACCCGCGTACGGCCATGTGTTTCTCGTCTCCTCGCTCCGTGCGCCTGTGTCTCTACTTCTCTACGTACCTGAGTGAGCGCAGCCCGCGCTCCAGGTGCCAGTGCAGGTAGGCGGAGACCAGCCCGCTGCCCTCCCGCACATACCGCGGCTCGCACGCGTCCGCGGTCTCCCAGTCTCCCGTAAGCAGCGCGCCGAGGAGTTCCAGGGTCTGCGGCGAGGGTACGACGCTGCCGCCCACCCGGCAGTCGACGCAGACGGAGCCGCCGGAGGCCACGGAGAAGAACCGGTTCGGCCCGGGCAGCCCGCACTTCGCGCAGTCGCTGAAGCTGGGCGCGTACCCGTTGACGGCGAGCGAGCGGAGCAGGAACGCGTCCAGGACGAGGTGGGAGGCGTGCTCGCCCCGGGCGAGCGTGCGCAGGGCGCCGACGAGCAGCAGATACTGCTGGACCGCCGGCTCGCCCTCGTGGTCGGTGAAGCGCTCGGCGGTCTCCAGCATCGCCGTCCCGGCGGTGTAGCGGGCGTAGTCGCTCACGATCCCGCCACCGTACGGAGCGATGGTCTCGCTCTGCGTGCACAGCGGCAGCCCGCGCCCGACCAGCTCACTCCCCCGCGCGAAGAACTGCACATCCACATGGGAGAAGGGCTCCAGCCGCGCCCCGAACTTCGACTTCGTCCGCCGCACCCCACGGGCCACGGCACGTACCCGCCCGTGACCGCGGGTGAGCAGGGTGATGATGCGGTCGGCTTCCCCGAGCTTTTGCGTCCGCAAGACGATGCCGTCGTCCCGGAAGAGACTCATCGCTCACCCCCGCGGGTTTCCGGCCGGGGGTCCGGGGGGTGTCCCCCGGGCGAGCACAGCATGATCCGGTCCGCTTCGCCCAGCTTCTGGGTGCGCAGGACGATGCCGTCGTCGCGGAACAGACTCATGAGCCCATTCTCGCAGCCGCAGCCCCATTCAAGGGACCTCACCCCGGCTGCGGGCGTTGGCGTACGCGGTCGCCGCGCTGAGCCGCTCGGCCGGGGTGGCCTGGCGCACCGCGCCCGGCTCCGCGTCCCACTCCCTGCCGCCGCCGTACGGTCTCAGCTGGACATAGGGCCCCTCATGCCCCATGACGATGCCGAGCCTCCCGTTGCGGGTGTCCACGACATACGACCCGACCGGCGGCCTCACCGCACAGCCGCCGTGAGTCGCAGCGCGGCCTCCACGGAACAGCGGCCCAATTCGACGAGCGGACAGGGCGCCTCCCGCGCGAGACTCGCCGGGTCGATCCGCAGGGACGGCAGAATGATTCCTGCGTTTTTCAATGCTGCCCGCAATTCCTTCACTGCTTCCTCCGCCTCTTCGACGCAGAGCGCCGAGTGCTGTGCCTTCACGTGGTTCCCCTCCCTTTTCGGGTTTTACGCTTCACATCTCAAGGGTGGCGCACCACATCTACACTCGGCAGGAGTCTGTGCTCTACAAGTGTGGGGCAGTACAAGGGGGTTGAACTGTGGCCAACGGTTCACGTCAGGCGGCCTGGGAGTTCTTCGGCACGGAACTGAAGCGGCACCGGGAGGATAGGGGGCTCACTCAGGTCGAGTTGGGGGCGCGCGTCTTCGTCTCGGGCGCCTATATCGGGCAGTTCGAGCAGGCGATTCGAAAGCCGCAGTTGGATATCGCCCAGCGGATTGATGAGGTGCTGCAAACCGACGGTATTTTCGAGCGGCTGTGCCGGAAGCTGATTGACGACAAGCGGTATGCGGATTACTTCGCGAGGGCGGCGGAGTTGGAGCGGCTGGCGACGAAGATCTGCACGTTCGCGCCGACGCTTGTGCCGGGCCTCCTGCAGACCGCCGCGTACACACGAGCAGTGACGCTTGCGAGCAACCCCTTCGCCACCGACGCCCACATCGAGGAGAAGATCGCGGCGCGCATCGAACGGGCGCAGATCCTGGACGACGTTACAGGGCCCGTGTATTGGGCGATCCTGCACGAACACGTGCTGCGCATTCCGGTCGGCAGTGCAGCCGAGATGGCTCAGCAGTTGGACCACATCGCAGCGCTGGTACGGCAGCGGAAGGTGCTGGTTCAGGTGCTCCCGACCGCTGTTGGTGCGTACCCCCTCATGGGCCGGATGGTGCAGCTCATGGAGTTCGAGGACGCACCGCCAACCGCCTATACAGAGGCCGTGTATTCGGGGAACCTGCTGGACGATCCGGCCCTAGTGAAGCGCGTACAGGGGGCATACGATCTGCTCAGGGCCGCCGCGCTGCCGCCGGAGGCGTCCCTGGCCCTGATCGAATCGGTGGCGGAGGATCACAGACGATGCGCGAGTACGACTTGACCAACGCGCGCTGGCGCAAAAGCACGTACAGCGACGACAACGGCGGCGAGTGCGTCGAGGTCGCCGACGGAGTCCCCGGTGTCGTCCCCGTCCGCGACAGCAAGAACCCCGGCGGCCCCGCACTCCTCATCGGCGAAGCCGCCTGGGTGGCTTTCATCCGGGCCTGCTAGTCTCCCCGAGCCTCCTGCGGGGGAAGTCCGGTGAGAGTCCGGCGCTGACCCGCAACGGTGTGTGCGTGAGCCCCTTGGGCCGACGTGCAAGCCCGATTACCCGCAGGCGGTTGCCAGCCCATTGACCGCTCGCCGAGGACTGCGAGCCGAGGCGAAGGACCGCCGAGCGTGCGCCCCTCCCCAGGCCGAACAACCGTGCCGTTGCTCGTCGCTGCCCTCGCGATCCTGCTCCTCGTCTCCCTTGTCGCCGGCGTCGGGTTGGGTGCCGCCGGGGTCGGCTGGGGTGACGTCCTCCGTTTCCTCGGGGCCGGGTTCACCGGGGGAACCATTCACTCCGCGGACGTGGCGTCGTACACGATCGTCTGGGAGATCCGGCTGCCGCGTGTCGTGCTCGCTGCCGTCGTGGGGGCGGGGCTTGCGACGGTTGGGGTGGCCGTGCAGGCGATGGTGCGTAATGCGCTGGCCGATCCGTTCGTGCTGGGGATTTCGTCCGGTGCCGCTGTGGGGGCCAACGCGGTCATCCTGCTCGGGGCGTTCGCGGGGCTCGGGGTGTGGGCGCTGTCGGTGTCGGCGTTCTGCTCGGCGCTGGTCGCGATGGCGATCGTGTACGGCGTGGCGCGTTCCGCGACGCACGGGCTGACGCCGCTGCGGCTGATCCTGACGGGGACGGCGCTGGCGTACGGCTTCGAGGCGCTGACCACGGTGATGGTGTTCGGCGCGGCCCGGGGCGAGGCGGCCCGGTCGGCGATGATGTGGCTGCTGGGGAGTCTGGGCGGGGCGACGTGGCCGCGGGTGCCGATCGCCGCCGTGACGGTCGTCGCCGGGTGGGTGTGGCTGCGGTGGCGGGCGGAGGCCCTGAACGCGCTGGCGATGGGGGACGAGACGTCGGCGACGCTGGGGGTGCAACCCGGGCGGCTGCGGCGGGAGTTGTTCCTCGTCACGGCGGCGGTGACCGGGACGGTCGTCGCGGTCAGTGGGGCGATCGGGTTCGTCGGGCTGATGGTGCCGCATGTCGTACGGATGCTGGTGGGCGCCGATCACCGGCGGGTGCTGGCCGTCGCGCCGCTCGCCGGGGCCGTACTGCTGGTGTGGGCGGATGTGCTGTCCCGGCTGCTGCTGGCGCCTGCGGAGTTGCCGGTCGGGGTGATCACGGCGGTGGTCGGCGTCCCGGCCTTCCTGCTGCTGATGCGGCGCGGCGGCTATGCGTTCGGGGGGCGCTGATGCGGCTCGACGTGGAGGGCGTGACGGTCGAGGCGGCCGGGAAGCGGCTCGTCGACGAGATCAAGCTCACCGTGGACAGCGGGGCGTTCGTAGGGCTCGTCGGGCCCAACGGGAGTGGGAAGTCGACGCTGTTGAGGTGCGTGTACCGGGCGCTGCGGCCGACTGCCGGGGTCGTACGGCTGGACGGGGACGACGTACACACGCTGGACCCTCGTGCCGCCGCCCGGCGCCTCGCCGCGCTGCCGCAGGAGTCGTCGTCGGAGTTCGACTTCACCGTCGCCGAGGTGGTCGGGATGGGGCGGCTGCCGCACCGGGACCGTACGGCGGCCGACGACCGGGCGATCTGCGCGGAGGCGATGCGGGCCACCGGCGTGGAGCAACTGGCCGACCGTGGCTTCCTGGCCCTGTCGGGCGGCGAGCGGCAACGTGTGCTGATCGCGCGGGCGTTGGCCCAGCGCCCCCAGGTGCTGGTGCTCGACGAACCGACCAACCACCTCGACATCGCCCACCAGTTGGACGTGCTGTCCCTGGTCCGGGCGAGCGGCCTGACCGTACTGGCCGCGCTGCACGACCTGAACCTCGCCGCCGCGTACTGCGATCTGCTGTACGTCCTCTCGGCGGGCCGGGTCGTCGCGTCCGGGCCGCCGCACGACGTCCTGCGCCCGGACCTGCTCGCCGAGGTGTTCGGCGTGCGCGCGCATCCCGTGCGGCATCCGGAGACGGGTGCCGTGCAGCTGCTCTTCGACCTTCTCCCGCCGTCGGACTAAGGAACTCCCCGCATGCGTAAGCCAGTTGTCGCCGTCGCCGTCTGCCTCGCCGTGCTCAGCGCGGGCTGCGGTGCGGAGGTCGAGCCCTCGCCGGAGTCGAAGGCCGCGTCGTCCGTCACGCTCACCAACTGCGGGCGCAATGTGACATACCACAGGGTCCCGGAGCGGGTCGTCACCAACGATGTCGGCATCACCGAGCTGATGTTCGCGCTCGGCCTGGAGGACCGGATGGCCGGGTTCGCGATGCCCGACGACAAGGGGGACCTGGACGGGGTGCCGTGGAAGGGCGGCTACGACAAGGTGAAGTGGCTGTCGAAGGACCAGCTCACCAAGGAGAACGTCCTCGACGCCCGCGCCGACTGGGTCTTCGCCGGCTGGAACTACGGCTTCCGCGAGGACGGCGGCTTCACCCCGGACGCCCTGACCAAGCTCGGCATCCCCTCGTACATCCTCACCGAGTCCTGCCGCAACGGCCGTACGGACACCTCGCGGGGCATCATGCCGCCGCTGGACGCGCTGTACGAGGACCTCGCCAACCTGGGCAAGCTGTTCGGCGTGGAGAAGCGGGCGGCGGCGCTGATCTCCGACTTCAAGCGCGAGGTGGCGGAGGTGAAGGCGAAGGCCCCGTCCGATTCCCCCAAGGTCTTCCTCTACGACAGCGGCGAGGACCAGCCCTTCACCTCCGGCCGCTACGCCGCGCCCGACCAGATCATCAGCGAGGCCGGCGGGGTCAATGTCATGCACGACCTCCAGGACTCCTGGACGACGGTCGGCTGGGAGACCGTCGTGGAGCGCAACCCCGACATGATCGTGATCTGTGACTACGGGGACGTCAGCGCGGAGCAGAAGAAGAAGTTCCTGCTGTCCTACGCGCCGCTGCGGAACGTGTCGGCGATCAAGCACAAGCGGATCTTCACGCTCGACTACGTCGACCTGGTGGAGAGCCCGCGGAACCCGTCCGCCATCGCCCGCCTCGGGGAGTACCTGCGGACCACGACGCCCTGACTCGGAGGCCGGGACCGGTCCCGGCTCGCCCGTGGTGCAATCCGCCGACATCAGGAATGCAGGTCACGGAACGCGGAGAGTCGGATGAGAAGTCGAAGTCCGGTACGTGCAGGTGTCATCGCTCTGGCTGCAGTGGCTCTGCTGGCCTCGTGCACCTCAGGCTCGTCCGGGGACGGCGACAGTCCGGAGGCCTCCGGCTCGCCCACCCGGAAGGCCCTCGACCTCAGCGGCGATCCACGGGCCGCGGCGCCCTTGGCGTTCGACAGCAAGGCGGCCCATGTCCTGCCGACCGGCCCGAAGGGCTTCCCTCCCCTCACTCTGTACGGGCGTGCGGCCTGGCTCACGCACGCGTCCGGCCTGACGATGTACAACCTGGCCACGGGCAAGGCCGTCACCGACATCAAGACCCAGAACACGCCCACGTACGACCTGCCGGCGCCAGGCGATCTGAGCAAGAAGCAGGCCGAGATGATACGCAGCCGCGTGTCGTTCCCTGTCCCGGTGGAGATCGGCGGAGTACGGGCCGTGGTCGCCGCCGTGCCGGTCAAGCTCGCCAAGCAGGGCAGCGGTTCGGCGCAGGACGGGTTCGAGGTGATCGCCGCCCGGGCGGACAACGGCAAGCCGATCTGGCGGCTGCCCGTGGACATCTACGGTGACCCGGCCGGCAAGCTCGGCGCGCTCGTGGTCGAGCCCGGGGACGGCGTGGTGAGCGTCACCTGGACGGAGGACGACTACACGACAGGCAGCTTCGCGGTCTCCCTGGACGACAAGCGGCCCCAAATGCTGTGGCAGCGTGCGGACTTCTGGACTGTCGCTGGATACGGCGACGCCGTTCTGGGCTTCCGCGAAGAGCCGGACGAGCAGTACTCGGTGGCCGGCGTCGCCGCGTCCAGCGGCCGTGACCTGTGGGTCAAGGGGCTGCCCGCCGGAGCCACCTGGGCGGTCAAATCGAACGACACGCCCTTGGCCAAACTCGACGACGACAGCAAGCAGGCGCGGCTGATCGAGATCGCGACCGGCGACTTCGTCCTGTCCAAGCAGGCCGGGCTGACCAAGGGCATGAGCTGCCTGCACGGCGACGGCGGCACCGTCCTGCTGTGCTCCTCGAAGCAGGACGGTGCGCTCGCGGTGGACAAGACCGGCAAGGTCTTGTGGCGCCGGGCGGCGGGGGACGGTCCGGGCAAGTGGAACGCCACCGTGGAAGCCGAGTTCAAGGATCGGTTCTACGCCAAGGGCAAGGACGGAGGTTTCGTCGTCGACGGACGTACCGGACGAACGGTCAGTCCCGACGCGGGAATCGTCCCCGACCGCGTCAACGCCTACGCCGCGCTGGTCTACACGGACAAGGGCACAGAGGTCCACCTCGCCAGGCGCTAGTACCGACCAGACGGCACGGACACGGTTGCTGTCAGCCGAAGTCGTCGGGGACGATGCGGAGTTTTTGGGCGATGCGGGCGAGGGCCTTCTGGTCGGTTGTGTTGAGCGAGTCGAGGACGATGCGGCGTACGGAGCGCAGGTGGGTGGGCGCTGCCAGGTGCACGAGGTCGAAGCCGGCGTCGGTGAGTTCGGCGAGGGTGTAGCGCCCGTCGGCCGGGTCGGGTGTCCGTACGACCCAGCCGCGCTGTTCACAGCGTTTGGTGACGTTGGACAGGCGGGAGAGCGACCCGCTGGCGAGGAAGGCGAGCTCTCCCATCCGCAGCTTGCGCTGCGGGGCCTCGGAGAGGTGGCTGAGCACGAGGTACTCGAACAGGGTGAGGCCGTGTTCCTGCCGCAGCGGCGACTCCAGCTTGGCGGGCAGCAGCAGGACAAGGGAGATCAGCCCCGTCCATGCCGCCTTCTCCTGCTCGTCGAGCCACCGCAGCTCCTCGTCGTCCTCGTGTTCGCCTGTGCCGCTCATGGACCCCTCCGCCTTCACTTCACGCTTGAAGTCATCGCGTGCTAGCTTCACTTTACGCGTGAACTCATGCACGAGGAAACGCACCCCTATGGGCGGGAAGAGGAAGCATCATGAGCACCGTCACCTTCGGCGTCGTTCCGGGCTTCGGCGAGAAGCTGCACGACGCCCTCGGCTACAGCGGGGCCGTCCGCGTCGGCGACCGGGTGGAGATATCCGGTCAGGCCGGGGTGGATGACGACCTGGTCATCCCCGACTCACTGGAGGACGAGATCATCCAGGCTTTCGACAACGTGGAGCGCACGCTCGCCACGGTCGGCGCGACATGGAAGGACGTCATCCACGTCAACTCGTACCACAAGGTCGCACCGGGAGATGAGGCCATCGGCGACGACCACAACAGGGTCATGGCCGAGCAGTTCCGCCGTCGCCTCGAGGGCCGCGCGCCGATCTGGACCGAGACCGGCGTCACGGTCCTCGGCCTCGCCGCCATGCGCGTGGAGATCCGCGTCACCGCCATCGTCGGCTCCGGGAACTGAAACGACCGGTGGCAGGGCTGACCCCGCCACCGGTCCTTGCGCGGGGCGTCCTACGCGGCGCCTGGGCCGACGTCCGTCGCGCTGAGCGGGGCCCGCTTGACCGTGGCCGACGAGCGTTCGTCGGCGCCGGCGTCGATCGTGCCGACTCGGGCCTGGCCGTCCATGTCGTCGGTCACGAAGGCGTGGCCGCCGGTGCCGGTGTCGATCGCCGGGCTGCCCGCACCGATCCGGTACAGCGATCCGTCGGAGGCGAGCAGCGGGTCGACTGCCCTGACGGAGCCGGAGGGCAGGGACACGCCGACGGTCGCCGATCCGGTCGGCCACACGATGTTCCCGGCGTAGGTCATGCGCACGGGCTTCTTGACCTCGTTGAGCAGCTTGCCCTTGCTGCCCGTGATGACGTTGTCGGCGATGACCGAGTCGACCGGGGCGAGGTTGTAGTTGGCGCCGATCTCGATGTTCGACACGTTGTTCACGAAGGTGTTGTTCACGACGGTGGCCCGGTAGACGCGCCAGTGTGCGTTCAGCGCGCCCGAAGTGTCCACGTCGCCGCCGTCGATCTGCAGCGCGGCGTCGTGGCCGGTGCCGGTCAGGCCCTCGAAGTAGTTGTTGTAGATCTTGTGGTCCTGGCCGTAGATGCGGATCCCGCCGGTTCCCGCCTTGCCCTCCCCGAAGAAGAAGTTGCCGTAGAACTCACCGCGGTTCCCGTGCCGTTGGGACAGCACGCCCTGTGAGGCGCGGAAGGTGTTGTGGCGGACGATGTTGTCGTTGCTCTTGACCGAGACGATCTCCGGGTCGCCGTCGCACCTCTCGAAGAGGTTCGACTCGACGACGGTGAACCCGCTCGACTGAGAGAGGCTGCTCTCTCCGACCCGGATGGCCTCCATCTCGTTGGTCGCGCGGGGGCCGATGTCACGGAAGTGGTTGTGGTCGATGCGGTCGTACTGTGACTGCTGGGTCTCGGATCCGTCGATGGTGATGAAGTTCCCGAGTTGGTGCTTCTCCTCGAACAGGTTGTGATCGATCCGGTTGTGGTGGCTGTTCTCACCTTGGATGATCACCCACTTCAGCGAGGACTCCCCCTCCGTCAGCCGGAAGTGGTTGCGGGTCAGCCGTACGTTGTTCGAGCTGGTGATCTTCAGGGTGTTGCTGTTCGTGAACTTCAGCCCCTGGAAGGTGACGTAGGAGGAGTTCGCCACCTCCAGCTGCCCGTCGCCGATCACCGCCTTGCCGCGGTTCTCCGCGACGACGGTGATGGGCTGTGCGGCCGTTCCGTTCTTGCCGGTCATCTTGCCGATCGAGTACGTGCCGTCCGCGAGGACGATGCGGTCGCCGGGCCGCGCGTCACCGAACGCGCTCTTCAGCGCGGTGGAGTCCGAGACGCGGACCGTGCGGACGGGGGCCGGATCGGTGGGATCTGTCGGGTCCGTTGGATCTGTTGGGTCCGTCGGATCTGTCGGATCTGTCGGATCCCCGCCGCCGCCCCCGTCGGCTCCGTAGATGTCGGTCTCGGTGATGCTGGTCCAGTCGTTGACCGTGTTGCCGTGACCGACGATCCGCACATAGCGGGCCGAGGTGTCGGCGAAGTCGTATTTCTGCTGCTCAAGTGTGCTGCCGCTGCTGGTCTTCCGGGCCAGGACGGTCTTCCACGACGATCCGTCGTCGGACAGCTGGATGTCGAAGGTGTTCTTTCTGCTGTTCCCCTGATGCCAGGCGACCGACGCCGACCCCACGGTCTTCGCCGAGCCGAGGTCGTACCGGATCCACGCCCCGTCGCCCTCGGACGACCAGCGGGTGCTCAGGTTGTTGTCCAGGGTGTTGGCGGGAACGTTGCCGTCATCGGGACTCGCCGTGACGCCCGCGACCTGGAACGGAGAGTCCGCGCCGGGGTCGGTCGGATCGGTGGGGTCAGTCGGGTCCGTGGGGTCCTCGCCCGCATCGACGTCGTACGTCCGGACCCAGTCGACCTCGAACACGGCCGGGCGCGGGCTGCCCTCTTCAGCGAAGTTGTCCAGTTGGATGACCAGGTTCCCCAGGGGCATGTCCTGGATGTTCCCCCGGTCGGCGTTGGCACCGTCGGCCAGCCGGAACCACTGGACACCGTCGACGTAGCCGACCAGCGCCTTGGACGTCCACTCGAACGCGAAGTTGTGCCACTTCGTCATGTCCACGGGGCAGAGGTCTTCTTGTTCCTTCTTGTCCGACGGGCTCTTCGGGTAGTGCAGGAACGCCCCGAGGCACTGCGCGTCGGGGTCCGAGTACTCGACCCAGTCGTACTCGCCGTTTTCGAGCCGGTTGCCCGCGGTGGGCCAGATCAGGTGCAGCGGATGGTAGGGCACTCCCTCGGATCCGGTGTTCCGTGAGCGGGACCGGATTTCCCACCGGCCGTACTGGGTGGGCTCGTGCTGCCTGATCCACCCGGTGTCGCCGTTCGCCTCACCGCGCATGGTCATCATGCCGTCGGCGACGGTGCTGTTCTTCCCGCACCGGCGGCCGTTTTCGCTGTGGCCTGCCCAGCATTGGGGCGTGCCGCCGACGCTGCCCGACGGAACGTCCCACTTCGCGGGGTCGACCGGGCCGGTGTAGTTGAACTCGTCGGATATTGGCAGCGGGTTGCCCCAGCCGTACCGCTTGGCGGCCTCGGTCGAGTCCCCGTCGCCGCCGCTGCCGCCGTCGCCGCCGTCGCCGTGCGTGACCTTCAGGTCGTAGATCTTCACTTGGCCGTAGTTGTCGCTGCTGCACGGCTTCGAGTTGGTGCAGTTGGCCTGGGTGTACGCGCCCGCCTTGAAGTAGGCGCCGGAGAACTTCTTCGACAGCGTGGTCTGCAACTGGCCGTTGTAGTAGGCCTTGATCTTGCCGTCGCTGACCACGAACTTCGCCTGGAACCGCTCCCCCAGCTCGTAGTTCTCGTCCACCAGCTTGTGATGCTTTTCGTTGCCGTCAGTGACGTAGAGCTTCTCGCCTTCCAGGCGGAAGACGCTGACGTCGTCGGAGGCGTCGTGGATCTGCCCGGCCACGACTTCCGGCTTCTCCTTGGGAGCCGTCGTGATGGCCTGGTCGATCACCATCGTGTGGGTGCCGGACGTGGACGACCAACTCGCCTTGGTCTCCCCGGAGTCCGTCATCTCCCGCAGCTCCGAGCGGGGGTTCTTGGAGCCGCTGGTCGTGACCCCGTTGACCGGGGCGCGGAACCGCACGGCCGTGCAGTCGTCGCTCGTGACGAACCACGGGTCGTTGGCGTATGTCGCGAGTTCCGGCTGGTAGACGTTGGTGGGGGATTCCTCCTCGCCCACCGGCAGCCCGATGTACCAGTTCGTCAGGTCCAGTACGTCGGCCGGGTACGCGCAGGAGCCGCCGCCACCGCCGCCGGTGCCATCGGCTCCGTAGATGTCGGTCTCGGTGATGCTGGTCCAGGCGTTGACCGTGTTGCCATGGCCGACGATCCGTACGTAGCGGGCCGAGGCGTCGGCGAAGTCGTAGCTCTGCTGCTCAAGTGTGCTGCCGTTGCTGGCCTTTCGGGCCAGCACGGTTTTCCACGACGATCCGTCGTCAGACAGCTGGACGTCGAAGGTGTTCGTCCTGCTGTTCCCCTGGTGCCAGGCGAGCGACACCGACCCGACGGTCTGCGCCGAGCCGAGGTCGTACCGGATCCACGCCCCGTCGCCCTGCGACGACCAGCGGGTGCTCAGGTTGTTGTCCAGGGTGTTGGCGGGAACGTTGCCGTCATCGGGACTCGCCGTGACGTTCTTGACCTCCAGCGGAGGGGTGTCGGCGGCCGACGCGACCGGGTGGAACACACCCGAGACTCCGACGGCGACCGCACCCACTAACAGCGCATGACACATGCGTCTCATAGGCCCTCAATTCCGTGAGGTGGCACACCGTGGGGTGGTGCGCCGAATGCGGAGATACTGTGTCTCTCCTGTGACGGGAGGGGTCCCGAAGCTCAGCTCACCGACACCAGACCCGCCTC
Source organism: Streptomyces sp. NPDC050211 (assembly GCF_040656035.1). Classification (NCBI taxonomy): domain Bacteria; kingdom Bacillati; phylum Actinomycetota; class Actinomycetes; order Kitasatosporales; family Streptomycetaceae; genus Streptomyces; species Streptomyces sp. NPDC050211. Next base: position 165,805 of record NZ_JBFALC010000003.1, read on the forward strand.
ATACGCGATGATCACCAGCTGGACCCGGTCCCGGGCGTCCAGTTTGGTCAGCAAGCGGGTCATGTACGTCTTCGCGGTCGCCACGCTGATGCAGAGCTCGGTGGCTATCTCCGTGTTGGAGAGGCCCGTGCCGACGAGGGTGAGGACTTCGCGTTCGCGGTCCGTGATGGCCGTCAAGTCGCGGCGGGTGCCGGTCGGTTGGGGGCGGGACGCGAAGTCGCGGATGAGGCGGCGGGTGACGCTGGGGGCGATGAGGGCGTCGCCGGCCGCGACGATGCGTACGGCCGCGATGATGTCGTCCAGGGCCATGTCCTTGACGAGGAAGCCGGACGCGCCGGCCCGCAGGGCGCCGTAGACGTAATCGTCGTCGTCGAAGGTGGTGAGGACGACGACCCGGGTGTCGGGCTCGTCGCGGGTGATGTGGTCCGTGGCCTCGATGCCGTCCATCCCGGGCATGCGGATGTCCATCACCACGACGTCCGGGGCGAGTTCGGCGACCAGCCGTACCGCCTCCTCCCCCGTCGCCGCCTCCCCGACCACCTCCACGTCGTCGAGTTCGGCCAGCACCATGCTCAGTGCCGTGCGGATCAGCTGCTGGTCGTCGGCGAGGACCACCCGGACCGGGGCGGTCATCGGACCGCCACCGGCACCGGCAGCCGCGCCGCCACCCGGAAGCCGCCCTCGGGGCGCGGTGCCGCCGTGAACTCGCCGTGCAGCAGGGCGACGCGCTCTCTCATGCCCGCGAGTCCGAAGCCCGTGTCGGTCGAACTGCCGCTGCCCCGGCCCTCGTCGGTGATCTCCAGGGCCAGCTCGTCGTCGGCACGGTAGTCGAGAGTCACCCGGCACGCGCGCGTGCCCGCATGGCGTACGACATTGGTGACCGACTCCTGGACGATACGGAAGGCCGACAGGTCGATGTCCGGGGGCAGGGCTCTGGGGTCGCCGACCCGGCGCACCTCGACCTGGACGCCTGCCGCCGTCGTCGTGGCCGCGAGCCGGTCCACGTCCGCGAGACCCGCGGGGATCACGCTCTGCCCCTCGTCCGCCGCCCGCAGCGCGACCAGCATGCGCCGCAGGCCCGCCAGCGTCTCCCGCCCCTCGTTCTCCACCGCCCGCATCGCCTCCAGGGCCGCCTCCGGACGGGCCGTCGCCACGCGGGCCGCCGCTCCGGCCTGGAGGGCGATGATGCCGATGCTGTGGGCGACCGTGTCGTGCATCTCGCGGGCGATACGCAGGCGTTCGGCGGTGACGGCCTGCTCGGCGTGCTCGGCCACGAGCCGTTCGGCGTGGACGCGGGCCTGGTGGGAGGAGTTGCCGAGCAGCCAGGCGATGACGGCGACCATGGCCACGGTCAGTTCGGCCGAGGTGCCGACGGTCCAGCCGTACAGCAGCCGCACGGCCAGCCAGGCGGCCAGCGTGCCGAGTGCCATCGCGAGGGCGATCACGGCGGTCCGGCGGGCGTGCGAGGCCGCGATGAAGTACAGGGCGACGATCGGCGCGAGGAACTGGGCCATCGGTATCTCGGCCGCTCCCAGCGCGGTCGTCGAGAAACCCGACGCCAGCAGGAGCCACGTGAGGGCGGCGAGCGGTTTCCGGGACAGCAGGCGGCTGCCGTACAGAGTCAGGGCGGCGGACAGCGCCAGACTCAGCAGCCCCTCCCAGCGGTACAGCTGGGCCGCGGGCCACTCGTCGGGCTCGATCTCGCCGGGCAGACGCACCCGCGCGAGGCGGGTGAACAGCTCCCCGGCGCACCACGCGAGCGCCACCCAGGCGCCCGGCGGTACGCGTTTGTGCAGGGGCGGCGGCGGTTCGGTGGCGGGCATGCCGCGATCGTAGGTCGGCGACGCGGCCAAGGTCATCGGCCCGGAGACGTACAACCACGGTCGACATCGGGCGCGTACGAGTGTCAGCGGTCGGCCGATGTGCCGCACCGGCCCGCCGCGCGACCGTGTTCCCGTGATCGAAGTCAACGAACTGACCAAGAGATACGGCGACACGACCGCCGTCCGCGATCTGTCCTTCACCGTCCGCCCCGGCCGCGTCACCGGCTTCCTCGGTCCGAACGGCGCGGGCAAGACCACGACCCTGCGGATGCTGCTGGGGCTCGTCGAGCCGAGCGGCGGCACCGCCACCGTCGACGGCCACGCCTTCCGCCGCCACCGCCGTGGACTGCGGCACGTCGGCGCGCTCCTGGACGCCGGTGATGTGCACGGCGGACGGAGTGCGCGGGCGCATCTGGGGGCGCTGGCCCGGAGCAACCGCATCCCCGCGCGCCGGGTGGACGAGGTGCTGGCCGAGGTGGGGCTCGGTGATGCCGCCGCCCGGCGCCGGGTCGGCGGGTTCTCGCTGGGCATGAAGCAGCGGCTCGGCATCGCGACGGCGCTGCTCGGCGAGCCGCCGGTGCTGGTCTTCGACGAGCCGCTCAACGGGCTTGATCCGGAAGGGGTGTTGTGGGTGCGGGGACTGTTCCGGAAGCTGGCGGCCGAGGGACGTACGGTCTTCGTCTCCAGCCACCTCATGTCAGAGATGGAGCACACGGCGGACGACCTGATCGTCATCGGGCGGGGCGAGCTGATCGCCGCCGAGAGCCTCGCCGAGTTCGCCGCGCGGGGGACGGCGCCGACGGTGACCGTGCGGTCTCCGGACGCGGGGGCGCTGGCTGACGTACTGGCGTCTCAGGGCGCGGCGGTGGCGCCGTACGACGAGGAGACGCTCCAGGTGGCGGGGCTCAGCACCGAGCGGATCGGTGAGCTGGCCTTCGAACACCGCTTTCTGATCGTCGAGTTGACCACGCGCGCCGCCTCCCTGGAAGCGGCCTTCATGGAACTGACCGCCGACCGCGTCGAGTACACCGCCGGAGACCCACGATGACGGACGCCCGCTTCACCGACCTCCTTGCCGCCGAGTGGCTCAAACTCCGCTCCCTGCGCTCCACTTACTGGGCGCTCGGCATCGGCGCACTGGCCGTCGTCGGCTTCAACGCGAACGCGGCCCGGAACCACTACACCAACTACCCCTACATGCCCGCCGACATGAAGGCGGGCTATGTGGAGTGGGCGCTGCAGGACGCCTTCACCGCCGCTGCGGCGCTGATCCTGATCCTGGTCTGCGCGAGCGTCGGCGCGCTCACGATCGTCGGCGAGTACGCGACCGGCCTGATCCGTACGACGTTCGCGGCCGTTCCGGACCGGCGGGCGCTGATGGCGGCGAAGGTGACGGTGGTGGCGGGGGTCATGACCGGCTACGGGGCCGTGGTCGTCGGCACGTCGTACGCCGCCACGCAGGGCATCCTCTCCGGCCGGGGCGCGGACGTCCCGGTCAGTCACCCGGGCGTGCTGTCGCTGCTGCTGGCCTCCGCCCTGCTCGCCCCCGTCTCCGCGCTGGTCGGGATGGGGCTGGGCGCGGTGATCCGGCACGGGGCCACGACGACGGGCGCCATCACCGTCGTACTGCTGCTCCTGCCGACCTTCATCACCGACCGCTACGCCTGGACGGCGGCCGTCCGCAACGCCCTGCCCGTCCACGCCTGGTCCCGGCTGGTCGATGTGACGTACGGCGAGTCGGCGGTCCGGATCTATCCGCCGCACTATCCGACGACGGTGACGGGCAGCTGGGTGGTGTTCGCGGCGTGGGCGGCGGTGGCGGCCGTGGTCGCGGTGGTGGTCGTGGACCGGCGGGATGTGTGAGTCGGGGGTGACCCTGACGTGGGCACTGGGGTAATCCCCCGTGTGAAGTGGGTTGTTGCCCGGATGTGAGGGAGGGGCGGACTCCGCGAGGCTCGTACCCATGAAGCCGATGACCAAGAGCCTCGCCCTGATCGCCGCCGCCTCCGGAATCGTGTTCGGTGTCGTGACGCCTCTCACCGCGTCCGCCACGAGCGGGCCCACGCCAAAGTCGCCAAAGTCGCTGAAGTGGACGAAGTGCGAGGGCGAAGGCCTCGATCCACGACAGCAGTGCGCGACGGTCGAGGTGCCGATGGACTACGCCGACCCGGACGGGCCGACGATCGACGTCGCCGTCTCCCGTATCCCGAGCGAGAACCCGTCCGCCCGCCGGGGCGCCTTACTTCTGATCCCCGGCGGACCCGGCGGCACCAGCCTCAACGACCCGTCGGGCAAGGGCCGGCAGCTGCCGCAGAAGGTGCGCGACGCCTACGACCTGATCGGGTTCGCCCCGCGCGGGCTGGCCCCGTCCACCTCCGTCGACTGCGGCGTCGAACGCCGCGACCTCGCCCTCACGGCGACCCGGCCCTGGCCCGCCCCCGACGGCTCCATCACGGAGAACCTGGTCACCGCGAAGCGCATGTCGGACGCCTGCGCCCGCAACGGCGGCGAGCTCATCCAGCACCTCAGCTCCGTCAACGAGGCCCGCGACCTCGACCGCATCCGGGCCGCGCTCGGTGAGCGGAAGGTCTCCGCGTGGGGTGTCTCGTACGGCACCTATGTCGGCTCGATCTACAACGAGCTGTTCCCGCACCGCACCGACCGCATCGTGCTGGACAGCAACGACAACCCCGACCCCGTCAAGGTCCAGCGCGCCTGGCTGGCCGCCCACGAGCAGGGTGTCGAGGACGCGTTCCCGGAGTTCGCCAAGTGGGCTTCCACGCCCGGCAATCCGGACCGGGTCGCCTCGACCTCGGCCAAGGTGCGGGCCGGTTTCCTGAGCCTGGCCGCCCGCCTCGACCGCGAGCCGATCCCCTGGCCCGGCGCCAACCCGCCCGTACTCAACGGCAACGAGCTGCGCCAGGCCATGCTGAACGACCTGGACGACCCGGACGACTTCCAGGGCCTCGCCCAGCTGATCCTGGCCGCCCGGAAGGGGACCGTGCCGCCCGCCCCGCCGTCCCCGCCGGAGGAGGTGCTGCAGAACGTCACCGCGGTCGGCGCCGGGACCATCTGCAACGACGCCGACTGGCCCGAGTCCGCCGACGCGTACGAGGACGACGTCGCGAAGAGCCGGGCCGAGTTCCCGCTGACCGCAGGCATGCCCCGCAACGCGATGCTCTGCGCCGCCTGGCCGAACGAGCCCCGCGAGGCGCCGGTACGCATCACCGACCGCGGCCCCTCCAACGTCCTCCTCATCCAGAACGAACGCGACCCGGTCACCCCCCTCACCGGCGCCCTCAAGCTGCGTGCCGCCCTGGGCAAGCGCGCGGTCATGGTCGTCAACGACGCGACGGGCCACGACGCCTACCTGGCCAACGGCACGGCGTGCGGCGACGACATGGTGTCGAGGTTCCTGGCGACCGGGGAGAGGCCGCGAAAGGACACGTACTGCGACTAGTTGGCGGTACCACCCGCGCCCCGCCAGGGGCGCGGGGAACTGCGCGACCAGCCACAACGAACCCGCACACGCTCACGGCCTATACCCGGCACCCCCAGCGGCGCGCCACCGCCCCGAACGCCTCCTTCCGCTCCCAATGCCAGTCCGAGTCCGGATCCCCCGGCCGGTCCTTGATCGGCTTCGTGATGGCATAGCTCGCCATGTCGATGTCGTAGCGAGGATCGTCCGCCCGGTGCTCGGAGTCCGCGGTGACGAACTCGAAGACCATGGCGGCATACAGCCCCATCGACTCGAAGACATCCAGCAGCTCGACCAGATAGTCGGCCTGGGTGCGCTCACTCCGAACCGGGTTCCCCTTGATCTCCGGCGGAGTCTTGTCGTAGTCGACGATGTTCCAGCCCATACCGCCCGCTTCGGGGGCGCCGACGAACGTGCACGTCCCGAACTCGGTGATGGCGAGGGGCTTGCCCCAGCGGAGGTAGCGCTTCAACTCCCGTACGTAGTCGGCGCGGTCGGGGTGGGACGAGTAGTAGTCGATGCCGACGATGTCGAACAGGTTCCAGTCGACCTTGTCGTCCTGCGCGGCGGCGTAGGAGAGACGGCCGTGGAAGACGGAGCGGCCGACCGCGGCGGCCTTGGCGATGAAGGCGTCGAGACGGCGCTGCATCTTCTCCCAGTCGACGGTGCCGTTCAGGAGGTTCTCGATGCGGTCGAGAACCGTCTCGCCGGGCACGATCCCCGGCACGAACAGCCAGAACTCGCACCCCACGCTGAAGTCGACGCCCGCGCCCTGCCGGCGCAGCCGTTCCGCGTGTCGGCCGGTCTCCGCGATGTGGTCGAGGATGTCCCGCTCGGGGGCGTCGCCGAGGGTGGGCTGCATCCAGACGTGCAGTCCGGCTTCGGCGACCTCGGTAGCGGTGGTGTTGAGGCGTTCGACGCCGTCGCCGGTGACGTCGACGGTGTCGGCGTGCAGCTCGTCGCGGATGACGCGGATGTCCCTGCGCATGCGGGCGGCGCTGAAGGCCGTACCGGGCGTCTCCCCCGCGCCGACGGTGTAGACGACACCCCGGTGCCGCAGCCCGCGGCGGCCCCCCGTCGCCTCCGCCGCCCGTGCACCGGTGGCCGGCAGCACCGCCCCCGCGACTCCGGCGGCCACGGCCCCGGCCAGGAACCGCGCCCTGCTGATCCCGTTCTTGGTGTTCTCCATGCCCTCACTGTGGCGAGCGGGGGCCGGGCAGGGCTGTCGCCCGAAGGTCTATGACACGGCAACCAAGGTATGAGGTCCTGCCTCGATCACATCCAGAAGCTTCCGTGGCACGAACACTGTCCACGGGGGCGCCGCACAGGGGACGGCGCCCCCGCCGCCGCCCGGCTCACCGCGCCCCGGTGGGCCCGGCCGGCGCCGCCGTCCGCGCCTCGATCCCTTGGAAATGGACGGCCATCGCGCGCTGCGCGCCCTCGACGTCGTGGGCGCGCAACGCTGTGACGATGTCGCGGTGGCGGCTGACGGTGAGTTCCGGGGCGGGCTCGTTGGGGCGGCCGAGGGCGCCGGCCACGCGGCGGAAGACGGTCCAGAAGGCGCCGAGCAGCTGCGGCACGAGCGCGTTGCCGAGCGAGGCGTAGAGCAACTCGTGGAACTCCCGGTCGAGTTCCGCGAAGGGCGTACCGGCCCGGCCCGCGGCCTCCATACGGTCCACCACCGACTCGAGGCGGTCCAGGTCTGCTTCTGTGAGCAGCGGCGCCACTCGCCGGATCAGCCCTTCCTCCAGCACTTCGCGGACCTGGAGGATGTCGGCGAGGGCGTCGGCGTCGCCCTCGTGCCGGGCCAGTGTGCGGAAGGTCAGGCCGTCGACCAGGGGGGTGAGGGAGGCCTGCCCGACGTAGGTGCCGAAGCCGTGCCGGATCTCCACGATATCGAGCGCCTGGAGCGCCTTGAGGGCTTCGCGGACGGAGTTGCGGCTGACGCCTAGGTCGGCCATCAGCTCGGTCTCGGTGGGCAGCGGCGCACCGACCCGGAGCTTGCGGTCGAGGATCAGCTGTACGACCTCGCGCTGTATCCGGCTGTTCCTGGGCTCCGAGGACATGCGCCGCATCGTACGCGCCCGGGACGTCCCACGTCCCACGTCTGGCCGATGACGGTTCGTCAACATCGGCATGGCACAGCGCCATTGGTCCGACCTCTGGCATATACGCCATTCGTGTGCGTTCCCTTGACCGCCCTCACAGCCCCTCCTATGGTCGCGCTGACTGGCAGGACGTAGGACGTCGTATCTCTTCATATCTTTCGCCCGTCCTCTCGTATCCCCACCCTCATCTCGCTGGAGGAACCGTGCGCGACGTGACCGACGACGTGCCGGCGCTGCATCGCCGGACGTTCCTGAAGTACACCGGCGCGCTGGGAGCGTCCGCCGCCGTCACCGCGTCGCTGTCGGCCTGTTCGGCGGGCCCGGAGTCGACCAATGACACCGGCGGCACCGGCAAGAACCGCACCCTGACCGCGGTCATCGGCTACGGCAACGACGGCAGCTGGGATCCCACGCAGACCGCGTCGGCGTTCTGCATGGCCGCCAACAACCACATCTACGAGGGGCTGCTCGACACCGACCCGATCTCCCGCGAGCCGTATGCGGCGCTCGCCACGCAGGTGCCGGGTGACCTGAGCAGCACGTCCTGGAAGTTCACGCTGCGGGCGGGCGCCACGTTCCACGACGGGAAGCCGGTCACCGCCGACGACGTGGTGTTCGTCTTCGACCGGATCCTCGACCCGAAGACGCAGACCCTCGCCAAGGGGTTCTTCGCGAGCTGGTTGAAGGAAGTCCGCAAGATCGACGCGCAGAACGTCGAGCTGGTGCTCAAGTACCCCTTCCCGGAAGGGGTTTCGCGGCTCACCCTCGCCAAGATCATGCCGAAGCACGTGTTCTCGGAGCCGGGCGCCTTCGACGACGCGATCAAGGGCAAGGCGATCGGCTCGGGACCGTACCGGCAGACCGCGCACCACCCGAAGTCCAACACCACCTTCGAGGCGTACGCCGACTACAACGGCCCGCGCAAGGCCACCTTCCAGAAGATGAACTGGCTGACGATCGTGGACGCCGCCCCGCGCGTCGCCCGGATCTCCGGCGCCAGCGCGGGCGCGCAGATCGCCGACAACATCCCGTACGCCAATATCGGCCAGCTCAAGAGCGGTGGGCTCACGGTCGCGGGCGGAGCCGGGATGAACAACCTGTTCCTGATGTTCAACACCAAGCACAAGCCCTTCGACGATGTACGGGTGAGGCAGGCGCTGCACTACGCCATCGACACCGAGAAGATGGTGGAAGTGGCGCTGAAGGGACACGGGAAGCCGTCGTCGTCCTTCCTCAACGAGGGCAACCCCAGCTACCGGCGCGCGAAGACGGTCTACGACTACGACCCCGAGAAGGCGAAGGCGCTGCTGAAGCAGGCCGGGGTCCGCGGGCTGAAGATCGACATCCTTGCGGTGAACGTGAGTTGGATCGTCGACTGCCTGCCGACCATCAAGGCGTCCTGGGACGCGATCGGCGTCAAGACGACCCTCAATCCGCAGGAGACCACGGCCGTCTTCACCAAGATGGATCAGAAGCAGGACTACCAGGTCGTGGCCGCCGCCTCGAACCCCAACCAGTTCGGCCTCGACGCCGACCTGATCATGCACTACAACTACGGGCCCACCAACCTGTGGATGGGGTACACGCGCTGGGCGGACAACGCTGTCGCCAAGAAGCTCTTCAAGGACATGGACGCGGCGACCCGGGAGCCGGACGCGGACCGGAAGAAGACGATGATCCAGGACTACATCGACGTCGTCGCCGAACAGGCCGTGCTCTACCCGGTCGTCCACAACGAGCTGATGACCGCCTGGGACCCCACCGAACTCGCCGGGATAAGGGCGCAGCCGTACCCGGGAATCAACCTGCTTCAAGCCAAGTGGGTCTAGTCACCACCGTCGTACGGGAGTTGGTCCGTGGTCGCCATCGCCAGGATCCTGGCCCGCCGTGTCGCCCTGCTCGTGCCGTTGATGCTCGGCATCGTGCTGTTCGTGTTCCTGGTGATGCGGTTCTCGGACGTCGACCCGGCGTCCGCGTTCTTCCAGGGCGCCAATCCGACGCCCGAGCAACTGCGCGCGTTCCGTGAGGAGAACGGTCTGCTCGATCCTCTGCCGGTGCGCTATGTCGACTTCGTGGGCGCGCTGCTCCACGGCGACATGGGCATCAGCGCACTGACCCGGGCGCCGGTGATCGACCAGGTCATGACCGCGCTGCCGCTGACGCTCCAGCTCACCTTCCTGGGGCTGGGCATCGCGGTGGTGCTGTCGCTGATCGGCGGTGTGACCGCGGCGATCTACCGGGACCGGCTGCCGGACCAGATCATCCGGGTCGTGTCGCTGACCGGCGTCGCGGCGCCCGGCTTCTGGCTGGCGCTGCTGATGATCCAGTACCTGGCGGTCGACCTGGGCTGGTTCCCGACCGGCGGCTACATCAACCCGGCGGACTCCTTCACGGGCTGGCTGAAGACGATGACGCTCCCGGCGCTCGCGCTGTCCCTGCCGGTGGCGGCCCAACTCACCCGCATCGTCCGGACGTCCGTGGTCGAGGAGCTGGACAAGGACTACGTCCGCACCGCGATCGGCAGCGGTCTGCCGCCGCGCGTGGTGGTCGGCCGGAACGTCCTGCGCAACGCGCTGATCAATCCGCTCACCGTGCTCGGCCTGCGCGTCGGCTATCTGCTCGGCGGCGCGGTGGTCATCGAGACGATCTTCTCGCTGCCCGGCATGGGCAAGCTGATGATCGACGCGGTGAAGAACGGCGACCCGGCCGTCGTCCAGGGCGTCGTCCTGACGACCGCGACCGGCTTCGTCGTCATCAACCTCGTGATCGACATCCTCTACCTGCTGGTCAACCCGCGACTGAGGGAAGCCTCCTGATGTTCACGCGCAAGGGGCTCACCGAGGCCCTGGGGCGTGCGGCGAAAGTCCCGTCTGCCTGGCGACGCCTGGCACGCACTCTCGCCGCACCGGGCGAAAGCCCAAGTACGTCCAGTACGAGGGCTTCCGCCCGGCACGCCGAGAGCACGCACCAGACGCCGCCAGGCCCGCCCTCCGGGCGGACGACGGGACTTTCGCCACACGCCCCAGCCCGGCCCGGCATCCGGCTGCGCGGCTGGCGCCGGCTGCCGCTGCTGTCGAAGATCTCCGTCTGCTTCCTGGCCGTCGTGGTCCTGGTGGCGCTGTTCGCCCCGCTGCTCGCGCCGGACGACCCGCTCGACCAGCAGCCGCCCGTCGACGGCACCGGCCATCCGTCCGCCGAGCACTGGATGGGCCAGGACAGCCTGGGTCGGGACATCATGAGCCGGCTGATGTACGGCGCCCGCTGGTCCCTCGCCATCGGGCTCGGCGCGACCGGGCTCGCGCTGGTCGTGGGCGCGCTCATCGGCGCGGTCGCGGCGACCTCGCGCAAGGCCGTCGACGAGACGCTGATGCGCTGCCTGGACGTGGTGATGGCGTTCCCGGGGATCGCGCTGGCCGCCGTACTGGTCGCGGTGTTCGGCGGCGGGATCACTGTCCTCATCTGCGCGATCGCGTTCCTGTTCACGCCGCCGGTGGCACGGGTCGTACGGGCCAATGTCCTCGATCAGTACGGCGAGGACTATGTGACGGCCGAGCGGGTGATCGGCGCCCGCACCCCGCACATCGTCTGGCGGCACGTGGCGATCAACTGTGCCGCCCCTGTCCTGGTTTTCTGCACCGTCCAGGTCGCCGAGGCCATCGTCTTCGAGGCGTCGCTGTCCTTCATCGGCGCGGGCGTACGGCCGCCGGACCCGTCCTGGGGCAGTGTCATCGCGGACGGCAAGAACATGGTGCTGACCGGCGGCTGGTGGGCGACCGTCTTCCCCGGACTGCTGATGCTGGTGACCGTGCTGTCGCTGAACATCCTCTCCGAGGGCGTCTCGGACGCGTGGGCGGCACCGTCGGCGCGGGAGGTCGAGGTCCGCGACGAGGACGACCGGCTGGAGGCGCCGGAGCCGGGCAGCGGGGAGATCGTGCAGCTGCCGGGGCTGACGGAGGCGGCGGCGCGGCTGCGGGCACGGGCCCGGCCACTGCCCGGCGGGGCTCAGCCGGTGCTGGCGGTGGAGAACCTGGCCATCGGCTTCGAGGCCCGGCACCAGGGCGTGGACATCGTCGACGGGATCAGCTTCGAGGTGCAGCCCGGTGAAGTCCTCGGCCTGGTGGGCGAGTCGGGCTGCGGCAAGTCGCTGACCGCGCTGACGGTGATGGGCCTGGAGCCGAAGGGCGCCCGGGTGCGCGGCCAAGTCCGCTTCCACCAGCGGGACTTGCTCGCCGAACCGATGCGCGTGCGCCGCAAGCTGCTCGGCCACGAGATGGCGATGATCTACCAGGACGCGCTGTCCTCCCTGAACCCGGCGATGACGATCCGCGCGCAGCTCAAACAGGTCGTACGACGCGGAGGGCGCCGTAGCCCGCAGGAACTGCTGACGATGGTCGGCCTCGACCCCGACCGCACCCTGCGCAGCTATCCGCACGAACTCTCCGGCGGCCAGCGTCAGCGCGTCCTGATCGCCATGGCGCTGTCCCGCGACCCGAAGCTGATCGTCGCCGACGAGCCGACGACCGCGCTCGATGTGACCGTACAGGCGCAGATCATGGAGCTGCTGCTCCGGCTGCGGGAGGAGCTGGGGTTCGCGCTGATCCTCGTGTCGCACGACCTCGCGCTGATCGCCGACATCACCGACCGGGTGGTCGTGATGTACGGCGGCCAGATCGTGGAGACGGGCGTGACCGCCGACCTGGTGGAGGCACCCGCCCACCACTACACGCGCGGGCTGCTCGGCAGCGTGCTGTCCCTGGAAAGCGCGGCCGAGCGGATGACGCAGGTCAAGGGCGTCGTGCCGTCCCCCGCGGACTTCCCGGCGGGCTGCCGGTTCGCCGACCGGTGTCCGCGGGCGAGCGAGATCTGCCGTACGACTGCTCCCGTGCTGGCGGGTACCCGCACGCATACGGCGGCCTGCCACCATCCGGCCGTCGACCTGATGGACGTGGAGGTCGCCCAGTGAGCGCGCTCGTCGAACTGTCCGACACACATGTCGTCCACAAGGCGCGCAGCGGCGGCCTGTTCACCCGGGACCGGGTGTACGCCCTGACCGGCGCCGATCTCGCCATCGCGCCCGGCGAGACGGTCGGCGTCGTCGGCGAGTCCGGGTGCGGCAAGTCGACGCTGGCGAAGGTGCTGGTCGGCGTGCAACGGCCGACGTCCGGCACGGTCTCCTTCCGGGGCCGTGACCTGTGGAGCATGGCGCCCGCCGAACGCCGGGCGACGGTCGGCCGCCACACCGGCATGATCTTCCAGGACCCGTCCACCGCGCTGAACCGGCGCCTGACGGTCCGGCAGATCCTGCGCGACCCGCTGGATGTGCACCGGCAGGGCACCGCGAAGGAACGGGACGCGCGGGTACGGGAGTTGATGTCCCTGGTCGGCCTGCCGAAGGCGCTCACCGACGCGCTCCCCGGCCAGCTCTCCGGCGGCCAGCGGCAGCGCGTCGCCATCGCCCGGGCCCTCGCCCTCGACCCCGATCTCGTGATCGCGGACGAACCGACCAGCGCCCTGGACGTGTCGGTGCGCGCCCAGATCCTGAATCTGCTGCTCGACCTGAAGGAGCGCCTGGGTCTCGCGCTGGTCTTCGTCTCGCACGACATCCAGACGGTACGGCGGATGAGCGACCGGGTGATCACGATGTACCTGGGCCGGATCGTGGAGGAGGCACCGGCCGACCGGGTGACGGAGGATTCCCGGCACCCGTACACCCGCGCCCTGTTCTCGGCGACCCCCGGACTGCTGCACCCGATCGACCCGATCCCCCTGGTCGGGCCGGTGCCGTCGGCGACACAGCCGCCGAGCGGGTGCCCGTTCCGCACTCGCTGCTGGAAGGCGGACGGGGAGTGCGCCGACACGATGCCCGAATTTTCCGTTGCGTCCACTCCTGTACACCGGTTCCGGTGTCACCATCCAGTGGAGGAGGGCCGACCGACCCGCGACCTCGTGGGCCAGGCGGCCGTACCGGAAGAGCACCAGGAGCCGACATGAACCTCCCCACCCCGCTCACCGGAGTGGTCCCGCCCGTCTGCACGCCCCTGACGCCGGACCGCGAGGTGGACGTGGACTCGCTGCTCAGGCTGGTCGACCATCTCATCGACGGCGGGGTGGACGGGCTGTTCGTGCTCGGGTCGTCCTCGGAGGCCGCGTTCCTGACGGACGGGCAGCGCAGGCTCGTCGTGAAGTCCGTGGCGGCGCATCTGGGCGGGCGGCTGCCGCTGCTGGCCGGCGCGATCGACATGACGACACCGCGGGTGCTGGACCATGTGGCGGAGGTGACGGAGGAGGGCGCGGACGCGGTCGTCGTCACGGCGCCCTTCTACACGCGCACCCACCGCGCGGAGATCGCCCGCCACTACCGGCGGATCGCCGCCGCCTCCCCCGTGCCCGTCGTGGCGTACGACCTCCCGATGGCCGTCCACACGAAACTCCCCGCCGACCTGGTCCTGGAGCTCGCCGCCGACGGCGTGCTGGCCGGGCTGAAGGACTCCAGCGGCGACCTGGGCGCCTTCCGCACCGTCGTGACCGGCGCCCGCACCCACCCCGGCCTCACCGGCTTCAGCGTGCTGACCGGCTCCGAGGTCATCGTCGACGCGGCGCTCGCGCTGGGCGCGGACGGGGCGGTACCCGGCCTCGCCAACGTCGACCCGCACGGCTACGTCCGCCTTTACCGGCTCTGCCGCGCGGGCGACTGGGACCGGGCCCGTGCCGAACAGGAGCGGCTGTGCGCCCTGTTCGGCATGGTGGGCGTCGGCGATCCTGCGCGGATGGGTGGCAGTTCCTCGGCGCTCGGTGCGTTCAAGGCCGCGCTGCAACTGCGGGGCATCATCGCGTGCGGGGCGACGGCGGAGCCGCAGGTGCCGCTGGCGGAGGACGAGGTGGAGCGGGTGGGGAAGCATCTGGCTGCGGCGGGGTTGCTTTGAGCTCCGCGGTGGGTCGTTTGTCGTCTGCGGCGGCGTGGGGGCTGGTCGCGCAGTTCCCCGCGCCCCTATCGGGGCGTTGCTGAGCCGGCCGCTTCATGTGGGTGAAGTGCAAAGAACAGTTGCAGAAGCAGCGATCGCGCTGAGCCTGATGGGAAGCCCTGCGCATACTGCGAACAGGGGCGTGTCCGGCGCTCGGGGTGCCAGAACCCGCGTGGGTCAATTCTGGCCATTTTGATCGACCGAGGTTTCAACTCACCAGTAACCACCGTGAGTTGATTCGCGGACCTCTAGAATCAGCGCAACGTCACGGCTGCCAACGCGCCGTGCTGTGTCACGAATGTCGCGTCGCATTCGCGAACGGGGGGACTTTTGCATGCCCGGTGTCGATGAGGACGGCGGGACGCTCTTCGCGCTGCCGTTGGTCGTGCCCCGATCGACGGAGTACACCCGTCTCGGTGTGCCGCCGGAGGCGACCGCCGAAGAGATCCGCGCGGCAGCTGCCCGGTATGACGCCCTGCTCCTGGCACGTGGCGCGAGCGAGGACGAGATCGCCGCCGCGCACGCCGTCAACCTGGAGAACGCCGAGGCCCGCGCCGCGCACGACGCCCGGCACCCCCCGCTCCCGCTGCTGCGGCTCGAACCGACCTGGGAGCCGGTGCTCGACGACAGGGACGTCGGAATGACCGTGCTGCGCCGGGAGATCGAGGCCTTCCTGTCCGCCGCCGGCGAAGACGTGCACCACCCCTCGGACACCACCCGGACCGATTTCACCGGCGACTTCACCCGCACTCATCTGCTCGACGGCTTCGCCGACGAGTGAACCTGGAGGAGCTCTCATGGATGACCAGCTGCACCGGGTCGTCGGCATCGACCTCGGCACGACCTACTCGGCCGTGGCCGCCTACCACCCCGACGACTACGCCCCCCGCATTCTCGCCGACCCCGAACGCGAGGGGAACAGCGCCGTCGCGACCCCCTCGGTCGTCCGGCTCGACCCGGCCACCGGCGCACTCGTCGTCGGACACGACGCCAAGGACGCCCTCAGCGAGCCGGGAGCCGGTGACGCGCTGGTGGAGATCAAACGGGAGATGGGAGCGGAGTTCACCGACGAACTGCTGGCGCACTTCGGTGCGGCCGGCGTCTACAAGAAGGGCGATCCGGTACGGGCCAGGCTCGGCAACGAGTGGCTGCGCCCGCAGGAGGTCAGCGCCCTGGTGCTGATGCAGATGAAGCGGATCGCCGAGCAGTCGCTGGGCGGCGATATCCATGACGCGGTGGTGACCGTGCCCGCGTACTTCATGGAACGGCAGAAGAAGGCCACCGAGGAGGCGGCGCTGCTGGCCGGTCTCTATCCGCGTCAGCTCATCCCGGAGCCCACCGCCGCCGCCATCGCCTACGGCGTCGACCGAGCCGAGTCGGAACGGCAGATCTACCTGGTCTTCGACCTGGGCGGCGGCACCTTCGACGTGTCGATCATCGAGACCCGGGACGACCAGATCGCGGTCATCGCCACCGCCGGCGACCAGCGCCTCGGCGGCGGCGACTTCGACGACGCCGTCGCCGAGTGGATCGTACGAGAACTCGGCGACGCCCTGCCGAAGGACATGGAACGGCTGCGGATCAAGGCGGCGGCGGAGGCCGCCAAGCGTGAACTGTCCCTGCGGAGTACCACCAGCATCGACCTGGGCGGCGGAATCCCCGTCCTGGAGCTGGACCGGGCCGGCTTCGAGCGGGAGATCCAGCCGATCCTGAAGCGGTCGCTGGACCAGGTCGGTGAGGCCCTGCTCTTCGCGAAGGAGAAGGGGGGCGTGGAGCGCGAGCACGTCAACGCGGTGCTGCTCGTGGGCGGTTCCACCCGTATCCCGCGGGTCCGGGAGATGCTGCTCGACTACTTCGACCAGGACGAGGGCTTTGTGCGCGGGGACGCCAACCCCGACACCCTGGTCGCCCGGGGCGCGGCCATCGTCGCGAACAGGTTCGAGCCGACGCCCGCCTTCGACCTCGCGACCCGGCCCACCGCCGAACGCTCCGCGGACGAGCAGGACTACACCGTCACCCTGATCACCGAGCACACCCTCGGCGTCGGCGTCCAGCAGGGCAAGTTCGACCGGCTGATCGACCGCGGTGACAAGATCCCGGCCCGCAATGTGCGGACGTACACGAACCCGGAACAGGCCGACCGTATCGAGGCGGTCATCTACCAGGGCGAGCGCGACTACATCTACGAGAACACCCTGATCGGCACGATCCACCTCGACGACATCGAGCCCCGCCCCGAGGGCTACCACCAGTTCGAGGTCGAGTTCTCCCTCGATGTGAACGGACTGCTCGGAGTGCGGGTCACCCACACCAACACCAGCCGCGAGTACGAGGCGACCTTCGACCAGAGCACGACGATCGGGCAGATCGACGAGCTGGCGGAGCGGCGTGCCGCCCTGGTGCGGCTGTTCGCCGACGGCGCCCCCCGGGCCGCGGCCCCCGTTCAAACAGCCCCTGAGGTACCGGAGTTCACGGTCCCTGAGCCCGTGGCCGTACCGGACCCGGTCACGCTCCCCGACCCCGTCCCGGCCCCGGAAGCTGCCGCGCTGCCGGACGTCGACCCCGCCGAGATCCCCGCCGAATACCGCCGCATGGTCAAGAAGGCACTCCGCTCGGCGCGCGACGGACAGGTGCGGCCGGCGCTTATCGAGGCGCTGGGCGCCTTCGCGGATGCCGTGCGCGCGGGAGCGGACGAGGACACGCTGGACGAGCTGGCCGACCGACTCGAAGACGAACTGTGACGACATCCGTCGACGAGCGTACGAAGGCCGTCGAGGAGGAGCTGGACGCCGAGTACGCCGGCGTCGGCTGGTGGGGCTCGGTGTACCGCGCGCCCCGGCGGCGCCGCTGGTACCGGCTCATCCCGGCCGAGGAGATCAGCGGGGAGCAGCGCGCTGATCTGGTCGCCTGGCAGACCCGGCCGCGCCGCCGCGAGCTGGTCCCGGTGGTGTCCGGCGAGCGGGGCGAGCAGCGGCAGGTCGGCGGCCACTGGTTCCAGGTCGTCAGTTACGAGACCGACGCGCGGCGCAGCCTCGCCGACGCCCTCGGCGACCCGGAACCGGCGGACCGGGTCGCGGCGGTGGCCGCCGTGCTGCGGGTGTACCCGGACTGGCGCCGGGCGATCGGCACCGGGCTGGTGCCGCTGCCCGCGGACATCGTGCTGACCGAGGACCGCGGTCCGCTGCTGCTGCCGCTGCCGCCCTGGGGCGCCCCGCCGCTGGGCCTGCTGTTCGGTGAGCCGGCCCGGATCGCCCACCTCGCCCCCGAGGCAGCCCGCGGCCGGCTGCCTCTCGACCGGGACCCGGGCCTGTACGCCCTGGTCGTCGCGGCCCGCCGCTGCTTCGAGAACCTGCCCGAGGACGAACCCGGGCGGCTCCTCCAACGCGCCGCGTGTGCCGCCGTGTTCACCGACGAGGAGCGACTGCCGTCCTGGATGCGCCGGGTGGAACCGGTACGGGCCGTACGCGACCGCCTGCGTGAGCTGACCGGTCCGGGTGCCGCGAACCCCGGCAGCGAGGAAGCGGGACGGCTCGCCGACGCCCTCGACGCGGCCCGGCGCGCGATGGACCCCGTCACCGCCGTACGAACCCTGCGCACCACCGCCAACCCGCGCATGGCCGTCGGCCTCGCCCACGCCGCGCTGGTGGACCGTGCCGACTACGGACTGCTGCTCCTCGCCGCCGAGATCGCCCGCGAGGATCTGCGCGAACCCCTGGAGGCGCTGTCCCTTCTGGAGCGCGCGGTGCAGGCAGACCCACGGCGCCCCGAGGCCTATGCCGCCCAGCTGTCGATCATCGGCGGCCTGTGGTCGGTCCTCCAGGGGCGCCTGGCCCAGGCCGCCGCGGGGTCCTTCATGGAACGCCTCAACGCGACGGCGCGCACGGCGTTCCAGCGGCTCCCCGAGGATCAACAACGCGAGTACGCCCATGAGATGGCCCGCTGCCTCATCGGCCAGGGCGCGTACGCCGAGGCCAACGCGCATGTGCACACCTGGCTGCACGACAGCGGGAAGACCCTGATGTGGTGGCGGTTCGACCTGATGCTCGACTACGCCGAGACCTTTCTGCTGCTCGGCCGCCGCGCCGACGCCGCCAAGGTCGCCGAGCAGGTCAGGGCCGGGCTGCGCAGGATGCGGGACAACCGTGAGATGAGCGCGGACGAGATCCACGAGCACGGCATGCGGCTGGCCGAACTCGACCGACGCCTGGGGGACGACGAATGACCACGATTCTGCTGACGGTCGTCCTGCCGGTGCTGTTCCTGACGACGCTGGCCTGCGGGGCGTACTTCCTCGTGGTGCTGCCGGGACGCTGGCGCAAGCCGTACGAGGAGGCCCTCGCGCTCCTCGACAGCGACGACCGCGATGAACTGGAGCGGGCCGAGGGGCTGCTCGGGCAGGCGGTCAACGCCGGGCCGCGGGGGCGGGCGCTGAACCGGATCCGGTTCGCACAGGCGTATGTGCGGGCGATGCTGGGTGCCTACGACCCGTCCCGTTACGGCGCCGCCGCGACCGTCCTCGACGAACTGATCACCGCGGTGGGCCGCACCGAGCACTCCGCCTACCTGGAACTGTGGCTCCAGGCCCGCCTGGAGAACCACGTCCGCGTCACCGACCTGCATGCCGAGCACCGCGCCCTGCTCGACGCCCGCCCCGACAGCCGCCGTATCGCCGCCATTTCCCACCTCCAGCTGGCCACGAGCCGCTGGCGACGCCGGGAGACCGACGGGGCGCTGCACCACTTCGACCGGGTCCGCGAACTCGGTGAGCTGACCGACCGGGTCCCGGCCGACCTGAACGAGCTCCAGCTCGCCAAGGGGGTCCAGGCGGTGTTCGACGGGCGGACCGACGACGCCCGCGACGCGTTCGCCGCGGCACGCAAGCGTGCGGACGAGCAGCAACTGCCCACTGTGGAAGCGGATCTGGGCCTGCTGGTCTGCGACTGGCGGGACGGCGATCCGATGGAACTGGGCGAGTGGCTGGGCGAGCTGGCCGAGCAGCTCGACCAGGGTCCGCCCGGCGACGCCGACAAGGCGGTCCGGCTGCGCACCGGCATCGCCCTGCTGCGCCTGCTCGCCCTGCTGCGCGAGTGGCAGGGCAGACCGGCGCTGTCGGGGGCTCCGTCGCAGTACGACTTCGGGGAGCTGGACCGGCGCGTGGCCGCCGTACGCGAGGCCGATCCCGAGCTCGGGGACGCCGATCTCGTCGCGGGGCTGATCCGCTACTACTTCGCCCTGAACCAGCCGGAGCGTGAACAGGCCCTCGCCGTGCTCGACGAGGGCCAGCGGAAGGCCAAGGCCATCATGCTCCCCGAGGTGCTGGACCTCATGGAGCGCGAGCGTGAGCTGGGCGGGGAGGACAACGCCATCTCCCGCTATCTCGTCCTGCTCGGGGAGTTCCTGGCGGATCCCGGGCGCTCCGCCGAGGACCGCGCCCGACTCCTGCGCCTGAAGGAGCGGTTCAAGCGGCACGCGTCGGCGGACGACCTGGACGAGGGAGCCGTACCGCACCAGCGGGCGCCGTTGGACGACGTCAAACGGCAGGCGGAGGCGCTGCGCCGGCGCATCGAGCTGATCGTCTGGCCGCGGATCCGCGACCTGCCCGACGGCGACCCGGCCAAGGAAGCCCTGCGCCATCTGCTCGCCGAACTCGACGAGGCCGCCACCACGGCGGCCCAGGGCGCCGAGGTCCTGCATCGCGCCGAGATCGCCGTCGTCACCAGGACCGCCCAGACACTCCTGCCGGAGGAGAGCCCCCATGTCCCTGAGTGACCGCCTGCCCCGCCGACCGGCCGTCGGGCGGCGCCGTACGGCGGACCACGCGGCGCTGCTCGACCGGCTCCCGTCGGTGGAGCACAAGCCCGCCCCAGACGAGGACCGGCTGCTCGAACAGGCCTCGCTCGCCCGGGTGTTGCTGCTCCTGGTGCAGGCCGATCAGGAGGCCCAGTACCGGCTCTGCCGTGAACTGGCCGAACACGCCCTGGGCACCGTGCCCGAACCGGGCGAGGCGGGCTCAGGCCCCTTCGTCGACCTCCCGTCCTGACCAGCCCACGCACCCGGAGGGGCCCCGTGACCGGCAACACGTTCCACGAGTTCCGCCGCCCACAGACACTGCACGTCCCGCCGCCGGCCTTCGAGCTCCAGGAGGACCGGGGCCACGCGGACCTGGCCGACCACGACCGGCGCCTCGAGGAGATCCTCCGCGAGCAGGTGGCCGCCGCTGCCTCCGAACCCGCGCACCTGCTGGCGCCGCCCGCGGTCGCGCTCGACGAGACGAAGCTGCATCTCGGCCTGGGCGGCGAGGACCTGCTGGTGGACGCCCGCGTGAATGTCGGCAACGGCGACTACCGGACCGCTCTGGAGCTGCTGGAGGACTATCTCAGCACCGCCCCGGACCACCAGGAGGCCCGCTACCTGCGCGCGTTCTGCCTGTTCCACCTGGACGGGGACAACCGCACACAGGCACTGCGCATCCTGCGCCCGCTGCGTGACGAGCCACTCCCGGCCGACCTGCGCGAGCGCGTCCAGGAGCTGCGGCGGGAACTGCGCCGCCTGCTGACCCCGGCGGAGATCGCCGCATACGCCCAGAGCGCCACGTCCGATCCCGAGGGCGCCCTGGACCGCGTCGAGGCGTTTCTGGAGCTGGCCCCGGAAGAGGGCACCCTTTCCTACCTCCTCGCCCTGGGCCAGGCCCGCGCCGGGCAGCTGGAGTCGGCGCTGGAGACCGCCGAGCGGGGCGTCCGGGAGGCGGACACCGACAAGGAACGGGTCCGGGCCTACGCCTGCCGGCTGAAGCTCGCCCTGCTGATCCCGCACTCCGCGCGGGCCGTGGCGGAGTTCAAGAACGGCCGGCTGCGGCAGGCCCGCGCGGAGCTGGCCGCGATGGATCCCCGGTGGCGCCGCACCACCGTCCTCGACGACTTCGACAGCCACATCCGCAGCCAGATCGAAGGCAAGCGCACCTCGGGGCTCCCCGAGGACCGTGCCGAGGACCTCTACACACTGATCGCGGAGTCCGACGCGCAGCAGGCCGCCGCTCTGATGGCGATGGGTCGTCTCGAGGACGCGGCGCGGCTCATGGCGCACCTCCTGTCCCTCGTCCCGGGCTTCCGCTGGCTCAACTTCCTCTACGCCGTCTGCCTTCTGCGCCTCGGCCGCGACCCCGACCGGGCCGCCGCCTGCGCCGAGATCGCCCGGCGCGACCCCACCATCACCCAGGCCCCGGAGTTGCTGGAGGCGATCCGGAACTGGCAGGAGGCCGCGGTCGTCAATGCCGCGGTGAAGACCTATCTCGACGCCATGGAGGCCGTACGCGGCGGCGCCTCCGCCGACGGCCTCGCGACCCTGCGCACCCGGCTGACCGCCCTCCAGCACAAGCTCCCGGACCTGCGCGGCAAGACACGGACCGAGGCGGGCAGGAAGGTCGTCCGCGACCTCGACGAGGCGATCGCGGCGCGGCTGGCGGAGATCGACCAGGCCGAGATGTCCGTCGCGGTGTCCGGTCTCGTACGGCGCTTCAACGAACTGGCGACTCAAGTGGGCCGCAGCAACCCCCGCTTGATGCGCATCCAGCTCAACGGGATCCTCCAGGACGCCCGTCGGATCCGCGACGAGAACGGCCGCTCCCTCCCCACAGACGCCCGCAAGCTGCTCGACGAACTGATCGGCACGATCACGAGGACCATGGGATGACGACGGATCAGGCCGCCGGTCAGTGGGACGTGTTCATCAGCTACGCCCGCGAGGACTACATCCAGGCCAAGGATCTGCACGACGCACTGCTGGAGTGTGTGACCGCGGGCGGCGGGACACCGAGGATCTACCTCGATGTGTCCCGCACGGGCACTCCGGTCGGGGCGGACTGGCAGAACTTCCTCGAGGACGCGCTGCGCAACACCCGCCATGTCGTGGCGCTGTACTCGCAGACGTACTTCGAGAAGGGCGTCTGCCAGTGGGAACTCCACGAGGCGAACGAGCTGCGGCTGACCAAGGGCCTCCGGTTCATCCCGCTGCTGATCGATCCGGGGGCCGCCGAGAAGGTGCCGTACGTCGTGCACCGGATCAACTGGATCCCGATGACGAGGCCACGCTGGATCGACGAGGTGCGCGAGGCCGTGGGGCTGAGCACGAGCGCGGCACGCCCGGGGCTGCGCTTCGACACCCCGGTCGGCGACGCCGTCGTGGGGCACACCCTGCCGCCGCTGACCGTGACCGCCGGGGAGGGCGCCGCCGCGTGGCCCGCCGGGGGGACGGTCACCGTCTCCGCGCAGCCGCCCGACGCCACGCTGACCGGCACGCTCACGGTGCCGGTCAGCGGGGGTGGGGCCGTCTTCGGCGACCTCGCGTTCCGGGAGGTCGCGGCGGAGGTCCGGCTGGTCGCGACGGCCCCGGGGTGCGAACCGGTCACGACGGCGCCCTTCCAGGTGGGGGCGCCGGAGGAGCAGCCGTCCTGGGACGCCGGCGACCGGCCGGTCCTCCCGGTGCGCGGGCGGCCGGTCTTCTTCCCCGACGGCCGCACGCCGGCCGTGCTGGACGAACGGACCCTGACGGTCCACGACCCGGGCACGGCGGGGTACGAGGCCGTCGGTACGGCGGAGTTGCGGGAGCGGCCCCGGCTGTGGGCGCACGGGCGGAGCCGGCTGGCCGTCGCCGACTGGTCGGGGCGGGTGGTGGCGGCGTCCCCGTCCGGCGGGGTCCAGGTCCACGACCTCCCGGCGTCGGACGGCTCGCGGCTCAATGTGCCGGGTGCGCTGGCCTTCGACGAGGAAGACATCCTGTACGCCGGTATGTGGTCGGGCTCCGTGTGGCGCCTGTCCTCCGGCGATGCGGATCCGGAGCGGGTGCTGGACCACCCGGCCGGGGTTCAGGTGCTGGCGGCCGAGGGCGGGCGGCTGCTGGTGGGCGGCCTGGACGGGCGGCTCACCGAGTACGCCGGACACCGGATCGTGGACGAACACGACCTGGAGCCCGTGCTGCTGGGGATCGCGCGGGTACGGAACTTCGCCCTCGTCGTCGGTGAACAGCACGCATACCGCCTGGATCTGACCAGCCGTCACCTCCTGCGGGCGACGCAGCCGGTGACGTCGGTCACCGGCGCCCTGCCGGGCCGTGAACTGACGGCGATCGTCGACGCGAAGGGGCAGGGCGTCTGTTTCGACGCCGAGCTGGCGGTGCGCGTCGGTTTCCACGCCGTGCCGGGCGCCCGGCCGGTGGGCTCCGCGCTCGACGGGCGGCTGCTGGTCCTGGAGTACCCCGACGGCTCCCACGCCCTGGTCCGGGACGGCCGTACCACTTACGTCTGCGGGCATCCCCTGGCCGTCTCCCCGGACGGGCGCCGGGCGGCGGTGTCGGACGGGCGGCGGCTGCTGATCCTGCCGGTGGAGGAGCTGGGCGGAGAGGGGACGCAGGGATGACCCGCCGCAAGGCGCTGGAGAACCGTCCCGACCATCTGTCGCGCCTGGTCGGGCCGTTGTGGTCGGAGATCGACGCGGGACGGCCGGTCACCCAGGGCCAGTTGGACGCGGTGGTCGAGGCCTTCTTCCGGATCGCCGTCCATCCCGGCACGGACCCCGGGACCGCCCTGACCCTGCTGCGCCGCGCCCACCGCCTGGACAGCGCCAACCCCAAGCATCCGTACCACGTCGGCCTGCTCTACCTGCGCCACGGTCGCCCGGAGGCCGCCGTCCGCTGGCTGACCACGGCAACCGACCTGTCCCCGGTCAACCACCGCGTCTGGGCCCACCTCGGCCTCGCGTACCGAGGTCTCCACGAGCAGCACAAGGACACCGCCGACCACACCGACGAGCATCGAGCCCGGGCCGACCGGATCACCGACACGATCCGCGAGGGCCGCGACGACTTCGACCCGGAGGCCGGGGAGCCCGCACAGGCCCTGCTGCGGCCCGGGGAGTGCCGGTGGAGCGGGGTCCAGGACTTGGCGGCCGACGGCGGGCTGCGCGAGCGGACGACGGAGCGCAAGAGGGACACGCTCCACACGGAGCTGGCGGCCGTCTCCGCGCTCACGGACCGCCGCCGGGGCGGGACGGCCCCGTTCACCGTCCTCGCCGTGCAGTGGATGGTGTACGGCTACCCGCCCGCGACCGTACGCCGGCTGGCGAAGGACCTGCCGGCCGACGACGGCCCGGCGAGCCGTCTGCTGTCCCTGGTCTGCGAGCTGTTCGAGACCGACCCGGCCGCTCTCCCGGCCCGGCTCGCGACCTGTCTCGCCGAGCGTTCCCTCCCCGACGTACTGATCGCGCTGATCCACCGGCAGCGCCTCTTCCGGCGTCCGCTGCGGTTCCCCGACCTCGGCGCCCACGCGGCGGCCAGGGCTTTCACCGACGGCGACCCGGCACGGCACGAGAAGGCCCTGGCGGCGGCCTGGCGGGCGCTCGGCGCGGAACCCCCGGGCCCCATGGCGGACGTCCCGATCCAGGACGGCCCCGAGGGCGTGCGGGCGGCCGGTCCCGACGAGCGGCTGGCGGTGTTCGCGGACATGGCCGCCGCGCTGAAGAAGTTCCGCGAGGACACGCAGGCCCACGCGCGAGACCTGGCGGGGAGCGCGGTGACGGACGGGGCCGACTATGCGCGCTTGTCAGGGGACCAGGGCATCCTGGCCGCGTCGATGGACCGCCTGGAAGCCGTACGGCGGTCCTGGCTGGCGGAGCTGGCCCGCTTCAAGGGCGCCGAACCGGCCGGACTCCTCATGCCGTTCGAGCAGTTTCAACGCCAACTGGAGGCGTGCGAGGCCGAGTTCCAGGAGCCCCTGGGGGTGGTGCGGAACATCCTCAAGCGGAAGGTCGAGAAGAAGCTCGCCAAGGGGCGCGAGGAGTTCGCGACGGTCGACCCGGCGCCCTCTCCCGGCGCGCTGGCCCTTCAGGCACGCCTGACCGAACTGGAGGGCCGGGATGCGGCGGCCGTCCCGGTGAGTACCCCGAAGGGGCCGGGTCCCGACGAGCGGCTCGCCGTGTTCGAGGAGGCGGCCGCACAGCTGACCAGCCTGCTGGAGGAAGCTCTCGCCCATGCCAAGGCCCTGCAGAAGCAGGCGGTCGACGACGCGGCCGGGTTCGCCCGGGCCCTGGGCGACCAGGGAGTCCTGATGGACCTGGCGGACCAGTGGGACAGCGCCCGGCTGGACCGGCTGGAGGAGCTGCGGCTCTTCAAGACGACCGAACCGGCCGGACTCCTCATGCCGTTCGAGGAGTTCCAGCAGCGGCTCGAGACGTGCGAGTCGCGGCTCCAGCAGTCACCGGGCAGTCTGCGGAACATCCTGAACAAGCGGGTCGGCCGCAAACTGGCGGCGCG
Source organism: Streptomyces sp. NPDC050211 (assembly GCF_040656035.1). NCBI lineage: Bacteria > Bacillati > Actinomycetota > Actinomycetes > Kitasatosporales > Streptomycetaceae > Streptomyces > Streptomyces sp. NPDC050211. The sequence continues at coordinate 191,477 of NZ_JBFALC010000003.1, forward strand.
GCAGCAGGAGTTCGGGACGGCCGAGCCCTCGCCTTCACAGGCGGCGCGAGCCCTGGCACGGCTGACCGCACGGGAGGGGCGAGCCGGCGACGCGGTGGCCGACGCCCCGACGACGACGGCCCCACCCGGCACGCCCGCCCCCGTCCAGCGCCCCACCGCCCCTCCCCCTCCGCCCGAAAACGCCGACGCCCGCGGACGGGTCGCCCACGCCCTCGCCGCGGCCGAGGAACGCCTGGACGCCAACTTCACCGAGGCCTGGGCGACGCTGGACGCCTATCCGCCCGAGCTGCGGCACCGGGAGGCGATCACGCTGCTGCGTACCTACCTCGGCGGGCAGCAGGCCGAGTCCGAGCTGCGGCTGGGCCGCACGAACGACGCCCGGCGGCGCTGGAACACCCTCCTCACCGACGACCCGCTGCACCCGGCCGTCCTGCGGAACCTCGCCGTGGCCCACACCTCGGCAGGCGACCTGGCGCATGCCACCCAGGCCTGGCGACGCTGCCTCGAAGCGCTGTATCTGCGGGACCTGCTCCACGGGGATGTCCGCCACGGCGCTGCCGAACGGGCCCGACTGCACCGCGTCCTGGCCGGTTCGTTCGGCACGGCCCCACTGCTGCAGGGCATGACGCCGCGCGGCCAACAGGAGGAGGACCCGCGCCGGATCCCGCCCGTCCTGGCCGGCACCGGAAGGGTCGGGACGGCCACCGCCCACCTGTGCCTGGAGGAGCTCAACCACATCCTCACTTTCCGCAGCCCCACCCTCCTGCTCGGCGTCCGCCGCTCCGTGGGCGAGGAGGAACTCGCCGCCGCCCGGGACCGTCGTATGGCCCTGGTCGCCACGGCCGTGGCGGCGCTTCCCGTCCGGGTGCGGGCGCCCTTCGAGCGGCTGTGCGTCGAGCTGTTCGAGCAGGCATACGGCGAGGCGTCCCGGACGAAGGGACGCACGCGCAGGCCCGGCGACGAGGCCGAGGAACAGGCGCACCTGGAGTGGGCCCTGGGCCGGGTGCGGTGGAAGCTGGCGATCTACAACAGCGTCGTACAGGACCCGGAGGCCGAGTGGGCGCTCACGGAGTACTCCGGTGACGTGATCGGCAGCCTGCGTCGCATCGACGCGCTGCCCCTGGACCCGTCGGACGAGATGGTGCTGGCGGCCGTCCGGCACCTCGGGTACCAGGGCGATCCCGTGGCGTTCGTGAAGCAGAACAACAAACTCACCGAACTCGCCTGCGAGTGCGCCCTGGGCCGGATCTTCGCGGCGGCCGAGGAGTCCGCGTCCGGCATCGCGACCGACCGGTTCGCCGACCGGTTCCGGCGCATCGGCCGCTCTTGGGGCCGCCATGCCGTGCCCGACCGCTACGCCGACCTCCTCGACGATCCGCGGGGGCTCTACTACCCCTCCGTCAGATCGGCGTTCGAGATCCTGAACAGGTCCGGTGCCCCCACCGACGAACAGGAGCGGAACGTCGTGGCGGCCGCCGTGACCGCGCTGGAACGCTGGGTGGCACGGCTGCCCGGAGCCACCGGCCCGGCCGTCGTCCTGGCCCGGCTCCTGGGCAGCCTCGACCGGCACGACGAGGTCGAGGAGGTGCTGTCCAGAGCGCGGGACGAGGCGTTCGGCGCCCGCGGGCAGATGGAGCTGACGCTGTCGTTCATCCGCCTCGGCATCGACCGCGGACAGTTCGCCGAGGCCATCGGGCGCGTGCGGACGCTCCTGGAGACCGACCCAGACGACGAGCGGCTGCGCTCTCTGCTGACCGACGCGTACGTCCGCTGGATCAAATCGGGAAAGGACCTTCCGTCGGCACGGACGGTCGCCGAGCACTTCTCCCGATGGACGGACGACGAGACCGTCGAACTGCGCCGCGGGCTGGTCCTGAGCCTCGTCGTGACCGCGCACCGGTCCCGCCCCGAAACGGCCGGAGTCGGCCAACTGGTCGCCGACCTGCGGCAGCTGTGCGACGAGGACCCCGACCACGTCGAGGCCCAATGCCAGCTGGCCGAGGCGCTGTATCAACACGCCTGGGAGCTGCGCAAGCAGCTCCAGGGCACCTCCCGCGAGCAACGCAGGACCTTGCGAGCGGTGTTCGACAAGGTCCTGACGGAGTGCGCGGACCAGGCGGAAGGAGCCCTGCGCGACGACAGGCTCAGCCAGGAACAGCGCGCCAGAATCTCGGAGATCCTCCGCAACGTGCGTCCCCAGTGACTCTCGTCTAGAGCCCGCCGACCGGAAGCCGGCGGAACTCGATCGTTTCGTACGTCCCGCTCGTCCCCGTCTCGTACAGGATCCCGACCGTGCTCCGGTTCACCTGCACCAGGTCGGAGTAGGCGGCGCGGCGTCCGTCCAGGGTGCGGACCTTCTTGAACGTCTTTCCGGCGTCCTTGCTGCGCCAGATCGCCATGGACCGCCGGGCGGTGGGCACGGACGGGGCGGAGAACAGCAGCGGGCCCGACTGGACCTGGAGGACGCTGGCCTCCACCACGGGCACGTCGTTGAGGGTGGGCTGCACCCGGTAGGGGCGGTCCAGCTTCCGCGCGCCGCTGCTCGAATAGCTGTCGAGGCGGTTGCCGGGGCTCGTGCCGTTGTGGTCACGGGAGTTGAAGTAGAGGCGGCCGTCGGGGAGCTGGGTGGCGGTGGATTCGTTGGCGTTGTTGTAGCCGTTGTAGGTGGCGTCGACGAAGCCCAGGTTCCAGGTCTGGCCGCCGTTGTCGCTGTAGAGGGCGTGGCCGCCGTAGTACTTGGGCTCCTGGCCGGTGTCGGCGGAGCCGGCGGGCGGGGCGGTGGAGTGGTTGGCGGGGACCACCAGGCGTCCGGCGTGCGGGCCGCGGGTCAGGGCGACGGCGTGGCCCGGGCCGGTCGCGTACCAGCGCCAGTTCCGCGGCTTGACGCGGGTGGTGATGTCGCGCGGGGGCGTGAAGCTGAGGCCGTCGTCCCAGCTGCGCTGCACGAACACCCGGCGGCTCTGCTGGGGTGTGACCTCGCCGCGCATGATCTGACTTTCCGTCACATCGCCGCTGTTGTAGGAGGTGAGCAGGACGACCGCGTCGGCGCGCGGGTCGTACACGGGCGCCGGATTGCCCCGGGTGTTCCCGCCGCCGGCCGCGACGACCTGGAGCGGGCCCCAGGTGCAGCCGCCGTCGCCGGAGCGGCGCAGGACGACATCGATGTTGCCGGTGTCGCCGGCGCCGTCGCGCCGGCCCTCGGCGAAGGCGAGGATCGTGCCCTCGCCGGTCCTGACGGTGGCGGGGATGCGGTAGGTGTCGTAGCCGCCCTTCCCGGAGACGTACGGCAGTGAGGTGGTGCAGGCGGCTGCGGAGGCGGTGGCCGTGGGAGCGGCCAGGGGACTGAGGAGTACAGCGGTGACGAGGAGGGTGCGGATCAGGAGTCTCATCCCTCTCCCTGACGGATCGTCGGATGCGGTCCGTCACATGGTCCCCGGTGTGACCATCCCCGACTCGTACGCCACGATGACCAATTGCGCCCGGTCCCTCGCGCCCAGCTTTCCCATGATCCGGCTGACGTGCGTCTTCGCCGTCAGCGGGCTGAGTCCCAACGCCTCGGCGACCTCGGTGTTGTTGAGCCCGCGCGCCACCAGGGTGAGCACCTGGCGCTCCCGTTCGGACAGGCATTCGGGCCCACCCGCCGCCGGTGGAGCCGAAGGGCTGCGCAGAAGTCGCTCGATCAGCCGTGCCGTCGGCCCCGGCGACAGCAGCGCCTCCCCGGCCGCCACCGTCCGGATCGCGTCCAGCAGTTCGGCCGGACGGGTGTCCTTCACCAGGAACCCGGAGGCGCCGGCCCGCAGCGCGTCGATGATGTGCTCGTCGGTGTCGTAGGTGGTGAGGACGAGAACTTTGACGCCGGCCAGGTCCTCGTCGGCGGCGATCTGGCGTGTCGCCTCGATGCCGTCCAGGTCGGGCATGCGGATGTCCATCACCACGAGGTCGGCGCGTTCGCTGCGGGCCAGTTCCAGTGCCTCGCGGCCGGTCGCTGCCTGTCCCACGACCTCCATGTCCGGCGCGGTCTCGACGAGCATGGCGAACGCGGCCCGGACGAGGGTCTGGTCGTCGGCGAGCAGGACGCGGATGGTCACGTGGCTCCTCCCAGCGGAAGTACGGCGGTCACCTGGAAGCCGCCCCGTTCGCCCGGCCCCGCGTCGAGTGTGCCGCCCACACTGCGGGCGCGCTCGCGCATGCCGACGAGGCCGAAGCCCGGCGCCTTCCCGGGGGTCGGTCCGGTGCCGTCGTCGGTGACGGCGAGGTGCAGGGCGCCGCCCTTCTCGTACAGGTCGACGGCGACGGACGGTTCGGGGCCCGCGTGCCGTACGGCGTTGGTGAGCGCCTCCTGGACGATCCGGTAGGCGGCGGCGCCGACGGCGGGCGGCGCCTGCCGTATCGCCACCGTCTGCTGGACCTTCGCGCCCGCGAGCCGGGCGGCCTCCACCAGGTCGGGCAGCCCGTCGAGGCCGGGCAGCGGGCCGCGCGCGTCGACCGAGCCATGCTCGCGCAGCACCTCCAGGGTGGTGCGCAGTTCACCCCGTGCGCTGCGGCAGGTCCCGGCGATGTCGTCGAGGGCCTTGGCGAGCGTCTGCCGGTCCAGGCGCTCGGGGTCGGCGGCCAGCACATGGGCGGCGACGGAGGTCTGTACGCCGATGAGGGTGATGCTGTGCGCGAGCAGGTCGTGCAGGTCACGGGCGATCCGGAGGCGCTCCTCGGCGACGCGGCGGCGGGCCTCCTCCTCCCGGGTGCGTTCGGCGCGTACCGCGCGTTCGACGATGGCGGCGACGTACTGGCGGTAGTAGCGGACGTCGATGCCGAGGAAGAGGACGGCGACGACCCAGCCGGAGATCCGCAGGAGCTCCACTGCCCCATCGGGGTTGGTGAGGGCGTTCATGATCAGCGTCACGCCGAGGACCGTGGTGCCGGTGAGCAGCGTACGGCGCACCGTGCCGGTCGCCGCGATCGTGTACAGCACCACCATGGTCGCCGGAATGGGCGCGGTGTGGTTGTTGTCGAGGGCGTGGTACGGAGCGACGCAGGCCAGCACCACGAGCAGCACCGGCACGGGGTGGCGGCGCCGCCACACGAGCGGCACATGCGCGGCGAGCAGCAGACTCCAGCCGATCGCGTCGGGCCGCAGCCCGTCGTTGACGAGCAGGGCGAGGGCCGTGGCGACGACGGCGAGCGCCCCGGCCAGCAGCGCGTCATTGCGCATGCCGTGCGGGGCGGTGCGGGGGTCGCGGTTGATCGCCGCCATGACCCGCTCGCCGAGGCGGGGAGATGCCGTGGTGGTGGATGTCTGCACAGGGTCATCTTCCGTGCGGAGGGCGCCCCTCCGGGAGGGAGGGGCGCCTGTTCGGGTCAGTGGGCGGACGCGGCCACCGGCTCGGGTTCCTTCGGCGGCATGGGCGGCTCGGGCTCGCGGGACAGGCGGCCCGGCCACCACACCTTGCGGCGCAGCGCGACGCTCGCGCTGGTGACCAGGTAGGTGCGGACGAGGAAGGTGTCGAGCAGGACGCCCACCGCGATGACGAAGCCCAGCTCGACGAGTTGGACGAGCGGCATGTTGATGAGCACCGCGAAGGTGGCCGCGAGGACCAGTCCCGCGGAGGCGATGACGCCGCCCGTCGTCCGCAGCGCGGTGAGGGCGGCCGCCACGGGGTCGGCGCCCTTCAGCGCCTCCTCCCGCATCCGGTGCATCAGGAAGATGCCGTAGTCGACGCCGAGGGCGACGAGGAACACGAAGGACAGCAGCCCGAGTCCGGGGTCGGTGCCCTCGAAGCCGAACACCGGCCCGAAGACCAGCCCGCCGATGCCGAGCGCCGCGCCCCACACCGCGACCACGGCGGCCACCAGCAGCAGCGGCGCGACGATGCTGCGCAGCAGCGCGATCAGGATCAGCAGTACGGAGGCGAGGACGAGCGGCACGACGACCTTCGTGTCGCTCGCATTGGTGTCCTTCAGGTCGATCTGCTCGGCGCTCACTCCGCCGACGTAGGAGCCGTCGAGCCGGTCGCGCAGATCCTCGATGGTGCGGGTCTCGCCCGGGGACTCCGGCGGGGCGGCGGCGAGTACGGAGATCTCGGTCCAGCCGTCGCCGCTGCGACCGCGTTCGGCGCTCTCCACGCCGCCCGTGTCGCGGATGTCGGCCAGGGCGGCGTCGGCGCGGTCGGTGGGCGCGATGACGCTGATGGGCTGCGTGCCCTGCTCGGGGTAGGCCTTGACCACGGTCTCCATGGCGGCCACGGCTTCGGGCTTGTTGGTGAAGGAGTCCTCCTGCTTGATGGTGCCGGGCAGGTTCAGTGTGCCCAGCGCGAGCGCCCCGAGCAGGATCGCGCCGCCGGCGAGCACGGTCAGCGGGCGTCGCCCGGCGGAGCTGCCCATCGCGGAGAACAGCGACCGGCGGACCTTGGGTGTACTGCCGTAGCGCGGCACCAGCGGCCAGAACACCCGTCGGCCCAGCAGCACCAGCAGCGCGGGCAGCAGGGTCAGCATGGCCACCAGCGCGCACACCACGCCGAGGGCGCCGAGCGGGCCCATGCCCCGGCTGGAGTTGAGGTCGGCGGCGAGCAGGCACAGCAGTCCGGCGGCGACGGTGCCCGAGGAGGCGAGCACGGCGGGCCCGCAGCCGCGCAGGGCGGTGACCATGGCGTCGTACGGCCGCTCGATGCGCCGCAGTTCCTCCCGGTACCGGGAGACGAGCAGCAACGCGTAGTCGGTCCCCGCGCCGATCACGAGGATCGTCATGATGCCGGAACTCTGGCCGGACACGGACGTCCCGAACCACTGGTTGAGCCCGTAGGCGAGGCCCATCGACAGATAGTCGGCCAAACCGGCGACGAAGAGCGGCAGCAGCCACAGGAACGGGCTGCGGTAGATGAGGATCAGCAGCAGCGCGACGACCGCGAGGGCGGTGTAGAGCAGCGGTCCGTCGAGCGAGTCGTAGACCTCGGAGGCGTCCGTGTCGAGCGCCTCCGGACCGCCGACGTCGACACTCAGCCCGTCGCCGCCCTGCGCGATGTCCCGTACGTCGAGGACCATCTCCTCCCGGGCCTTCTCGTCCATGCCGGGCTCGGTGCTGGCCACCGGGTAGATCAGGGTGGTGCCGTCCCGGGACGGCACTCCGGCCGGTTCCTCGGTCAGGGTGTGCGCGTCGGCGATCCGGTCGATCTGGCCGGCAGCGGTGGCCTTGTCGGCGGCGGTCAGTCCGCCGTCGCGGTGATAGACGACGACCATTTCGGTGGCCTCACCACCGGGCAGCCGCTCCTCGATCTTGGCGGCCTGGGTGGAGTCGGCACTGGCCGGCAGATAGTCGACGGCACGGTCACGCTGGACGTCGCCGAGTTTCGCGGCGAACGGCGAGGCGATCGCCAGTACGGCGATCCACAGCCCGAGCACCAGCCAGGGCACGGCTCGCCGCCGCCGTACGGATGTCTTTGCGGCCCCCATATGACGGGCCTCCCTCCGGTCGGGGTGTCTGGGTCGTTCTCCAGACTCCCGGCGGGAGGGGGGCGATTCGTCGCGCGTGAGGGCGAGTTGAGGGGTACTGCCAGGGGCGGCCCGCAGGCCGCGTTACTCCCCGGGGAGTACGGCTACGACGGTGTACGCGCCGCCGCCAGCAACCGGCTCACATCGTCCCCGCAGATCGTGAGCGCCGCCCCCACCGTGCTGAGCACATCCCGCTCGGCCGGGGTGTACGGCCCGTCCGCGAGGGCGATCCGCGCGCCCTGCAGCAGGATCGACTCCCGGCCCGCCGCGGCGAGGTGCGGGGCCAGCGGATCGAGGGCCTCATGCAGCTCTATGGCCAGACCCGCCCCGCACGGCTCGCCGTAGACCCGGCCGGTGTCCGCGGCCAGCGCCTCCACGAGAGCGTTCAGCTGGTCCTCCGTGCAGTCGTCGAACCCGGCGGCACGCACCTCGGTCGCCGCCGCCTCCAGCGACGTACGACTGCACGTGCCGCCCGCGGCGAGGACCGCGAGGGCGACGGTGTGCACGGCGTCGCGGAGCATCGCGGAGAACCGCGTGGTCGTCGGGTGATCCAGCACATCCGTACCGAAGTGCCGACGGCAGGCCGCACACTCCACGACCGGCCCGGACTCACCCCGCGGCAGCACGGGCACACCCAGCATCGTGAACCGGCGACGCCCGGTCAGCCGCTGATAATTCCGGTCTCCCCCACACCCCGGACAGAAGAACTCACCGTCCCCGACGGCACTCCACGAGGTACGGGTGCCCAGAATGCGCGCACGCCTGGCAGCACGGCCGTCTCGTCCCCGTCCTGGCAGCACGTCGCACCTCCGTAACCCCACGGCAACATCGCCGCGCTCGCGTGATGTTAGCCACATTGGCGAGGCAGAGTCAGTACCCCGGACGAGACCCACCCGTGACCTGCACAGGGATTGGCCGGAAAACGACAGCCCCCGCGCCCCCAAAGGGGCGCGGGGAACTGCGCGACAAGCCACAACGGCGAGTCAGCCGATCAACGACCCGCCCGGTTGACGGCGGAGACAACCGCCTTCAGCGACGCCCGAGTCGTATTCGCATCGATCCCGATCCCCCACAGAACCTTGTCCTCGATCGCGACCTCGATGTACGACGCGGCCTGCGCGGACGCCCCCTCGCTCATCGTGTGCTCCTGATAGTCCAGCAGCCGCGCATCGATACCGATGCCCTGCAGCGCATGGAAGAAGGCCGAGATCGGACCGTTGCCCGTGCCGACCAGCGTCGTCTCGACGCCGTCCACCTCCGCCTCGACATGGAGCGTGTCCACACCGTCCGTGTCGGTCGTCGACTGGCCGTTCTTGACCTGGATCCGACCCCACGGATTCCCGGGGTTCGGCAGGTACTCGTCCTGGAAGATCGCCCAGATGTCCTTCGGCGTGACCTCGCCGCCCTCGGCGTCCGTCTTCGCCTGGATGATCTTCGAGAACTCGATCTGCATCCGGCGCGGCAGGTCCAGCTTGTGCTCGTTCTTCAGGACGTACGCCAGCCCGCCCTTGCCGGACTGCGAGTTGACGCGGATGACCGCCTCGTACGACCGCCCGACGTCCTTCGGGTCGATCGGCAGGTAGGGCACGGCCCACTCGATGTCATCGACGGTGACACCCTTCGCGGCGGCCTCGGCCTCCATCGCGTCGAAGCCCTTCTTGATGGCGTCCTGGTGGGAGCCGGAGAAGGACGTGTAGACCAGGTCGCCCACGTACGGGTGGCGCGGGTGGACCTGCATCTGGTTGCAGTACTCCCACGTACGACGGATCTCGTCGATGTCGGAGAAGTCGATCTGCGGGTCGACGCCCTGCGAGAACAGGTTCATGCCCAGGGTGACCAGGTCGACGTTGCCGGTGCGCTCGCCCTGTCCGAACAGGCAGCCCTCGACGCGGTCGGCGCCGGCCATCAGCGCCAGCTCGGCCGCCGCCACCGCCGTACCGCGGTCGTTGTGCGGGTGAATGGACAGGCAGACGTGCTCGCGACGCGAGAGATTACGGCCCATCCACTCGAAGCGGTCCGCGTGCGTGGACGGCGTGGAGCGCTCCACGGTCGCGGGCAGGTTGAGGATGATCTCGCGCCCCGGACCGGGCTGCCAGACATCCATGACCGCCTCGCAGACCTCCAGCGCGAAGTCCAGCTCGGTGTCGGTGAAGATCTCCGGGCTGTACTGGTACCCGAACTCGGTCTCCGGCCCCAGCAGCTTCTCCGCGTACTCCATCACCAGCCGCGTGCCGTCGACGGCGATCTGCTTGATGTCGTCCTTGGAGCCGCGGAAGACGACCCGCCGGAAGACCGGGGCGGTGGCGTTGTAGAGGTGCACGGTCGCGCGCTTGGCGCCCTTGATGGACTCCACCGTCCGCTCGATCAGGTCCTCGCGGGCCTGGGTCAGTACGGAGATGGTGACGTCGTCGGGGATGGCGCCCTCTTCCTCGACGATGGAGCGCACGAAGTCGAAGTCGGTCTGACCGGAGGCCGGGAAGCCGACCTCGATCTCCTTGTAGCCCATCTTGACCAGCAGGTCGAACATCGCGCGCTTGCGCACGGGCGACATGGGGTCGATCAGCGCCTGGTTGCCGTCACGCAGGTCGGTGGAGAGCCAGCGGGGGGCGGTGGTGATCCGCTTCTCGGGCCAGGTGCGGTCGGGAATGTCGACCTGCTCGTACCGGCCGTACTTCTGAATCGGCATAGAACTGGGCTGCTGGCGATTTGCCATGGTGCGGGGCTCCTCAGGATGTCCGGAAGGACGGCCGACGACGCAACACCAAGCTCCGCGGGGAGGGAGTCGACCTGTACTACAGGCCCTCGCCGCGGCAGCTAAGGAGGAGCAGCCCGAAACGCATGATGCGCAGCATGCTAGCGGACCGTTCCCGGATGCAGGTCTCTGTATCAATATGCGGGACTAGAGCGCCCCGTCAGGGGCGCGGGGAACTGCGCGACAAGCCCCCACCAGCCCGCAGCCAATAACACAGCGCAACCAGCGTACGCCCCAAACATCCCCACATTTCACCAATCAAGGTCGCGGATAGTGACAGCCAGCTAACGCACTGCCATCGTGCGGACCATGACGACAAACGGGGGCTACACGCCCGTCTTCTGCACCGTCGTACCACCCCACATCCTCGACAAGCTCGCCCAGGCCGAGGACCCCATGCTGTCCGGCCCCGCTCGCAAGACCCTCGAGCGCGACGCCTACCAGCGCACCCACCGCCGCCTGACCACCGTCCTCGGCGCACCCACGGTCGCCCCACCCGCCGAAGCCGCCGCAGGCAAACCGCACCGCACGATCTACGACGCCGAGCACAAGACCGACCTGCCCGGCAAGAAGGTCCGCGGCGAGGGCGACGAGCCCGGCAAGGACGCCACCGTCAACCGCGCCTACGCGGGCCTGGGCGCGACGTTCGAGCTGTTCCTCAAGGCGTACGGGCGCGATTCGATCGACGGCAACGGACTGCCGCTCGACGCGACCGTGCACTACGACGAGGACTACGGCAACGCCTTCTGGAACGGCGAGCAGATGGTCTTCGGCGACGGCGACAGCGAGATCTTCCTCGACCTCACCATCCCGATCGACGTCATCGGCCATGAGCTGGCCCACGGCGTCACCCAGTACACGGCGAACCTGACCTACTTCGGCCAGCCGGGCGCCCTGAACGAGTCGATGTCCGACGTCTTCGGCTCGCTGATCAAGCAGTACACCCTCGGCCAGACCGCCGCCGAGGCGGACTGGCTGATCGGCGCGGGCCTGCTCGCCCCGCGCGTGACCGGCAAGGCGCTGCGCTCCATGAAGGAGCCGGGCACGGCGTACGACGACGACGTCCTCGGCAAGGACCCGCAGCCCGCGACGATGGACGACTACGTCCGCACCGGCCGCGACAACGGCGGTGTGCACATCAACTCCGGCATCCCCAACCACGCCTTCTACCTCGCCGCGACCGCGCTCGGCGGTCACGCCTGGGAGCGGGCCGGGCAGATCTGGTACGACGTGCTGACCGGGGGCGAGCTGAAGGAACAGGCCCTCTTCACCGACTTCGCCACGCTGACGGTCGCTGCCGCGAAGGCACGGTACGGCGACAGCAGCGAGGAGATTCAGGCCGTACTCAAGGCCTGGGAGCAGGTCGGGGTGCGCACCCTCTAGTTCCGTACTAGACAGGACCCATGCGTATTCAGGTGCGGCGCACAGGCGGATTCGCGGGCATCGAGCGGCACGTCGAGGTGGAGACCTCGGGGCGGCCCGATGCCCAGGAGTGGCACTCCCTGGCCGAGAGCGCGGTCGCGGCCGGCCGGGGCGTGCCCCCCGTAGGGGTTCCGGACGGCTTCAGCTACCAGATCACCGTGGACGGCAAGACGGTGTACTGCTCGGATCCCCGGCTCACGGAGGAGCAGCGGAAGCTGATCTCCAGGGTGCTCAAGGAAGGCGCGTAACAGGTCGGGGAAAGGCGCGTAACTGCTTGTTCACGCCTGCCCGTTGACTTCCGTTACCGGCGGTACGGATGATCCGGCGCATGGCGACCGATCCGATACCTCAGTTCCCCTCCGGCTTCCTGTGGGGCGTCTCGACGTCCGCCCACCAGATCGAGGGGGCGGCCGACCAACGCGAACCCTCCGTCTGGGACGCCTTCACGGCCGAGCCGGGGCGGGTGAAGGACGGCTCGACGGCGGCGGTGGCCTGCGACCACTACCACCGCTACCGCGAGGACGTGGCACTCCTGGCCGAGCTGGGCGTGGACGCGTACCGCTTCTCGATCTCCTGGCCGCGGGTCCGGTCCGAGGGCGGACTGGACTTCTACGACCGTCTGGTCGACGAGCTGTGCGCGGCGGGCGTACGTCCCGTCCCGACCCTCTTCCACTGGGACCTGCCGGTGTCCCTCGACTGGCTGAAGCGGGACACGGCTGCGCACTTCGCGGAGTACGTGTCGACGGTGGCCGACCGCCTGGGCGACCGGGTCACGAAGTGGATCACCCTCAACGAGCCCGCCGAGCACACCCTGTTCGGCCATGCGATCGGCGCCCACGCACCGGGCAAGCAGCTGATGTTCGACGCGCTGCCTGCCGCCCACCACCAACTCCTGGCCCACGGCCTGGCCGTACAGGCACTGCGCGCCTGTGGCGCCACCGACATCGGCATCGCCAACTCGCACGGCCCGACCTGGCCGGCCTCCCGCGAACAGGCGGACCTGGAGGCGGCCGCCTTCTATGACCTGCTGCTCAACCGCCTCTTCGCCGACCCCGTCCTGCGCGGTGAATACCCCGAGGGGATCGGCGAGTTGATGCCAGGGGACGTCGCGGCCGACCTCAAGGTCATCGGCGAGCCGCTGGACTTCTACGGCGTCAACTACTACGCGCCGACGCGCGTGGGCGCCCCGCAGGGCACCGACATCGAGTTCGGCGGGCTGACGATCCCGGCCGAACTCCCCTTCTCCGTCCACGAGATCGACGGCGTCCCGGTGACCGACTTCGGCTGGCCGGTGGTCCCGGAGGGCCTGACCGAGCTGCTCACCGGCTTCCACGAGCGCTACGGCGACCGGCTCCCGCCCGTCGTGATCACCGAGAACGGCTGCTCGTACCAGGGGATCGACGACCAGGAACGGATCGCCTACCTGGACGCCCATGTGCGCGCGCTGCACCGGGCGGTGGAGGCGGGCGTGGACGTACGCGGCTACTTCGTGTGGTCGCTGCTGGACAACTTCGAGTGGGCGGAGGGGTACGCGCGGCGCTTCGGGCTGGTCCACGTGGACTTCGAGACGCTCGCCAGGACCCCGAAGGCGTCGTACGCCTGGTTCCGGGATGTGCTGCGGGCCCAGAGATGACCGGGGTCGCCCTCGCGGAGCCCGTCGAGCGGGTCGGCCGGGGCTGGACCTCGGCCCTGTCGCTGGCCAACGTGGCGATCTGGGTGGGCTGGTACGGCCCGCTGCAGATCCTGCTGGCCCGGCAGGCGGAGGACTTCGCGCCCGGCACCGGCATGTCGAAGGAGACGCTGCTGGCGTGGGTGACGGGCATGGGCGCGGTGGTGTCGCTGGCGGCCAACCCGTTCTTCGGCGCACTGTCGGACCGGACCACGGCCGACTGGGGCCGCCGTACGCCGTGGATCGTGGCCGGAGCGGCGGGCGGTGCGCTGTCGTTGCTGCTGCTCGCGGGCGCGGGCGGGCTGTGGACGATGGCGGTGGGCTGGTGCCTGGTCCAGCTGACCCTGAACGCGGCCTTCGCGGCGGTGACGGCGGCGGTCCCGGACCGCGTGCCGCGGCTGCAACGGGGTTCGGTGGGCGGGTGGTTGGGGGCGGCGCAGATCCTGGGCGCGGTGGTCGGGACGGGGCTGGCGACGGCGGCGGGCGGGATCGCGGCGGGGTACGCGGCGTGCGCGCTCTTCTCTCTGGCGGGTGTACTGCCGTACGTCCTGCGATACGGGGATCTCCGGCTGGCGGTCACGGACCGGCCGCCCTGGTCCGCGAGCGCCTTCCTCAAGGGCTTCTGGCTGAGCCCGCGCCGCTACCCGGACTTCGGCTGGGCCTGGCTGACCCGCTTCCTGATCAACCTCAGCAACGCCCTCGTGATCCTCTACCTGCTCTACTACCTGCGGGACCGCCTGCACCACGACGACCCCGAGTCCGGCGTCTTGATCCTCACCGCCGTGAACAGCGTGACACTGCTGGCCACCGTCGTGGTCGGCGGCGCCTGGTCGGACCGCGTGGGCCGCCGCAAGCCCTTCGTGCGCTGGTCCGGCGTACTGATGGCCGCGGCCACAGCTCTCCTGGCCGCCTGGCAGACCTGGCCGAGCGCAATCGTCGTGGCAGCCCTGCTGGGCGTGGGCCTCGGGGTCTTCATGTCGGTCGACTTCGCCCTGATGACGGACGTCCTGCCAGAGGCCCGGGACCGCGGCAAGGACCTCGGCGTGATCAACGTGGCCAATTCCTTGCCCCAAGTCGCGGCCCCCGCCCTGGCCGCCCCGATCGTTACGCACCTGGGCGGCTACCGGGTGCTGTACGCGGTAGCCGCGGCGGTGGGGTTGGCGGGGGCGGTGCTGGTTGGACGTATCAAGGGCGTGGACTAGAGCGCCCCGACAGGGGCGCGGGGAACTGCGCGACCAGCCACAACAGCCCCGCAGCCGCTCAACCACCCATCGCAGCACCCCGTTAGAGCGCCCCCGCCTCCCGAGCCGCATAAACACTCGGGAACAACGGCCGATACCCCAGCTCCCGCCGAATCCGCTCGGTGGACATGACCGCCAGCCACGGGTCAGGATCGCTGCGCGAATACAGCTCCTCAGGAACCTCCACCCCGTTCAGCTGATGCAACTCAACAGCCGTGACGGTCGCATCGTCGGCGATGTTGTACGCCCGGCCCGCGATCCCCGGCGCGTACAGAATCCGCAGCAGCCCTTGCGCAACGTCCGCGTGATGGCCCATGTGCAACCGCTGCGTCGCCGCCCAGCCGCCGGCCCACATCAGCGACTGGGCCAGATGCGGATCGCCCTCGCCGTAGACGAAGGGAAGCCGGCCGATCCGTACGTCCAGGCCCTCCAACGCGAGCAGCTCCCGCTCGGCCGCCGCCTTGGACTCGGGATAGGCGCCCCACATCGACCCGCCGGGCCGGCTCTCGTCGTCCTCGGTGAGCGGGCGCCCCCGTCCGACGCCGTACACCAGACCCGTGCTGACCTGCACGAACCTCCGCACGCCGGCCGCTTGTGCGGCGCGGCCCAGCTCGACCGCCGCGTCCCGGTTGACCGCCCGCGCCTCCTCGTCCGGCACCCCGCGGAAGGACGCCGCGACGTTCACGACCGCGTCCACCCCGGCGACGGCCTTGCCGAGCGCCTCCGTGTCCCGCAGGTCGCCGACGACGACCTCGGCGCCCAGCTCGGCGAAGGGCTCGCCCCGCGCCGCGTCACGCACCAGTACCCGCACCCTCTCCGCGGGCCGCGCCTGCGCCAGCAGCCTCGGCACGAACCGCCGCCCGACCTGCCCCGTCGTACCCGTCACCAGTGTCAACATGATCTGCTCCTCACGAACCGGATGCTCTGCTGCCACCACCCTCGGACGGTGCGACGCCGGCCGGGAGAGACCCGTCGATCAGGGGACCGACAGTCCCTGGATACGGCGGGCGGCGTGCCGCAGGCTGGACGCGTGAACCGAGCCGAACTCGCGGACTTCCTGCGCCGGAGCCGCGCCCGCCTGACCCCGTCGGACGTGGGCCTGGCGCCGGGCGCCCGGCGCCGTACGGCCGGTCTGCGGCGCGAGGAGGTGGCGCAACTGACGGGTATGTCGGTGGACTACTACACGCGCCTGGAGCAGTCCCGCGGTCCCCGTCCGTCCCGGCAGATGCTGGCGGCGCTGGCCCGTGCCCTGCGTCTCACCGCCGACGAGCGCGACCATCTGTTCCACCTGGCCGGCGAGGAGCCACCGCGCCGCGAGACGGCATCGGCGCACGTCCAGCCCGGCCTGATGCTGATCCTGGACCGGCTGCATGACACACCGGCGCAGGTGCTGACCGACTGTGGCGAGGTGCTGGCCCAGAACGCCATGGCGCGGGCGCTGACCCGCGATGTGATGTCCCGGCCCCCGGTCGAGCGCAACATCCTCCGCCTCTACTTCCTGGACCCTCAGACGCGCACCCTGTTCCCGGAGGAGGACCGGGCCGAGCACGCACGCGCCCATGTGGCCAATCTGCGGGCGGTGGCCGCCGCCCGTCCCGACGACCCGGAACCCGCCGCGCTGGTCGCCGAGCTCCGTGCGTCGAGCGAGGAGTTCGCGCGCCTGTGGGACGAACACGAGGTGTCGCTGCGCCACCGGGCGACCAAACGCTTCCTGCACCCTCTGGTCGGCCTGCTGGACCTCGACTGCGAGGTCCTGCTCAGCCACGAACACCACCAGCTGCTGGTCATCCACACCGCCCGCCCGGGCACGGAGGCCCACGAACGCCTCCAGCTGCTGCGCGTGCTGGGCCTGCAGAACATGTCGGTGAGCAAGCCCTGAGCCGGTCCGATGAAAAGACCTACGGCGTTGTCAGTCTCCCGGCGTACCCTTGAAATCGCCAGGCCGCCCTTGTGGCAGGCGAGTCGTATGGAGGAGGACGTGCAGGCCTACAGAGCCGGCCCATGACTCAGACACCCACAGCTCACACCCCTGCGCAGGGGCAGGCACGAGCACAGTTCACCGTCCCCGCCCAGCACCCCATGGTCACCGTCCTGGGGTCCGGCGACGCCCTCCTGCGCGTGATCGAGAAGGCCTTCCCGGCGGCCGACATCCACGTCCGGGGCAATGAGATCAGCGCGGTCGGCGACGCCTCTGAAGTCGCCCTCATCCAGCGCATGTTCGACGAGATGATGCTGGTGCTCCGCACCGGACAGCCGATGACGGAGGACGCAGTGGAACGCTCGATCGCCATGCTCCGGGCGAGTGAGAACGGGGAGAGCGACGGCGAGGAGACCCCCGCCGAAGTCCTCACGCAGAACATCCTCTCCTCCCGCGGCCGCACGATCCGCCCCAAGACCCTCAACCAGAAGCGGTACGTCGACGCGATCGACAAGCACACGATCGTCTTCGGCATCGGCCCCGCCGGTACCGGCAAGACCTATCTCGCCATGGCCAAGGCGGTGCAGGCCCTGCAGTCCAAGCAGGTCACCCGCATCATCCTGACCAGGCCCGCGGTCGAGGCGGGCGAGCGTCTCGGCTTCCTGCCGGGCACGCTGTACGAGAAGATCGACCCGTATCTGCGCCCGCTGTACGACGCGCTGCACGACATGCTCGACCCCGACTCCATCCCGCGGCTCATGGCGGCGGGCACGATCGAGGTCGCGCCGCTGGCGTACATGCGCGGGCGTACGCTGAACGACGCCTTCATCATCCTGGACGAGGCCCAGAACACGAGCCCCGAGCAGATGAAGATGTTCCTCACCCGCCTCGGCTTCGAATCGAAGATCGTGATCACGGGTGACGTCACCCAGGTCGACCTCCCGAACGGCACCAAGTCCGGTCTGCGCCAGGTCCAGGACATCCTGGACGGCGTCCCGGACGTCCACTTCTCCCGGCTCTCGTCCCACGATGTCGTTCGACACAAGCTCGTCGGCCGTATCGTCGACGCGTACGAGGAGTACGACAACCAGCACGGCACCCAGAACGGCACCCACAAGGGCGGCCGCAGCAAGTCCGGGCACAAGGGGAAGTAGACCGAGCAGCACCATGTCGATCGACGTCAACAACGAGTCCGGAACCGAGGTCGACGAGCAGGCGATCCTCGACATCGCCCGCTACGCCCTCGCGCGGATGCGCATCCACCCGCTCTCCGAGCTCTCGGTGATCGTCGTGGACGCCGCAGCCATGGAGCAGCTGCACATCCAGTGGATGGACCTGCCGGGCCCGACTGACGTCATGTCCTTCCCGATGGACGAGCTGCGTCCGCCGGCGAAGGACGAGGACGAGCCGCCGCAGGGCCTGCTCGGCGACATCGTGCTGTGCCCGGAGGTCGCCGAGAAGCAGGGCAAGGAAGCCGAGACGCAGCACTCCATGGACGAGGAGCTCCAGCTCCTGACCGTCCATGGAGTGCTGCACCTGCTGGGCTACGACCACGAGGAAGCGGACGAGAAGGCCGAGATGTTCGGGCTCCAGGCGGCGATCGTGGACGGCTGGCGGGCGGAGAAGGGCCTCACCGGCCCGTCCCCGGCCCCGACCGTGTCATGAGCCTCCCGCTGATCTCCGGCGCCGTCGCCCTGGTCGTCGTCGCCTGGCTCGCCGCGTGTGCGGAGGCCGGTCTCGCCCGTGTCTCCAGCTTCCGCGCCGAGGAGGCCGTCAAGTCCGGCCGCCGCGGCAGCGAGAAACTCGCCCAGGTCGCCGCCGACCCGACCCGCTACCTCAATGTCGCGCTGCTGGTGCGTGTGGCCTGCGAGATGGCCGCCGCGTCGATGGTGACGTACGCCTGTCTGAACGAGATCGAGGGCACCACCCGGGCCCTGCTCGCCGCGATCGGCGTGATGGTCCTGGTGTCGTATGTCGCCGTCGGCGTCTCCCCGCGCACCATCGGCCGCCAGCACCCGCTGAACACCGCGACGGCGGCGGCGTACGTCCTGCTGCCGCTGGCCCGCGTGATGGGCCCGATCCCGCCCCTGCTGATCCTCATCGGCAACGCGCTCACCCCCGGCAAGGGCTTCCGCCGCGGCCCCTTCGCCTCCGAGGCGGAGCTGCGCGCGCTGGTCGACCTCGCCGAGAAGGAGTCGCTGATCGAGGACGAGGAGCGCCGCATGGTGCACTCCGTCTTCGAGCTGGGCGACACCCTCGTACGGGAGGTCATGGTCCCGCGCACCGACCTGGTCGTCATCGAGCGCTACAAGACCATCCGCCAGGCCCTGACGCTGGCGCTGCGCTCCGGTTTCTCGCGGATCCCGGTGACCGGCGAGAGCGAGGACGACATCGTCGGGATCGTGTATCTGAAGGACCTGGCCCGCAAGACGCACATCAGCCGGGACGCCGAGTCCGAGCTGGTCTCCACGGCCATGCGGCCCGCCGCCTTCGTGCCCGACACCAAGAACGCCGGCGATCTGCTCCGCGAGATGCAGCAGGACCGCAACCACGTCGCCGTCGTCATCGACGAGTACGGCGGCACGGCCGGCATCGTCACCATCGAGGACATCCTCGAGGAGATCGTCGGCGAGATCACCGACGAGTACGACCGGGAACTCCCGCCCGTCGAGGAGCTGGGCGAGGAGCGCTACCGCGTCACCGCCCGCCTCGACATCGGCGACCTAGGCGACCTGTACGGCCTGGAGGCGTACGACGACGAGGACGTGGAGACCGTCGGCGGACTCCTCGCCAAGGCCCTCGGCCGCGTCCCCATCGCCGGGGCGTCGTCCGTCGTCGAACTCCCCGACGGCCGTGAGCTGCGGCTGACCGCGGAGGCCGCCGCGGGACGCCGGAACAAGATCGTGACGGTGCTGGCGGAGCCGGTGGGGGCCTCGAAGGAAGGGGAGGAAGAGGAGTGAGCCCCGAGGAGTTGCGCGGCTTCTGCCTTTCCTTCAACGCGGCGGTGGAGGACTTCCCCTTCGCCCCGGACATCTCGGTCTTCAAGGTCCTGGGCAAGATGTTCGCCCTGAGCTGGCTGGACTCCCGCCCGCTCACCGTCAACCTCAAGTGCGACCCGGAGGACGCCATCCGGCTCCGCGGCGAGTACGAGGGCCTGATCATCCCCGGTTACCACATGAACAAGCGCCACTGGAACACGGTCACTGTGGACGGCGCACTCCCGGACCAGCTGGTGCGCGAGCTCATCGAGGACTCCTACGACCTCGTCGTCGCCGGACTTCCGCGCGCCGATCGACTCCGCCTGGACCGGGCCTGACGGCCACTTCGTATGCTCAGGGCATGACCGACAGCAGCGCGCTTGACCCCGAGGACCGCAAGATCGTCACCCTGGCCCGTTCCGCGCGGGCCCGCAACGGCGTGCCCGAGGGGGCGGCCGTACGGGACGAGACCGGGCGTACGTACGTCGCCGGGACCGTTGCCCTCGACTCGCTGAAGCTGAGCGCGTTGCGGACGGCCGTGGCGATGGCGGTGGCGTCCGGGGCGACGTCGCTGGAGGCGGCGGCCGTGGTCACGGCGGCCGAGTCGGCGTCGGCCGAGGACCGGGCGGCGGTGGCGGATCTGGGCGGTCCTGGCACGCCGGTGCTGGTGGCCGGGCCCGACGGCACGGTAAGGATGACCGTGCCCGCAGGCTGAAAACCGCCCTTTTCAGAGTCGTCCGGAATTCAGCCTTGCCGACCCGCGTCTCCCACGCATCAATGGGACCCGTAGTTCCGACGGACCGTCAGATTCATCGCTCCACCCCCCACCGAGCGTCCCGCACCACGCGCGTCGACGGCCCCGTCGGGCTCTCCCATCCATCCCCACATGGCATTCCCAGACACGGGAAGGGAGCCGGATTCCCCATGAAACGCATAGCAACGGGTGCGGCACTGACGGTCGGGGCCCTCGCGGTCACCGGCCTGGCCTTCGCACCGGCCGCCCTCGCCGTCGCGCCGACGACGGCGACGCTCACCGCCGACTGCGGCAGTTTCGGTGGCGGCGCGGCCACGCTCACGGCCACGCAGAACGGCACCGCGGCGACCATGACCCTCAAGTCGTCCGCCGTCAAAGCGCCGATCGGGCTGGGCGCGGACTCGATCACGTCCACTCTCACCCTCGTGAAGGCGGGCGGCGGCACCACCACCTTCACCGCCAAGGAGAACCCGGCCATGGCGGCCGGCGACGACGTCCAGGTCGGTCCGCTCCCCGGGACCGTGGCCTCCGGCGACAGCCTGGAGGCGTTCGGCGGATCGCTGAAGATGTCGGTCCTCGGCATCACCATCACCTGCACGGCGACGGGACCGCAGTCACCGGGTCCGTTCGTGTTCGACTGACAGTCACATAGCCGATGGGTCGTCAGTTCCCTGGAGTGGCAAAGGAACTGACGATCCATCAGCTCTTTTCGGCGTCTCCATTGACTTCTCACGCAATCCCCACATCAATGCCCCACAGTGGGCGCGGGAGTCAGCAGCCGCGCCCGCATCCTCAGCCATCGCTCAGGAGGGGGCACCCATGGCTACGAGAGCCCGAAGACGCCGCTGGTCATCGCTGCTCGGGGTGACCGCGCTCGCGGTCACCGGGGGCGGCGCACTGGCCTGTCCGGCCAATGCAGCGCCCACGAACGTGGACTTCGCCACGCACTGCATCCCGCCCGACATCGCGGGCATCCCGCCGATCGACGGCACCACGACGGCCAGTGTCGCGGTGGACAACGCCAGTCCGAAAGTCGGCGACACCGTCACCGTCACGTACACGGTCGTCAAGCCCGCCGCCAACAACCCCACCGCCATCGCCCTGCCGGCCGACATCATGACGCCCACCGGCAAGGTCACCCTCGGCGGGGCACAGACCGGGGACGTGACCGTCGCCGGGCCGAAGAAGAACGACCCGGTGCCGGGCAACGGCCCCTTCCCGTCGTTCTCCATGACCGGCACGTTCAGGGTCACCGCGCCGGGGTCGATCACGCTCTCGCCCGGCGACTACAACATCCACACCAGCTACATCCTTGAACTGGACACCCCGTGCACGGTGATCACCCCGCCCGCCCCGGTCTCCGAGACCATCACGGCGACGGACGGCAATCCCACCAACAACCGTGCCATCTCGCTGAGTTCGGCCTCCGGCAACCCGGGTGACAGCGTCACCGTCAGCGGCAGCGACTTCACGCCGGGGGCGACGGTCACGCTGGCCGGGCGGTCCGGCTCCACCCAGACCGCGGACCAGGCCACCGTCACCGCCTCAGCGAACGGCTCCTTCAGCGGTTCGCTCGTCGTCAACGACAAGACCACGACCGGTGTGGTGGCGTACGAGGGGAGTGCGTGGAGCGCGGAGAAGGGGGCCGGGCCCGCCGCGTACGTCGTCAATGACGACACGCCCGTGCCCGACGGAAGCCAGAAGCTGACGACGACCGTGAAGGCGGGGACGCTGTCCATGTCCCAGGCCGGGGACTCCGTACGGCTGTCGGCGGTGGACTTCGGCGAGGGCGGGGCATCGACGGGCTCGCTGCAGACGGTCACCGTCGAGGACTTCCGGGGCGGGCCCGCAGGATGGTCCCTCACCGGCAAGGTCACCGACTTCACCGGGCCGGGCGCCAAGATCGACGCCGGGAAGCTGAAGTGGACCCCCGCGTGCGCCACCAAGGCGGGCAGCCCGAGCACGTGCCAGACCGGTTCGTCCGGCGTGGTCGGAAGTGCGGGCGCCACCCTGGCGTCCACGCCCAACGGCACGCTCACCGGCGGCGAGTTCACCGTCGACGCCGGGCTCTCCCTGGACGTACCGGCGTTCACGCCTCCGGGCTCGTACGCCGGAGTGCTCACCCTCACGCTCAGCTGACCGCACGGGCGTCCGCACCCGCCCGTTCACCTCATCCACGTGGGGGTCCGCACCCATGCGCAAGCTGTACGTCCTCCTCCTGGGCCTGCTCCTCACCGCCGTCGCCGCGCCCGCGCACGCCGCCGACAACGGCAGCTGGTCCGTCTACCCGGCCGCCTCGAAGGTCGCCGCGCGCCCGTACTTCTATCTCTCCGCCGATCCCGGGACGACCGTCGAGGACAAGGTCGTCGTCGCCAACAAGACGGGTCGGCCGCTGACGTTCCGGCTGTACGCCGCCGATGCCTACAACACCGCGCGCGACGGCGGATTCGCGGTGCGGACGGTCAAGGAGAAGCAGCGCGGAATCGGAGCCTGGGCCAGGCCCGCCAAGTCCCGGGTGACCGTCCCCGCGCACGGCGAGGTCACCGTCCCCTTCACGCTCCGCGTGCCCGAGGGCGCCGAACCCGGCGACCACCCGGGCGGGTTGGTCGCACTCGACGAACGCGTGGACCGGGGCGAGGGCTCACTCGCGCTCGGTGTGCAGCGGGCCGTCGCCGCCCGGATCTACCTCCGTGTCGGCGGTCCGACGCTCCCCGCGATCGCCGTCGAGGACGTCCGCGTCACCCATCACCAGCCTCTCGTCCCGGGCCTCGGCGACAGCACGGCGACGATCTCCTACACGCTGCACAACACCGGGAACGTCACCCTGAACCCGAAGGTGGAGCTGCGCGCGAAGGGCCTGTTCGGCCGTACGCTGCTGGCCCGCGACCTGTCGCGTATCCCCACGGAACTGCTGCCGCGCCAGCGCGTCCGGCTCACCGAGCCCTGGCGCGGGGCGCCCCAACTCGACTGGGGCGACGTGACGTTGACGGCGAGCGCGCAGGACACGCGCGAATCGGCCGGCGCGTCGTTCTTCGCGCTGCCGTGGCTGATCGGCGTGGTGCTGCTGGTCGTGGTGGTCGTCGGGGTGGTGCTCGGGGTCAGAGCGCGTCGGGGCCGCGCTCGCCGGTCCGCACGCGTACGACCGTCTCCACGGGCAGCACCCACACCTTCCCGTCCCCGATCTTCCCCGTCTGCGCGGCCTTGACGATCGCGTCGATGACGTCGTCCGAGGCGGCGTCCTCGACGACGATCTCGATACGGACCTTCGGTACCAGGTCGACCTGGTACTCGGCGCCGCGGTACACCTCGGTGTGGCCGCGCTGCCGGCCGTAGCCGCTGGCCTCGGTGACGGTCAGACCGTGCACGCCCAACTCCTGGAGCGCGTTCTTGACCTCGTCGAGGCGGTACGGCTTGACGATCGCGGTGATGAGCTTCATGCCGGGGCTTGACCTTCTGGGCGGAGGGGACGGGGGACGCGCTGACCGGGGCGTCATGGCCCGGGACGCCGCGATCGTATGCGGTCCGGGCGCGCACCGTAAGGAGGCGGGCGTGCACTGGTGCGGCGGGGGCCTGTGGATCAGGGAGAATGGGCGCCATGAGCGTGCGTATCAAGTCATCCGAGCCGTCCGAGGCCACCCATCGCGCCGGCTTCGCCTGCTTCGTGGGCCGCCCCAACGCGGGCAAGTCCACCCTTACGAACGCTCTGGTCGGCCAGAAGGTCGCGATCACCGCGAACCAGCCGCAGACCACGCGGCACACGGTACGGGGCATTGTGCACCGGGAGGACGCCCAGCTGATCCTGGTCGACACCCCTGGACTGCACAAGCCGCGTACGCTGCTCGGCCAGCGGCTCAACGACGTCGTACGCACCACCTGGGCCGAGGTCGACGTGATCGGCTTCTGTCTGCCGGCGAACGAGAAGCTCGGCCCCGGTGACCGCTTCATCGCCAAGGAACTGGCCGGGATCAAGAAGACCCCGAAGGTCGCCATCGTCACGAAGACGGACCTCGTCGACTCCAAGACCCTGGCCGAGCAGCTGATCGCGATCGACCAGCTCGGCAAGGAGCTCGGCTTCGAGTGGGCGGAGATCGTGCCGGTGTCCGCGGTCAAGGACCAGCAGGTGGACCTGCTGGCCGACCTGCTCGTCCCGCTCCTGCCGGAGGGCCCCGCCCTCTACCCCGAGGGTGACCTCACCGACGAGCCCGAGCAGGTCATGATCGCGGAACTGATCCGCGAGGCCGCGCTGGAGGGCGTCCGCGACGAGCTCCCCCACTCCATCGCGGTCGTCGTCGAGGAGATGCTCCCCCGCGAGGACCGCCCCGCCGACAAGCCCCTCCTCGACATCCACGCCTTCGTCTACATCGAGCGCCCCAGCCAGAAGGGCATCATCATCGGCCCCAAGGGCAAGCGCCTGAAGGAGGTCGGCATCAAGAGCCGCAAGCAGATCGAGGCGCTGCTGGGTACCCCGGTCTTCCTGGACCTGCATGTGAAGGTGGCGAAGGACTGGCAGCGCGATCCGAAGCAGCTGCGCAAGCTCGGCTTCTGAGCTGTCAGGCCGACCTTCGGAAGCCGATCGTCGGGACGGCTCGGCGTAGGGGCCAGGGGCGGGCCGCTGTTTTGGGGACCAGGGGCTGAAGGAACGCGTAGCGCTGGAGCGCCGCCCGGTCCTGTCTCTCCAGGGACTGCACCTCGCGCCACCATGTGGCGATCTCGGCCCAGCCGGGGGCCGAGAGGGAGCCGCCGAATTCCTGGACGGAGAGGGCGGCTGTGAGGCCGGCGAAGGCGAGGCGGTCGGCGAGGGGCCAGCCGGCCAGGGTGCCGGTGACGAAACCGGCCACGAAGACGTCCCCGGCGCCGGTCGGATCGAGGGCTTCCACGGCGATCGCGGGCACCTCCGCGGTCTCGCCGGTGCGCCGGTCCACGGCGTACGCGCCCTCCTTGCCGAGGGTGACGACGGCGACCGGCACATGCTCGGTGAGGGCGTGGGCGGCGGCGCGCGGGCAGGTGGCGCCGGTGTAGCGCATGGCCTCCTCGGCGTTCGGCAGGAACGCCTCGCAGTACTTGAGGTCGGTCAGCCCCGCCAGGTCCCAGGCACCGGTGTCGTCCCACCCCACGTCGGCGAAGATCCGGGCGCCCTTGCCCGCGGCCTGGGCGACCCAGTGGGCGGATCTGCCGGGGGTGAGCGAGGCGATCGCGGCACGCGCGCGGGGCGGGCAGTCCGGCGCGGGCTCCTCCGGCGGCGGCTCGTGGCCGTGGGAGACCATCGTGCGCTCGCCCTCGTACGCCATCGAGACGGTGACCGGCGAGTGCCAGCCGGGCACGGTGCGTGCCAGGGAGAGGTCGATGCCCTCGCCGTGCGCCAGGGCGTCCCAGCAGTACTCGCCGTAGTGATCGTCACCGAACGCCGCCGCGAGGGAGGTCCTCAGGCCCAGCCTGGCCAGCGCGGTCGCCATGTTGGCGACGCCGCCGGGGCTGGAGCCCATCCCGCGGGCCCAGGACTCGGTGCCCCGCACGGGCGCCGAGTCGAGGCCGGTGAAGATGATGTCGAGGAAGACGGTGCCGGTGAGGTACACGTCCCAGGGCGGGTCGTCTGACCTGCGCAGGGGCCCCAGGGGGTCGACCTGGGCCTGGCAGCGGTGTCCCTCTCCGTTGAACACGATCACGGTGAGCTCCCTGGCATGGTGCGGATCAGGCCAGTGTGCCTCACACCACTGACACCGCGCCGTCGCTCACCGGCAGCCACCGCCCCGCGCGGGCCCGCCGCAGGTCCCGGCCGTACGGTGCGGGCGGCACCCGGCGTCACGCCGGGCGCGGTCGCCGTGGGAGCCTTCGCCGGCTCCGTACGGATCCGGTCATTGCGTCCACCGGAACGCCTCGATCGCGCATCACCAGCGGGGCACCGCCGGGGTGACCCAGCCCGGGTCGGCGATGCGCATGGCGGCCGCGTCGTCACGCTCCCGCAGCGCGCCGTCGTCGTCCAGCCACCGCTGGTGCAGGAACCGCAGCTTGTCGCGGTCGAGCTCGACGCCGAGGCCGGGGGCGTCACGGACGGCGACCTTGCCGCCCTCGAAGGTCAGCCGCTCGGTGAGCACGTCCTCCGACTGCCAGGGGTAGTGGGAGTCGCAGGCGTGGTGGAGGTCCGGGACCGTCGAGGCCACGTGGGTCATCGCGGCGAGGCTGATCCCCAGGTGGGTGTTGGAGTGCATGGACACCCCGACGCCGAAGGTCCGACAGATCGCGGCGAGTTGCTGCGTGTTCCGCAGCCCGCCCCAGTAGTGGTGATCGGAGAGGACGACCTGCACGGCGTCCTTCGCGAACGCCTCCTTGATCTCGCCGAACGTCGTCACACACATATTGGTGGCGAGCGGCACGTCCGTCCCGGCGGCGACCTCGGCCATCGCGGACGTACCCAGCGTGGGATCCTCCAGATACTCCAGAACGTCCCCCACCTCCTCCGCCACCGTCAGCGAAGTCGCCACGGACCAGGCCCCGTTGGGATCGAGACGCAGCGGATGCCCGGGAAACGCCTCCGCCAGCGCCCGTACGGCCGCGATCTCCTCCTCCGGCGGAAAAACACCCCCCTTGAGCTTGAACGACGTAAACCCGTACCGCTCCTTGAACACCCGGGCCTGCTCGACCACCCCGGCCGGATCGACGGCGGCCCCCCAGTCGTCCTTCTCGCAGGCCACTCCCTCCGGATGATCGGCCCACCTGTAGAACAGGTACGCGCTGTACTCGACCGCGTCCCGCACCTTCCCGCCGAGCAGCGCATGCACCGGCACCCCGAGCGCCTTACCGAGCGCGTCCAGACAGGCCACCTCGAAGCCGGAGACGACGGACAACCGCAACTTGTCAGCGGTCTGGACACCCCGCAGCCCGCCGACGTCGACCTGCCCGGAGACCCGCGACTGGTCGACGGCGACCTCGTCGGCGACCGTGAACAGCCCGTTCAAGTCGGAGACTTGACGTCCGATCAGCTTCTCGGCAAAGGGTCGTGCCAGCTCCAGGTACTTGGTGTCGCCGTACGTCTCGCCGACTCCCGTGATCCCATCACCGGTCACGACCTCGACGATCAACCGGGGCGTGTACGGCTGATGGACACCCTGGGTGTTCAGCAGGGGCGGGTCGGCAACGAGGACAGGGGTGAGGCGCACGTCGGTGATGGAGAGGTCCACAGGGCGGCTCCTATGAAGTCGAGTAAGCATGACTACAGCGCCCCTTTAGGGGCGCGGGGCTGTGTTGAATTTGCGGCTACCGCCGCGTGGGCGCGATCAACCCCCACCGGCCCGCAGCAAACCAGCCCGCTCAGCCAAACTCGTACGCCGCGACCTCCGCCAGATACCCCGCCCGCCGCTCCTCATCGTGCCCAAGAAACGCCGCGAGGAACGAGTTACGCGCCAACTCCCGCAGCCGATCCTCCCCAAGCCCCAACTCCGACCGCACCGCATCGTAGTTGTCGCCCACATACCCACCGAAGTACGCCGGATCATCGGAGTTGACCGTGCACAACAGCCCCGCATCGAGCATCGCCGGCAACGGATGATCGGCGAGGACGTCCACCGTGCGCAACCGGACATTGGAGAGCGGACACAGAGTCAGCGGCACACGCTCACGCACCAACCGTTCGACGAGGACCGGGTCCTCCATACACCGCAGCCCATGGTCGATCCGCTCGACGCCCAGCACGTCCAGCGCCTCGGTGATGTACTCCGGCGGCCCCTCCTCCCCCGCATGCGCGACGCGCCGCAGCCCCAGCTCCGCCGCCGCCTCATACACCTCACGGAACTTCACCGGCGGATGCCCGACCTCGGCGGAGTCCAGCCCGATCCCCACGATCCGGTCGAGATACGGCTTCGCGGCCTCCAGCGTCGCCATCGCCGACTCGGCGGACTCGTCGCGCAGGAAGCACATGATCAGCTGCGTGGAAATGCCATGCGCCTCCACGCTCAGGTCGAGCGCGCGGGACAGCCCCTCGACGACCGTGCCCATGCCCACGCCCCGCGCGATGTGCGCCTGCGGGTCGAAGAAGATCTCCGCGTGCCGCACACCCTGCGAGGCGGCACGCGCGAGGTAGGCGTTGGCGAGATCCTCGAAGTCCCGCTCGGTCCGCAGAACGGCCATGAGCTCGTAGTACAGGTTCAGAAAGGACTGGAGATCCTCGAACTGGTACGCCTTGCGGAGCTGGTCCGTGTCGGCGTACGGCAGCTCGACGCCGTTGCGCGCGGCGAGCTCGAAGGCCAGCTCGGGCTCGAGTGTGCCTTCGATGTGGAGGTGCAGTTCCGCTGTGGGGAGGGGCATCGAAATATCGTACGGGCGTTTTATCGCCGTTTCGGAACCGGCACCCTCAGCAGATCGTGCGCCACGGTCAGCTCCCCCTCGAACCCGGCGGCCCGCGCCTGCCGCTCGAATTCGTCGGGCTCGGTGTACCGCTGGCTGAAGTGGGTGAGCACGAGATGCCGTACGCCGCTCTCCTTCGCCACCCGCGCCGCCTGACTGGCCGTCAAATGGCCGTGCTCTACGGCGAGTTGCTCATCCTCGTCGAGGAACGTGGACTCGATGACGAGCATGTCGCAGCCCTCGGCGAGGGCGTACGCCCCGTCGCACAGCCGGGTGTCCATGACGAACGCGAACCGCTGTCCGCGGCGGACTTCACTGACGTCCTCCAGCGTGACACCTCCGAGAGCGCCCTCGCGCTGGATGCGGCCCACGTCCGGGCCCTTGATGCCGTGCGCGGCGAGCCGGTTGGGGAGCATCCGCCGCCCGTCGGGCTCGACGAGGCGGTAGCCGTAGGACTCGACGGAGTGGGAGAGTTTGCGCCCTTCGAGCGTGTAGGCGGGGGTGGTGGCAAGCACCCCGTCGGCGGCCACGGGTGCCTGGGTGAGCTGGACCGTCTCCCGGTAGGCGGTGGCGTAGCGCAGCCGGTCGAAGAAGCGCTGGCCCGACTTCGGGTAATGGGCGGTGATCTCGTGCGGCACCTGGTCGAGGTTGATGCGCTGGATGACGCCGGCGAGGCCCAGGGAGTGATCGCCGTGGAAGTGGGTGACGCAGATCCGGTTCAGGTCGTGGGCGGCGGCCCCGGCGCGCAGCATCTGGCGCTGGGTGCCCTCGCCCGGGTCGAACAGGATGCCCTCGCCGTCCCAGCGGAGCAGATAGCCGTTGTGGTTGCGGTGCCGGGTCGGGACCTGGCTGGCCGTGCCGAGGACCACCAATTCACGTACGGACACGGTGAGTTACCCGGGCGGCCACTGCATGCCGCGACCGCCCATGACATGGGCGTGCGCGTGGAAGACGGTCTGGCCGGCGCCGGCTCCCGTGTTGAAGACGATGCGGTAGCTCTCCAGCTTGTCCTCGTCGGCGACCGCGTGCGCTTCGCGGAGTATGTCGGCGGCGATCATGGGTTCCGCGGCTGCCAGCTCGGCGGCGCTGGGGTAGTGCGCCCTCGGGATCACCAGGACGTGGGTGGGCGCCTGGGGGTTGATGTCCCGGAACGCGACGGTCGTCTCCGTCTCTCGGACGATCGTCGCCGGGATGTGCCCCTCGACGATCTTGCAGAACAGACAGTCGTCCTGCGGTTCCCCTGCCATGCGTGTGCCTCCTCACGCTGGGTGATCTCTTACGTGGGCATCGTATCGTCGGAGACCTTGCGCAAGCTGCGGGCAGTCGTGCCGCCTGGGGCGGCACGGGTGGGCGCAGGCGGCACCCCGTCAGCGCCGGGCTGCGCGACCCACCCCTGCCCAGCCCCCACCCCGGCTCACGGCAGGCTCGGCGGTACCTTCGCCGGCGTCTCCTCCAGTGCGGCCAGCGCCAGCCTCACCGCCTCGTCCAGCTGGACATCCCTCCCCGCCGCGTAGTCCTGCGGGCGCTGGACCACCTCCACGTCCGGATCCACCCCGTGGTTCTCCACGCCCCAGCCGTAGTTCTCCAGCCAGAACGCGTACTTGGGCTGAGTGACGAGCGTGCCGTCGACCAACCGGTACCGGTTGTCGATGCCGATCACGCCGCCCCACGTACGCGTACCGACGACCGGCCCGATCCCCAGCGCCTTGATCGCCGCGTTGACGATGTCCCCGTCGGACCCGGAGAACTCGTTGGCGACGGCGACGACGGGACCACGGGGGGCGTCCTCGGGATAGCTGTACGGCCGCATGCCGCGCGGGGAGGCCCAGCCGACGATGCGGCGGGCCAGCTTCTCGACGACGAGCTGGGACGTGTGGCCGCCCCGGTTCTCCCGGACGTCGACGACGAGCCCCTCCCTGGCTACTTCCACGCGCAGGTCGCGGTGGATCTGGGCCCAGCCCGGCGCCTGCATGTCGGGGACGTGGAGGTAGCCGAGACGGCCGCCGGAACGTTCGTGGACGTAGGCCCGCCGGTCGGCGACCCAGGCGTGGTAGCGCAACGGCTCCTCGTCGGCGACGGGGACGACGACGGCGTGCCGGGGCTCGCCGCCGCCGGAGGGCGACACCGTCAGCTCGACCGGCTTGCCCGCCGTACCGACGAGGAGGGGGCCGGGCCCGGTCACCGGGTCGACGGGGACGCCGTTCACCGCCACGATCGCGTCGCCCGCGCGCACCGCCACGCCGGGCGCGGCGAGCGGGGCTCGGGCATCCGGGTCGGACGTCTCGGAGGGCAGGATCCGGTCGATGCGCCAGCTGCCGTCCGCATGGCGGGAGATGTCCGCGCCGAGCAGCCCCTGCCGGTCCCCGCTGCCGTGGCCGCCGCGCGGCATGACGTACGCGTGCGAGGTGCCCAGCTCGCCGTGCACCTCCCACAGCAGGTCGACGAGGTCGTCGTGGGTGGCGACGCGGTCGAGGAGGGGGCGGTAGCGGTCGAGGACGCCGTTCCAGTCCGTGCCGCCCAGGTCGGGACGCCAGAAGTTGTCCCGCATGATGCGGCCGTTCTCCTCGTACATCTGCCGCCACTCGGCCGCCGGGTCGACGGTCTGGCGGATGCGGCCGAGGTCGACGGTGATGTTGGTGTCGCTCTCGTCGTCGTTGGCGGCGCGCCGGTCGCTGGGGACGACCTTGAGCCGGCCGTCGGACCACAGCAGGACCCGCTTGCCGTCGCCGCTGACCCGGAAGTGGTCGGCGTCGTCCGCGAGATGCTCCAGGCGCCGCTGGACGAGGTCGTACCGCTCCAGCTCCGACTTGGGGTCGGGGTCGTCCGGGTTGGCCCGGGTGGCACCCAGCGACCCGCGCACCGGGTGGCGCAGCCACAGCACGCCGTCCTTCGCGGCGCGCAGCCCGGAGTAGCGGGCGGCCTCCACCGGGAACGGCACGATCCGGTCGGCGAGCCCCTCCAGGTCGACGCGGGTGGTCGGGGCGCCCTCGCTGTCCGGGGTCTCGTCCTTGTCCGGCGCGTCGAAGGGACGGCCGTGCCGCTGCGGGCCGAACGGGGACGGGGTCGTCGCGGCCAGCGTGATCAGGTGCGGGCGGGAGCCGACGACGAAGGCCAGGTCGAAGACGTGCTCGTCGTAGACCGGGTCGAAGGCCCGCGTCGACAGGAAGGCGAGGTGCTTGCCGTCGAGGGTGAAGGCGGGCGCGTAGTCCTGGAAGCGCAGCGGGGTCGCCTCGGTGACCGACAGGTCGGTGGTGTTGGCGAGTTTGAGATGGCACAGCGGGCGGGGGCCGGGGTGCGACCAGGCCAGCCATGCCGAGTCGGGCGAGAAGACCAGCCCGGAGGCGTCGCCGTCCTCGCTGCGGTCGACCTCGCGGACCTCGCCGGTCTCGCGCTCGACGAGCAGCACGCGTCCGTCGTGCGAGGCTACGGCGGCCCTGCTGCCGTCGGGCGCCATCGCGAGCCCGAGCACGCGGCCGAGCTGCCCGGCGGCGAGCCGGCGCGGAGTCGCCCCCGGAGCCAGGCCGGTCGCCGGCGCGAACTCCAGGGCGTCGTCGCCCTCGGCGTCCGTCACCCACACCACCCACTCCTCGCCCTCCGCGCGGAAGGTGCGCGGCAGCCGGGCCCGTACGCCGGGTTCGGCGGCGAGCGCGCGGGCCGGTCCCGAGCGGTGGGTGACCCAGTGCACGGCGCCGCGCACCGCGACCGCGCTGCCGCGCGCGGTGTGGTCGGGGGACGCCGACCCGAACCACCGTGAGGCGTTCACCGGGAACGGCTGCCGGTCGGTGCGCTGCCCGCCGAGCCGGATGTCGAGCTTGCGCGGCTCGGCGCCGTCGAGGTCGTCCAGGATCCAGAGTTCACCGGCACAGGAGTACACGACGCGGGTGCCGTCGCCGGAGGCATGCCGGGCGTAGAAGCCGTCGACGGGAGTGTGCCGCCGTAGATCCGAACCGTCCCCGAGGGAGGAGTACAGCGCCCCGACCCCCTCGTGATCGGACAGGAACGCGATCCGCTCCCCCGCCCACACGGGGTACTCGATGTTGCCGTCGACGTCTTCATGCAGCCGTACGAACTCCCCGGCACCTTCTTCACCTTCGGCGCCACGGTCGATCCACAACTTGCCCGCCGTACCGCCCCGGTACCGCTTCCACCACGCCGCCTCCCGCCCCATCGGCGAGGACAGCAGCACCGCGCTCGGGCCGTAGGCGACATGGCCGACCCAGCCGTACGGCAGGACGGTCGACGGTCCGCCGTCGAGCGGGACGGCGTGGGCCCAGCTGCGGCGGAGGTTGGCCTGGCCGTAGGTCGTGATGGCGAGGACCTGGCCGTCGGGGGTCCAGCCGCGTACCTGGGTGCGTGAACTGCCCCAGTGCGTCAGGCGCTTGGCGGGACCGCCGTCGATGGGGGCGATGTGCACCTCGGGGGCGCCGTCGCGGGTGGAGGTCCACGCC
This sequence comes from Streptomyces sp. NPDC050211, assembly GCF_040656035.1. Taxonomy (NCBI): domain Bacteria; kingdom Bacillati; phylum Actinomycetota; class Actinomycetes; order Kitasatosporales; family Streptomycetaceae; genus Streptomyces; species Streptomyces sp. NPDC050211. The sequence goes on from NZ_JBFALC010000003.1 coordinate 224,478, forward strand.
ACCGTCGTACCGTCGGGCGAGATGCGCGGCAGGGTGACCGGCACATTGTCGGCACTGACCCGCCAGGCCCGGCCGCCGTCGAGAGGCGCGAGCCAGACGTCGTCCTCGGCGGTGAAGGCGACCAGGTCGCCGTGCAGGTGCGGGAAGCGGAGATACGCGGCGGATGCGGGCTCTGTCACCCGATCACCCTATGCAGGCGCGGCGCCGCTGGACAGGCCTTTGGATCACTTGCCCGCTCCGCGCGACCATGGCTCACTTGCCCTCGGGCCAGCAGTTCGGCTGCTCCTTGCACCACAGCGTCTTCGTCTCGGTGACCGTGACCGTGGCCCCGGGCTGCTGCGGATTGTTGACCGGCGGAGTGCTCGCCGCGTCGCAGTTGCCGAGCCCTTCGACGTGGAACCACTCCTTCCCGTCGATCTTGGCCGTGAGGTCCCCACGTACACACTTGCCGTTGACCGCCCGCGTCACCTTGCCGGTGACGGTGATGTCCTGCCCCTGGTCGGTGCGGCCCTGACAGTCGACATTGGCGACGGCGTTCACGCTCGGGCTCGAACTCCCCGGCGTAGAAGCCTTGTTGCCATCCCCGAAGGACGCCGTACAGGTGAGCCAGCTCACCTTCGCGTTCTGCCGCTCCAGTTCCTTGGTGACGGTCTGGTCGGTCGTGTAAGCCACCGTCGCCGAACTAAGCCCGGCCGGATCACAGCCGACGACCACCCCGACGACTCCGACCACGGCAACGACCCTCGCCCAGCGCGGACGATCCCAAACCCACCGCAATACCCCCATGGACGGCAGCCTCCCACTGTCCCGCCCAACACGAAAGAGCGCATACGGCCACTCACGCCTCCCCCTAGTCGAAGTCGAGTGAAGCCTGGCTCAGGTTCGCAGCAGCAGCCACTCCTGAAGTTCCACCAGGTTGCCCTCCGGATCCTTGAGATGCGCGACACGCATACGCGCCGCCATATGAGTCGGCCCGTGCAACAGCGTGGCGCCCCGCGCAGCGACCTGCTCGCAGTACGCGTCCAGATCATCGACGCGCAGGACAACCAGAGAACGGTGACCAGTCGCCGCGTCGCCCAACTCCCCCAGCACCTCCGCCATCATCGCCCGGTCCTGAAGCGCGATCCCCGCAGAGCCGGTCGCGGGACTGAACTTCTCGTACGGCCCCTCGGCAGCCCCCGACTGCGGCTTGAGCCCGAGGACCTCGGAGTAGAAGCGATAACACGCGGCGAAGTCGCTGACGAGTAGCCGTACTTGAGCGAGTTCCATGACCACTCCCGGGTGTTCAGGACCACCGGCCGGTGCGGCCGAGAAGAAGCGCCGCCGCCGCGGTACCGGCGGTGGACGTACGCAGCACACTGGGCCCGAGCCGGTACGCCCGCGCACCGGCCTCCGCGAACAGCGTCAACTCCTCGGGAGAGACGCCCCCTTCGGGCCCGACGACCAGCACGATCTCACCCTCGGCGGGCAGTTCGGCACCGGCGAGGGGTTCCGTGCCGCTTTCATGCAGTACGGCGGCGAAGTCGGCCTTCGCGAGAAGTGCCGCGACCTGCTTGGAGGTCGCGGCGTCCGCGACGTCGGGGAAGCGCACCCGGCGGGACTGCTTGCCGGCCTCGCGCGCCGTGGCCCGCCACTTGGCCAGCGCCTTCAGTCCGCGGTCGCCCTTCCACTGCGTGATGCAGCGGGAGGCGGCCCACGGCACGATCGCGTCGACGCCGACCTCGGTCATCGTCTCGACGGCGAGTTCGCCGCGGTCGCCCTTGGGGAGGGCCTGGACGATCGTGATGCGGGGTTCGGGCTGCGGCTGCTCGGCCACCGAGTCCAGCCGGACGATGAGGCGGTCCTTGCCCTCGGTGTCCAGCACCACGCACTCCGCCCAGCGGCCCGCCCCGTCGGTGAGCACCACGTCCTCGCCGGGCCGCAGCCGCTTCACCGAGACCGCGTGGCGCCCCTCGGGGCCGTCGAGGACGTACCGCCCGCCGCTGCCCGCGTCGAAGTGCTCGACCACGAAGACGGGGGCGGTCATCAGGCACCGCCTCCCATGGACGGAGCGGCCGACAACGCTGTCTTCGCGGCGGCGATCTCGGCGGCCAGCACCTCCACCAGCTGTCCGGCGGGCAGTTCGCGGGCCATCCGGTGGCCTTGTCCCGCCCACAGCGCCATGCCCTGCGCGTCGCCCGCCTTGGCCGCCGCCTTGCGCAGCGGCGAGGTGAGGTGGTGGACCTCCGGGTAGGCGGCGGGCGCGTACGGGCCGTGCTCCCGCAGGAAGCGGTTGACCAGGCCGCGGGCCGGGCGGCCGGAGAACGCGCGCGTCAACTCCGTACGGACGAACAGGGGGTTGGTGAGCGCCTGCTTGTGCAGGGCGTTGGCGCCGGACTCGGGGGTGGCGAGGAACGCCGTGCCGAGCTGGGCCGCACTGGCGCCCGCGGCCAGGGCGGCGGCGATCTGGCTGCCGCGCATGATGCCGCCGGCGGCGACGAGCGGGAGCGACACGGTCTCGCGGACCTGCGCGATCAGCGACAGCAGGCCGATGCCGGCGCCGTCCGTCTCCTGGATGTCCCGGTGCGTGCCCTGATGGCCGCCCGCCTCGACGCCCTGCACGATCACTCCGTCGGCACCGGCCCGCTGCACGGCGAGGGCCTCCTCGGCGGTGGTCGCGGTGACCAGCGTGACGGTGCCGACGCGGCGCAGTGAGTCCAGTACGTCCCGGCTGGGCACGCCGAAGTGGAACGAGACCACCGGCACCGGGTTGTCGAGCAGGACGGCGAGCTTGGCGTCGTAGCCGTCGTCGCGGCCGCTGTCGGGGTCGCCCAGCTCGGTCTCGTACCAGGCGGCCTCACCCGCCAGCTGATGGGCGTAGACGTCCACGGCGGCGGCATCGGCGTACTCCGGCTGCGGCATGAACAGGTTCACGCCGAACGGGCGGCTCGTGATGCCCCGCAGCTGTTTGATCTCCTGGTACATGCCGTCGGCGGTCTTGTACCCGGCGGCCAGAAACCCGAGCCCGCCGGCCTCGGACACGGCGGCAGCGAGATGCGGGACGGAGACTCCGCCCGCCATGGGGGCCTGCACGATCGGATGAGGGAAGAGATCGGTCAGTGCGGAGGACATGACGGCATGTTGTCACGTCCTCCGAACAAGTCCGAATCCGGCCTTCCCCTTGGCATAGGCCACCGGCATGCCAGAGCTAACGCCCGTTGAAGGCGTCCTTCAGCCGCGAGAAGAGCCCCTGCTGCCCAGGTTGGAACTGCCCCGTAGGCCGTTCCTCGCCGCGTAGCTTGGCCAGCTCGCGGAGGAGGCGTTCCTGTTCGGGGTCGAGTTTGTTCGGGGTCTGGACCTCGACGTGGACGATGAGGTCGCCGCGGCCGCCGCCGCGGAGGTGGGTGACGCCGCGGCCGTGCAGCGGGATCGACTGGCCGGACTGGGTGCCCGGGCGGATGTCGACCTCTTCCAGGCCGTCCAGCGTCTCCAGCGGGACCTTGGTGCCGAGCGCGGCCGCCGTCATCGGAAGCGTGACCGTGCAGTGCAGGTCGTCGCCGCGCCGCTGGAACTGCGCGTGCGGCAGCTCATGGATCTCGACGTACAGGTCACCGGCGGGACCGCCACCGGGACCGACCTCGCCCTCACCCGCGAGCTGGATCCGCGTGCCGTTGTCGACACCGGCCGGGATCTTGACCGTGAGGGTGCGCCGGGAGCGGACCCGGCCGTCACCGGCGCACTCCGGGCACGGCGTCGGCACGACCGTGCCGAAGCCCTGGCACTGGGGGCAGGGCCGGGACGTCATGACCTGGCCCAGGAAGGACCGGGTCACCTGCGACACCTCACCGCGACCGCGGCACATGTCACACGTCTGCGCACTCGTCCCCGGCGCGGCGCCCTCGCCGCTGCAGGTCGAGCAGACGATCGCCGTGTCGACCTGGAGGTCCTTGGTCGTGCCGAAGGCCGCCTCGTCCAGCTCGACGTCCAGCCGGATCATCGCGTCCTGGCCGCGCCGCGTACGCGACCGCGGGCCCCGCTGGGACGCCGTACCGAAGAACGCGTCCATGATGTCCGAGAAGTTCCCGAAGCCACCCGCGCCGAAGCCGCCCGCGCCACCGGCGCCGCCGGCCTGGGACAGCGGGTCGCCGCCGAGGTCGTAGACCTGCTTCTTCTGCGGGTCCGACAGCACCTCGTAAGCGGCGTTGATCTCCTTGAACCGCTCCTGGGTCTTCGGATCCGGATTGACGTCCGGGTGCAGCTCGCGTGCGAGCCGCCGGAAGGCCTTCTTGATCTCTTCCTGCGACGCGTCGCGGCGCACGCCGAGAACGGCGTAGTAGTCCGTGGCCACTTACGACTCCGCCAGGATCTGTCCGACGTACCGTGCCACTGCGCGTACCGCTCCCATCGTTCCCGGGTAATCCATGCGGGTCGGTCCGACCACGCCGAGCTTGGCGACTGCCTCGCCGCCCGAACCGTAGCCGACCGACACGACAGACGTGGAGTTGAGTCCCTCGTAGGCGTTCTCGTGACCGATGCGTACGGTCATGCCCGAATCCCCGGCCTCACCAAGCAACTTGAGGAGCACGACCTGCTCCTCCAGCGCCTCGAGCACCGGCCGGATCGTGAGGGGAAAGTCATGCCCGAAGCGGGTCAGATTGGCGGTGCCGCCGATCATCAGCCGCTCTTCGTTCTCCTCGACGAGGGTCTCCAGAAGTGTGGAGAGCACCGTCGAGACCGTGCCGCGGTCCTCGTGGTCGAAGGCCTCGGGCAGGTCCTCGACCAACAGCGGGACATCGGTGAACCGGCGTCCGGCGACCCGGCTGTTGAGCCGCGCGCGCAGATCGGCGAGAGAGGCCTCGCCGAACGGCGCCGGACAGTCGACCATCCGCTGCTCGACCCGCCCGGTGTCCGTGATCAGCACGAGCATCACGCGCGCGGGAGCGAGTGAGAGCAGTTCCACGTGCCGCACGGTGGAGCGGGTGAGCGAGGGGTACTGCACGACGGCGACCTGCCGGGTCAGCTGCGCGAGCAGCCGCACCGTCCGCGCCACCACATCGTCGAGATCGACGGCCCCGTCGAGGAAGTTCTGAATCGCACGCCGCTCGGGCGCGCTCATCGGCTTGACGCCGGCCAGCTTGTCGACGAAGAGGCGGTAGCCCTTGTCCGTGGGGATGCGCCCGGCGCTGGTGTGCGGCTGGGCGATGAACCCCTCGTCCTCCAGGACCGCCATGTCGTTGCGCACGGTCGCCGGGGAGACACCGAGGTTGTGCCGCTCGGTCAGCGCCTTGGAGCCGACCGGCTCCTCCGTGCCGACATAGTCCTGGACGATGGCGCGCAGCACCTGAAGCCTGCGTTCACTCAGCATCTCGCGCACACCTCCAGAAGTCGTCCCTCTCGGCGCCTCGCCTGGCACTCTTCGCTTCCGAGTGCCAGAGTTCCCCGGCCCAGTGTACGGCGGTCGGGTACTCACGGGGCAAGGACGGGGTCGTACGGCTAGCGTCGCCGTATGAGCGTGACTTGGGAAGAGCTGGGGTGGGAGCGGCTGGCGGCCGGGGTGGGACGGTGCCGGCTGCCGGTCTGGGACTGCACGGTGGGGCTGGTCGTCGGGGCCGGCGCGGCTCTGGTGATCGACGCCGGGTCGAGCCTCGCGGAGGGCGCACGTGTGCGTGCGGGGGCTCAGGAACTCGCCGGCCACCGTGTGACTCATCTCGCGCTCACCCACCCACACTTCGATCACGTCTTCGGGGCGGGGGCCTTCGCGGGCGCGGAGTTGTACGGCGCGGTGGGCATCGACACGGTGTACTCGCACACCGGGCGCGAGGAGCTGCGGGCGGACGCGGTACGCCACGGTCTGGACGCCGGCCCGGCGGACGAGGCGGTGGTGTCCCTCACACCGCCCCGCCATCACGTCTCCGGCGAGTGGACCCTCGACCTGGGCGGCGGCCGGCAGGTCCTCCTCGCCAACGTGGGTCCGGGCCACACCGCCCACGACCTCGCGGTCCTCATCCCCGGCGATCCGGAGGTCGTGTTCTGCGGCGATCTGGTCGAGGAGTCCGGGGAGCCGCAGGCGGGCGCCGACGCCGTACCGACCCACTGGCCCGCGGCACTTGATCGTCTGCTGGACCTCGGCGGCGAGGACGCGCTGTATGTGCCCGGTCACGGAGCGGTGGTGGACGCGGCGTTCGTCCGCGCGCAGCGGAACGCGCTCGCGCGCCGATTCGGCGTGTCGTGACCACGCCCCTCCGGCTTCTCCTATCGTCATCCGAATGCGCCAGTACTCTTCGGACCTGACCCCGCCGTGGAAGAAGCCCAAGCCCGTCCCCGAGGTCCCGGCGGACCCCGGTCTGGTCGTCGAGGAACCCGGCACCGGCTTCTGCGGCGCGGTGATCCGCTGCGAGGCGGGCACGGTGACCCTGGAGGACCGCTTCGGCAAGCACCGCGTGTTTCCCCTGGAACCACGGGGCTTCCTCCTGGAGGGCCGAGTCGTGACCCTGGTCAAGCCCGCCGCCGGTCCCGTACGTCCCACCCGTACCGCATCCGGCTCCGTCGCCGTCCCCGGCGCCCGCGCGCGTGTCGCTCGCGCCGGGCGCATCTACGTCGAGGGCCGGCACGACGCGGAACTCGTCGAGAAGGTCTGGGGCGACGACCTCCGCATCGAGGGCGTCGTCGTGGAGTACCTGGAAGGCATCGACGACCTACCGTCCATCGTGGCCGAATTCGCACCGGGCCCGGACGCACGCCTGGGGGTACTGGTCGACCACTTGGTGCCGGGCACGAAGGAGTGGCGCATCGCCGAGTCGGTGCCGAGTGAGCACGCCCTAGTGGTCGGCCACCCGTACATCGACATCTGGGAGGCCGTGAAGCCGTCGTCACTGGGGATCGCGGGGTGGCCGAGGGTGCCGCACGGGCAGGACTGGAAGACGGGCGTGTGCCGGGCACTGGGGTGGCCGGAAAACACCGGTGCGGCTTGGCAGGGGATTCTGGGGCGGGTGCGGTCTTATCGGGATCTGGAGCCGGAGTTGTTGGGGAGGGTGGAGGAGCTGATCGACTTCGTCACGGCACCGGCGTAGGGCGGCTTCGCTTCAGTCCACCAGGTCCCGCACCACCGCGTCCGCCAGCAACCGCCCCCGAAGCGTCAACACCGCGCGCCCCTCGTCGTACGGCCGTTCCTGAAGCAGCCCCTCCTCCAGCGCCCGCCGAGATGCCTTGCGGCCCTCCTCTCGGAGCAGAGCCAGCGGTACGCCCTCCCGTAGGCGCAGCTCCAGCAGCACCCGCTCCACGCGACGGTCCTCGGCCGTCAGAATCTCCCGCCCTGCGCCGGGCGAGCGGCCAGCGGCCAGTGCCGCCGCGTAGGCCCCGGGATGCTTCACGTTCCACCACCGCACGCCGCCCATGTGCGAGTGGGCTCCGGGTCCGGCGCCCCACCAGTCGGCCCCTCGCCAGTACAGCTCGTTGTGCAGGCACCGCCCCGCGTCCGATGTCGCCCAGTTCGAGACCTCGTACCACTCGAAGCCGGCCCCCGACAGCACCGACTCCGCGATCAGATACCGGTCGGCGTGGACGTCGTCGTCGGTCATCGGAACCTCGCCGCGGCGGATGCGCCGGGCCAGCTGTGTGCCCTCCTCGACGATCAGGGCGTAGGCCGAGACATGGTCGGGACCGGCGCCGATCGCGGACTCCAGGGAGGCCCGCCAGTCGTCGTCCGACTCCCCCGGTGTGCCGTAGATCAGATCCAGGTTGACGTGGTCGAAGCCCGCCGCCCGGGCCTCCGCGACGCAGGCCTCGGGGCGTCCCGGCGTGTGTGTGCGGTCCAGCACGCGCAGTACGTGCTGCTTCGCGCTCTGCATGCCGAAGGACACCCGGTTGAAGCCGCCCTCCCGGAGCGTGGCCAGATAGGCGGGGTCCACCGACTCCGGGTTCGCCTCGGTCGTGATCTCGGCGTCGGGTGCCAGGCCGAACTCGTCGCGGATCGCGCCCAGCATGCGTACGAGATCGTCCGCGGCCAGCAGGGTCGGCGTACCGCCTCCGACGAAGACCGTCCGCACGGCGCGCGGGTCGTCGCCGAGGACCTTGCGGGCCAGGCGGACCTCGTCGATCAGCGTGTCCGCGTAGTTGTCACGGGACGCCAGCACGCCGCCCGTGCCGCGCAGCTCGGTCGCGGTGTAGGTGTTGAAGTCGCAGTAGCCGCAGCGGGTGGCGCAGTACGGGACGTGCAGATAGAACCCGAGGGGGCGGGTGGCGGCGTCGGCGAGCGCGGGTGCGGGGAGCGCGCCGTCGTCGGGGACGGGCTCGCCGTCGGGGAGTGCGGAAGGCATGCCTTCCATTGTCCAGCACCCGTACGGATCACTCCGCCTGCAGCACGAGCAGCGCCAGGTCGTCCTCCGGCGGCCGCCCGCCGAACTCGTGCACCAGCCTCCGGATCCGCTCCGCGATCAGCTCCGCGCTGAGCCCCGCGCATCCCGCCAGCGCTTCCGCCAGCCCGTCGCCGTCGTCGAACTGGCGGGAGCCGGAGCGCCGCTCCGTCACCCCGTCCGTCACGCACAGCAGCGTGTCGCCGGGCCGCAGCTCAAAGGTTTCGCTGGTGTACGTCTCGTCCTCGACGACGCCGAGGAGGGTCTGCGGGCGCGCGGACGGGCGGACGGAACCGTCCGGGCCGAGCAGGAGGGGCAGGGGGTGGCCCGCGGACGCGAGCGTGCAGCGTACGCCGCCGTCGAAGGGGGCCAGCTCGCCGTAGAGGAGGGAGAGGAAGCGGGTCTGCGGGCCGTCGTCGGGCCGGCCGCCCGCCGCGACCAGCACGCGTGCCGCCGCGTCCGCGGCCTCGGTGGCGTCGTCGAGGAGGAGCTGGTTGAGGCGGTCGAGGACGTCGGCGACGCGGTAGCCCTCGCGGGCCAGCAGCCGCAGCCACGGGCGGGCCAGGCCGATCACTACGGCGGCCTCGGGGCCCTTGCCCTGTACGTCGCCGAGCGCGAAGCACCAGCGGCCGTCGCCGGCCGGGAAGAGGTCGTAGAAGTCGCCGCTGGGTCCGCCCTTGTCGCAGGGTTCGTAGACGAGGGCGCTGTGCACGCCGGGGATCTCCGCGACCGCGCCGGGCAGCAGTCCGCGCTGGAGTACGGCGCTGATGGTGGCCTGGCGGGCGTACTGGCGGGCCGCGCCGATGGCGAGCGCCACCCGGCGGCCGAGGTCCTCGACGAGCCCGGTGATCTCGTCGGGGAAGCGGATCAGCCCGGACCGTCCGATGACGAGCGTGCCCAGCGGACGGCCGCCCGCGATCAGCCGGTACGCCAGTGCCGAGCCGTGCTCCGCGCGCGGGCCGAGCGCGTCGCCGGGCCAGGGGTAGGGGACGGGGCCCGAGCGGACCGGGTCGGGGGCGCGCGGCGGGTCCTTCTCCAGGGCCCGGCGCAGCTCCTCGATGCGGTTCTCGCTGCTGTGCCAGACACGGGCGAGCCGGGGGCCGGTGCCGACGACGCCCTCGGACCAGCCTCCGCGGCCCATGACCTCGTCCTCCAGCCACACCGCGCACCACTCGGCCAGCCTGGGCACGATCAGCTGTCCGGTGAGCGCGGCGACGAGATCCTCGTCGAGCTGTCCGGCGAGCAGGTCGGAGGCCTCGGCGAGGAAGGACAGGGCGCCGCGGTTGAGCCACTCCCGGTCCCGCTCGGCCTGCTGCGGTTCGGGGGCGAGGAAGTCGGCGACGCGGAGGCTGCACTCCCCGGCGTACGCGCCGGCCGCCTCGGCGGGCAGCCGCGCCCACAGCGTCTTGGCGCCCCGGCGGTAGGTGACGCCCCAGTCCTCCGCGAGCGTGGCGACGAGGCGCAGGCCGCGGCCGTACTCCGGTGTCTCGTACGGCGGTTCGGTGTCGCTGTCGCGCGGGGCGCGCGAGGGGTGCTGGTCGGTGACCTCGACGACCAGGTCGCCGGCCGGCGCCTCCAGCCGGCACACCAGCCCGACGTCGGTGCCCGCGTGGATGACGGCGTTGGTGACGAGTTCGCTGACGACCACCACCGCGTCGTCGGCGAGCCGCTCCGTGACGTGTTCGGTGCCGGGCAGGCTCAGTTCGGTCCATTCGGCGAGTGCGGCGTGCAGCAGTGCGCGGGCGGCTCCGGGCGCGAGGGGGCTTCCGCAGAGGGTCGTACTCACCTCCGCGCTCCGGTGCCCGCTCCCGTGCGCAGGTGCATCAGAGGCACGGGGATCGGTCTCCCGTTGCATCGGAATGGCCCCCATGTCCAGCTCCCCGAGCAGATCGGACGAATACACCTCGGTCGATGCGGACAGAGTGACAGACTGGCCACGCCCATAAGCGCCGAGTTACCGAAGTGGGCCGCCATGAGTGAGAACAGTGCTACGCGTGTGCTCGAAGACGGACAAATTCGAGCATCGGATTTGCGCCCTCTGCTCGCCGCGATGACCGCAGCCCGCGACGGGGACTTCTCCAAGGTGCCGGAATCCGGCCAGGAATCCGGTCATGGCGACGGCAGCGGCCTGGTGGCCGAACTCGCCGCCGTCTTCAACCAGATCATGGACCGCAGCAACCACTTCAACACGGAGGTTCAGCGCGTACGACGCGAGCTGGTCCGGCACGGCCGGCTCGACGAACGCCTCTCGGCCAGCCCCGGCCAGGGCGACTGGACGTCCCGTGTCAACGAGGTGAACCAGCTGCTCGACGCCCTGGTCGCCCCGGCCGCGAACGCCACGCGCGTGCTCGATGCCGTGGCGGGCGGCGATCTGACCCAGCGGGTCGATCTGCACGACGGCAACCGGCAGCTGCGCGGTGATCTGCGGCGGCTGGGCCGGGCCGTGAACAAGATGGTGGACCAGCTCTCCCTGTTCACCGGCGAGGTGACCCGGGTCGCCCGTGAGGTCGGCACGGAGGGACGGCTCGGCGGCCGGGCCAAAGTGACGGGCCTGTCCGGCAGTTGGCGGGATGTGACCGAGGCGGTCAACACGATGGCGTCCCGGCTCACCGCTCAGGTGCGCGACATCGCCCTGGTGACCACGGCGGTGGCCCGCGGCGATCTGACCCGCACGGTCACGGTGGAGGCGACCGGTGAGCTGCTGGAGCTGAAGCTCACCGTGAACACGATGGTCGACCAGCTCTCCGCGTTCGCCGACGAGGTCACCCGCGTGGCCCGCGAGGTCGGCACCGAGGGGCAGTTGGGCGGGCGGGCGCAGGTGCGGGGCGTGTCCGGGGTCTGGAAGGACCTCACCGACAACGTCAACTTCATGGCCTCGAACCTGACCTCCCAGGTCCGCAACATCGCCCAGGTGACCACCGCCGTCGCCAACGGCGATCTGAGCCAGAAGATCACCGTCGACGCCCGCGGCGAGATCCTGGAACTGAAGTCGACGGTGAACACGATGGTGGACCAGCTGTCCGCGTTCGCCGACGAGGTCACCCGCGTCGCCCGCGAGGTCGGCACCGAAGGAGACCTCGGGGGTCGGGCTCAGGTGCGGGGCGTGTCCGGGGTCTGGAAGGACCTGACCGAGAACGTCAACTTCATGGCGGACAACCTCACTTCGCAGGTCCGCAACATCGCGCTGGTGTCCACAGCTGTCGCCCAGGGCGACCTGTCCAAGAAGATCACGGTCGAGGCCAAGGGCGAGATCCTGGAGCTCAAGACCACCTTCAACACCATGGTCGACCAGCTCTCCGCCTTCGCCGACGAGGTCACCCGCGTGGCCCGCGAGGTCGGCACGGAAGGAAACCTCGGCGGGCAGGCGCAGGTGCGGGGTGTCAGTGGCGTCTGGAAAGACCTCACCGACAACGTCAACTTCATGGCACTGAACCTGACGTCGCAGGTGCGGAACATCGCCCAGGTGACCACCGCCGTCGCCAACGGCGACCTGTCGAAGAAGATCACCGTCGACGCCCGCGGCGAGATCCTCGAACTGAAGGACACCGTCAACACGATGGTGGAGCAGCTGCGCGCCTTCGCCGACGAGGTGACCCGCGTGGCCCGCGAGGTCGGCACCGACGGCCGGCTCGGCGGACGCGCGCAGGTGCTGGGCGTCTCCGGCGTCTGGCGGGACCTGACGGACAACGTCAACTACATGGCCGACAACCTCACTTCGCAGGTCCGCAATATCGCCCAGGTGGCGACGGCCGTGGCACAGGGCGACCTGTCGAAGAAGATCGACGTGGACGCCCGCGGCGAGATCCTGGAGCTGAAGACCACCATCAACACCATGGTGGACACGCTGTCCTCCTTCTCCTCCGAGGTCACCCGGGTGGCCCGCGAGGTCGGCTCCGAGGGCCAACTCGGCGGCCAGGCACGGGTGGAGGGCGTGTACGGCACCTGGAAGCGCCTGACGACGAACGTGAACGAACTCGCCTCGAACCTGACCACCCAGGTCCGCGCCATCGCCGAGGTCGCCTCCGCGGTGGCCCAGGGCGACATGTCCCGCTCGATCACCGTGGAGACCCAGGGCGAGGTCGCCGAGCTGAAGGACAACATCAACCTGATGGTGGCCAACCTCCGCGAGACCACCCGGGCCAAGGACTGGCTGGAGTCCAATCTGGCCCGCCTCGCCGCCCTGATGCAGGGCCACCGCGACCTGATGGAGGTCGCCGACCTGATCCTGCGTGAGCTGACCCCGCTGGTGAACGCCCAGTACGGCGCCTTCTACCTGGCCGATCCGGACGAGGACGGCGCCGGGCTGCGCACCACCATCCCGTCGAAGGGCCTCGCGTTCATCGCCGGATACGGCGCCGCACAGGGCGCGACCGTCGAGACCGGTGGCCTCCCCACACACGGCCTGGTCCGGCAGGCGGCCCGCGAGAAGAAGCGGATCCTGGTGGAGGAGGCCCCGCCGGACTACATCAAGATCAACAGCGGGCTCGGCGAGGCGGCGCCCACCAGCGTGGTCATCATACCGATCCCCTTCGAGGACAAACTCCTCGGCGTGATCGAGCTGGCCTCCTTCTCCCGCTTCTCCGACGTCCACCTGGCGTTCTTCGACCAGTTCGTGAACACCATCGGCGTCGCCATCAACACCATCATCGCCAACTCCCGCACCGAGTCCCTGCTCGGCGAGTCCCAGCGGCTGGCGATGCAGCTCCAGGAACGCTCGGACGAACTCCAGGAGCAGCAGGCCGAGTTGCAGCGCTCGAACGCCGAACTGGAGGAGAAGGCCGCCCTGCTGGCCACCTCCTCGCAGTACAAGTCGGAGTTCCTGGCGAACATGTCGCACGAACTGCGCACCCCGCTGAACTCCCTGCTGATCCTGGCGAGGCTGCTGTCGGACAACCCGGACGGCCATCTCTCCGACCAGGAAGTACAGTTCGCGACGACGATCCACCGCTCGGGCTCGGATCTGCTCCAGCTGATCAACGACATCCTGGACCTGTCGAAGATCGAGGCGGGCAGGATGGACGTACGCCCGAAGAAGCTCCCCCTCATCAAGCTCCTCGACTACGTCCACGCCACCTTCCGCCCACTGACCATCGACCGGGGGCTCGCCTTCGAGGTGGCGGTCGGCGAGGACGTGCCGCGCGAGATGTACTCGGACGAGCAGCGGCTGCAGCAGATCCTGCGCAACCTGCTCTCCAACGCGATCAAGTTCACCGCGACCGGCCGGGTCGAACTCCGCGTCAGCCGGGTCAAGGACCCCCAGCACCACTACGTCCGCGACACCGACGAGGTGATCGCCTTCGCCGTCTCGGACACCGGCATCGGCATCGCGCCGGAGAAACTCCCGGTGATCTTCGAGGCGTTCCAGCAGGCCGACGGCACGACCAACCGCAAGTACGGCGGCACGGGACTGGGACTGTCGATCAGCCGCGAGATCGCCGGCCTGCTGGGCGGCCGTATCGCCGCCGAGAGCGAACCCGGCAAGGGGTCCACCTTCACCTTGTACGTCCCGGTCGTCAGCCCCGGCCATTCGGCGACCGGCCCGGTCCTCGAGCAGCGCCCGCTGCCGGTGCCCGAGCAGCTGTCGGCCGAGCCGTACACCGCGCACGAGCCCGACGACAGCTGGCCGGCACCCACCAAACTGGAGGAGTGGAAATCCGGTCGCGCGGGTCAAGTCCTGCCCGGACGGCGGGTGTTGATCGTGGACGACGACATCCGCAACGTCTTCGCCCTCACCCATGTGCTGGGCCGGGTCGGGATGCCGGTGCTGTACGCGGAGAACGGCCGCGAGGGCATCGAGACCCTGGAGCGCAACCCGGACGTCGAACTCGTCCTGATGGACATCATGATGCCGGAGATGGACGGCTACGAGACCATCGCCGTCATCCGCAGCACCCCCCGCTGGACGGGCCTGCCCATCGTCGCGCTGACCGCGAAGGCGATGCCGGGAGACCGCGAGAAGTCCATCGCCCGGGGCGCCAACGGCTACGTACCCAAGCCCGTCGACGTCGACCAGCTGCTGACCGTCGTCTGCGCCCTCCTGGATCCGGAGGGCACGGACGCGCAGCACACCGACACTGATACGGGGACAGCAGTACCGGAACCGGACCCGGCAAGGGAGGACGCGGTTCCGCCGACCACTGAGTGAGGCACAGTCATCATGAGCGCTGAGGTAACGACCGGCGAGCGCGCGAACATCCTCCTGGTGGACGACATGGAGGACAACTTGATAGCGCTGGAGGCCGTCCTGGGGTCCCTCAACGAACCGCTCGTCCGGGCACGTTCGGGCGAGGAGGCGATGAAGGCACTGCTGCGGCAGCAGTTCGCCCTCGTCCTCCTCGACGTCCGTATGCCGGGCATGGACGGCTTCGAGACCGCCGCGAACATCAAACGGCTCGACCAGACCAAGGACGTCCCCATCATCTTCCTCACCGGCGCGGAGGACGACTCCGGCTACGCCTTCCGCGGCTACGCGACCGGCGCCGCGGACTACCTGACGAAGCCGTTCGATCCTTGGGTGCTACGGGCCAAGGTGAGCGTCTTCCTGGACCTGCACCGAAAGAACCGGCAGTTGGAGAAGTTGAGCGGAGAAATGGGCGCACGCCTGGCCGTACTCGAGGAGCACTTGACGGGGGAGAACCCCCCGGACAAGGCGAGCCTGCTGAGGCAGGTAGTGGAGCTACGCCAACTGGTAAACCAGGGCCGCGTCAACTGACCTAGAGGGGCGCGGGGAACTGCGCGACCAGCCACGACGAACCCGCAGCCGCAAGCAGTCCCCCACAACCCCTCCGCTCCCGCGCTACGCCTCGCGAGAGCCTTCGTACATCTCCTCGATGAGGTACTTGTACTCCCGCTCGACAACCGGCCGCTTCAGCTTCAGGCTCGGCGTCAGCTCACCGTGCTCCACGTCGAGATCCCTCGGCAGCAGCCGGAACTTCTTCACGGTCTGCCACCGCTGAAGCCCTGCGTTGAGCTCCTTCACGTACCCGTCGATGAGGGCCACCGTGGCGGGCGCGGCGACGACCTCCTCGTACGACTTGCCCTCCAGGCCGTTGTCCTTCGCCCAGGCCATGATCGACGGCTCGTCGAGGGCGATGAGGGCGCTGCAGAAGTTCCGGTCCGCGCCGATCAGCACGATGTTCGAGGTGTACGGGCACACCGCCTTGAAGCTGCCCTCGACCTCGGTCGGCGCGACGTACTTGCCACCGGACGTCTTGAACAGGTCCTTCTTGCGGTCGGTGATCCGCAGGTACCCGTCGGGCGACAGCTCGCCGATGTCGCCGGTGTGGAACCAGCCGTCCGCCTCCAGCACCTCCGCGGTCTTCTCGGGCAGCCCGTGGTAGCCCTCCATGATGCCGGGGCCGCGCAGCAGGATCTCGCCGTCGTCGGCGATCCGGACCTCCGTGCCGGGCAGCGGCTTGCCGACCGTGCCGGTGCGGTAGGCCTCGCCGGGGTTCACGAAGGACGCGGCGGAGGACTCGGTGAGGCCGTAGCCCTCGAGGATGTGGATGCCGGCGCCGGCGAAGAAGAACCCGATCTCCGGCGCCAGGGCGACCGAGCCGGAGACGCAGGCCCGCAGATTGCCGCCGAAGGCCTCCCGCAGCTTGGCGTAGACGAGCGCGTCGGCGACCTTGTGCTTGGCGGCGAGCCCGAACGGCGCGGAGTGGTTGCCGGTGCGGCGGAAGTTGTCCTGGGTGACCTTGGCGTACTCGCGGGCGACCCCCGCGGCCCACTGGAAGATCTTGTACTTGGCGGGACCGCCCGCACGGGCCTTGGCCACGACCCCGTTGTAGACCTTCTCGAAGATCCGCGGCACCGCCGCCATGTACGTCGGCTTCACCACCGGCAGATTCTCGATGATCTTGTCGACCCGGCCGTCGACGGCGGTGACGTGCCCGACCTCGATATGGCCGGACGTGAGCACCTTGCCGAAGACGTGCGCGAGCGGCAGCCACAGGTACTGCACGTCCTCGGCGTTGATCAGCCCGGTCGCGGCGATCGCCTTCGCCATGTACGACCAGTTGTCGTGCGGGAGGCGGACGCCCTTGGGCCGGCCGGTGGTGCCGGAGGTGTAGATGAGGGTGGCGAGCTGGTCCTTGGTGATCGCGCCGACCCGCTCCGTGACCACGTCGGGGTTCTTCTCCAGATACGCCGCGCCCCGGCTCTCCAGCTCGGCGAGGGTGAGCACCCAGTCGCCGGTCTCGACACCCTCCGGGTCGATGACCACGACGTGGGTGAGCTCGGGCAGCTCGGCGCGCTTCTCGCGCGCCTTGGTCAGCTGCTCGGCGTTCTCCGCGATGAGCACCCGGCTGCCGGAGTCGGCGAGGATGAACGCCGACTCCTCGGCGTTGGTCTGCGGATAGACCGTGGTGGTGGCGGCGCCCGCGCACATGATGCCCAGGTCGGCGAGGATCCACTCGATCCGGGTGGCGGAGGCGAGCGCGACGCGCTGCTCGGGCTGCACGCCCAGCTCGATCAGTCCGGCGGCGATCGCGTTGACCCGCTCGGCGGTCTGCGCCCAGGTCAGCGACTTCCAGTCGTCCGGGCCCTGCCCGGACGCGGCCGGTACCGGATAGCGGTAGGCCTCGGCATCCGGCGTGGCGGCCACGCGCTCCAGGAAGAGGCCCGCCACGGACGGCGGACGGTTCTCGATCAAAGTCTGTGTGTCGCTCACGACATCCTCCGGGGCCCGCGGCTGCGCGGCTGGCTCATTGCGGCTGTTTTCACTGCTGCTGATTCACTCACGAGCGGTTGCAGATCGGTTGTTTAACTCGCGAGTAACTACCGAGCAGAGATCAGAGTAGAGCGCGACCGGCCGGTGCGTAAGGGGCTGCGGCCTGTCACTTCCCCGATCGGGCGACCGTACGGACGCACAGGGGCCCGTCGCGCTGTGACGCGACGAGCCCCAATTTTCGCGGGTGACAGGTGGCTATTTCTTGCCCTTGCCCGATCCGGCGTTCTCGTCGCTGGACAGAACGGCGATGAAGGCCTCCTGAGGAACCTCCACGGAACCCACCATCTTCATCCGCTTCTTGCCCTCCTTCTGCTTCTCCAGCAGCTTCCGCTTACGGGAGATGTCACCGCCGTAGCACTTGGCGAGGACGTCCTTGCGGATGGCGCGGATGGTCTCGCGGGCGATGACCCGGGAGCCGATGGCGGCCTGGATGGGGATCTCGAAGGCCTGGCGCGGGATGAGTTCGCGCAGCTTGGCGACGAGCCGTACGCCGTACGCGTACGCGGCGTCCTTGTGGGTGACGGCGGAGAAGGCGTCGACCCGGTCGCCGTGCAGCAGGATGTCGACCTTCACCAGCGAGGCGTCCTGCTCGCCGGTGGGCTCGTAGTCCAGAGAGGCGTAGCCGCGGGTCTTGGACTTCAGGTTGTCGAAGAAGTCGAAGACGATCTCGGCGAGGGGAAGCGTGTAGCGGATCTCCACGCGGTCCTCGGAGAGGTAGTCCATGCCGAGAAGGGTGCCGCGGCGGGTCTGGCAGAGCTCCATGATCGAGCCGATGAACTCGCTGGGAGCGAGGATCGTGGCCCTCACGACCGGCTCGAAGACCTTGTCGATCTTACCCTCGGGGAACTCGCTCGGGTTGGTGACCGTGTGCTCCTTCCCGTCCTCCATGATCACGCGGTAGACCACGTTGGGCGCGGTGGCGATGAGTTCGAGGTTGAACTCGCGCTCCAGGCGCTCACGGATGACGTCGAGGTGCAGCAGGCCGAGGAAGCCGACGCGGAAACCGAAGCCGAGGGCCGCGGAGGTCTCCGGCTCGTAGACCAGGGCGGCGTCGTTGAGCTGGAGCTTGTCCAGGGCCTCGCGGAGGTCGGGGTACTCCGAGCCGTCCAGCGGATAGAGGCCGGAGAAGACCATCGGCTTGGGGTCCTTGTACCCGCCGAGGGCCTCGGTGGCGCCCTTGTCCTTGCTGGTGATGGTGTCGCCGACCTTGGACTGGCGGACGTCCTTCACGCCGGTGATGATGTAGCCCACCTCGCCGACGCCGATGCCGTCGGCGGGCGTCATCTCGGGGGAAGAGACGCCGATCTCGAGGAGCTCGTGGGTGGCGCCGGTCGACATCATCTTGATGCGCTCGCGCTTGTTGAGCTGGCCGTCGATGACGCGGACGTACGTGACCACGCCCCGGTAGGAGTCGTAGACCGAGTCGAAGATCATCGCGCGGGCGGGGGCGTCCTTGACGCCGACCGGCGCCGGGACGTCTCGGACGACCCGGTCCAGGAGCGCGTCCACGCCCAGGCCGGTCTTCGCCGAGACCTTGAGCACGTCCTCCGGCTGGCAGCCGATGAGGTTGGCGAGCTCCTCGGAGAACTTCTCCGGCTGGGCGGCCGGCAGGTCGATCTTGTTCAGGACGGGGATGATCTTGAGGTCGTTCTCCATCGCCAGGTAGAGGTTGGCGAGGGTCTGGGCCTCGATGCCCTGGGCGGCGTCGACGAGGAGGACGGTGCCCTCGCAGGCGGCGAGCGACCGCGAGACCTCGTAGGTGAAGTCGACGTGCCCCGGGGTGTCGATCATGTTGAGGATGTGCGTGTTGCTCTTGTCGTGGGTGGGGGCCCACGGCAGCCGCACCGCCTGGGACTTGATCGTGATGCCGCGCTCGCGCTCGATGTCCATGCGATCGAGGTACTGAGCACGCATCTGCCGCTGCTCGACCACCCCGGTCAGCTGGAGCATCCGGTCGGCGAGCGTGGACTTGCCGTGGTCGATGTGCGCGATGATGCAGAAATTGCGGATCAGAGCCGGGGCGGTACGGCTCGGCTCGGGCACATTGTTAGGGGTCGCGGGCACGCAGGGTCCTGTCTCTTGAGGCGCCTTATGCCTCGGGTCGGATCGATACGTAGGCTCCATGGTCCCACGGGCGGCGACCGGACACCGTTTTGGGCCGTGGGCCGGGCCACTGGTAGTCTGGGTGGCTGTGTCTCATGCCCTCTCAGCGCGAGGCACACCCCAAGAAAATCATCGGTGCGGGACCCCTGCGGCCCCGCGCCAGAACCTGTAGAGGCTCATTCGTGGCGAACATCAAGTCCCAGATCAAGCGGATCAAGACCAACGAGAAGGCCCGGCTGCGCAACAAGGCCGTCAAGTCCTCCCTGAAGACCGCGATCCGCAAGGCCCGTGAGGCAGCTGCCGCGGGTGACGTCGAGAAGGCCACCGAGTACCAGCGCGCTGCTGCGCGTGAGCTCGACAAGGCCGTCTCCAAGGGCGTCATCCACAAGAACCAGGCCGCCAACAAGAAGTCGGCGCTGGCTTCCAAGGTCGCGTCCCTCAAGGGCTGACACTTGATTTGACCGCCGGAGGGAATCGAGCGGGCCCTCTCTCATCCGCTCCCGTCCGGCACCCCGAGCCTGTACGCGGCCTGCGTTCGCCACGCGGGTACGGGCTCACCGTCTTGAACCGAAGGCCCCGGCGCCTCGCCCTTCCCCAGGGCGGGCGGCGGGGCCTTTGGTGTGCCTGGGTCAGGTCCAGAAGTCGTTGGACTTGTCGATGTCCGAGACGCACTCGTCGAGATCGCTGGCCTTGTCTCCGACGATCCGGAAGACGATGGCGCCGTCCTCGTCGATGTGCTTGCCCTGACGGTCCGCGCTGAAGTGATGCACGGCGACGGCGTGCCCGCGGCCGTCGACGAGGATGTTGCGCAGCTCGACCTGCATCGTGCCGCCCGTCTCCTGGAAGAGGCGGCCGTACATGTCGATGACCGCATCCTGCCCCTTGAAGTCGCCCGACAGCGGGTGACTTCCGGGGACATGGTGCGCACAGTCCGCGGTCAGCAGCTCACGCAGGGAGTCCATGTCACCGCGTATGAAGGCTTCGTAGCCCTTGCGGACGAGAGTTGCGTGCGGGTGTTCAGCCATGACAGATGCCACCTTTCCGTCATATCGGCGATCTACGGCTGATACGCCCGATTCTCCTCTCTTCGGGCTAGCCTCGCCCCCTGGACCGAGCGGCCCGCGCGATCGTGACAACCGCCTTCTCCAGCGCGTACTCGGGATCGTCCCCGCCGCCCTTCACGCCGGCGTCGGCCTCCGCGACGGCCCGCAGCGCCACGGCGACCCCGTCCGGAGTCCAGCCGCGCATCTGCTGGCGCACCCGGTCGATCTTCCACGGCGGCATGCCCAGCTCACGCGCCAGATCGGCCGGCCGGCCGCCGCGTGCCGAGGACAGCTTCCCGATCGCCCGTACGCCCTGGGCGAGCGCGCTGGTGATCAGCACCGGAGCCACGCCGGTCGCCAGCGACCACCGCAGCGCCTCCAGCGCCTCCGCGGCCCGCCCCTCCACGGCGCGGTCGGCGACGGTGAAGCTGGAGGCCTCGGCCCGCCCGGTGTAGTACCGCCCGACCACCGCCTCGTCGATGGTCCCCTCGACATCGGCGACGAGCTGGGAGACGGCCGAGGCCAGCTCCCGCAGGTCACTCCCGATGGCATCGACGAGCGTCTGGCAGGCCTCGGGCGTGGCCGACCGCCCGAGCCCCCGGAACTCACCTCTGACGAAGGCCAGCCGGTCCGCCGGCTTCGTCATCTTGGGACACGCGACCTCCCGCGCCCCGGCCTTCCGCGCGGCGTCGAGCAGTCCCTTGCCCTTGGCGCCGCCCGCGTGCAACAACACGAGCGTGATCTCCTCGGCGGGCGCCCCGAGATACGCCTTCACGTCCTTGACCGTGTCCGCGGACAGATCGTGCGCATTCCGTACGACCACGACCTTCCGCTCCGCGAACAGCGACGGACTCGTCAACTCAGCCAACGTCCCCGGCTGCAACTGGTCCGACGTCAGATCCCGCACATCCGTATCGGCATCAGCAGCCCTCGCCGCAGCCACCACCTCCCGCACAGCCCGGTCAAGCAGAAGATCCTCCTGCCCCACAGCAAGCGTCACAGGCACGAGCGGGTCATCATCAACACTCTTCCTGGCCATCACGCCAAGCATGTCACGCCCCACTGACAAGGGGGGGAGCAGCCAAGCTGCGGGCATGCGTGCCGCCTGGGGCGGCACGGGTGGGCGCAGGCGGCACCCCGCAAGCGCCGGGCTGCGCGACCCACCCCCGCCCAGCCCCAACGCCGGGCACCCCTCAAAGCGAGCCCAGCACTACCCGGCACCGCAGCGCAGCGTCACGGCTCCTCTCGCCACCCCTCCCACTCCCCCACAAACGCATCCAACTCCCCCGCATCCAACCGCCCCTCCTCATCCCGCAGAACCACAAGCCACTGCGCATCCTCCGCATCGTCCTCACCGGCCAACGCATCCCGCACCACCTGCGGCTCCTCACGCACCCCGAACCGCTCCCCCAGCGCCTCCACCACCTCTTCCGCGGCATCCCGGTCAGGCAGCACCAGCACATGTCTCACATCACTCACGCCCCCATTTTCCGCCACCCACCCCGCCTCCGAAGCACCAGGTCACCCTCCCGACCGCCCCCCGAAGCACCAGGTCAACCCTCCCGCCCGGCCCCCCGAACCACCGGCACAGCAGCCAGCTCGATCCCGAACCTCTCCCGATACGCCGCAAGAACCTCCGCATCCGACCCCAGCTCCCGCACCTCCCGCGCCCCGTCCCCCGCCGTCACCGTGAGCGCCCGCCCGCTGAGCGTGACCCTCCCGCCGTCCTCCGTGACCCGCGAGCACACCAGCGACCGCACGAAGTGGGAAGCCGCAGACGTGCTGTGCCACCACGCCCCGGCCACGAAGTCACCGAGCACCCGCGGCCGCATCTCCAGCCGATACTGCGGGCTGCCGTTCCGGACGACGTCCAGATCGGGCGCCCCGGCCGCATCACCCCGCACCCCGGCCGCATCCGGCCCCGCCTCGACGATCCGGAAGACTCCCCCGGGATCCCTCTGCTCCGCCCGCGCCTCGAACGCCAGCGGATAGTGACTGTGCGCCCCGAACCCGACGTCGGCCAGCCACTCACCCCCGTCCACCGTGCGCACCTTCAGCGCGAGATGGTCGTACGGGATCCCCAACAGCCCCTCGTCGCCGTACACCCGGGCCGCCAGCAGCGTGACGTCGTATCCCAGCGCGGTCAGCAACGCCCCGAAAATCCCGTTGAGTTCGTAGCAGAACCCGCCCCGCCGCACCCCCACCACCTTGTCCAGCAGCCGCTTCTCCTCGAGCACGATCTCCTCGCCGAGATGGATCGACAGGTTCTCGAACGGAACGCTCTGCAGATGGCGCAGATGCAGCTCGCGCAGGACGTCGACGGTGGGCCACGCCGGGCGCTCTACTCCCAGGCGACCGAGATAGGCATCAACCTCTGCGGAATTCATGCCCTCAGTCTCGCGCCACGAGCAGCTCCCCGCCCGTACCCGCGACAGCCAGGGCCCCGTCCTCGTCCGTCCGCAGCACCACCGCTCCTTGCGCCCGCAGCGCCGCGACCGTACCTGGTGCTGGGTGCCCATACGGGTTGTCCCGACCGCAAGAGATCAACGCCAGTCGCGGCGCGACCCGGCGTATCAGCTCCGGATCCTGATAGGCGGAGCCATGGTGGGCCACCTTGAGCACGTCCACGCCACCCAGCCACGCCCCCGCCGGTGACCTCAGCAGCGCCTGCTGGGACGGGGGTTCGAGGTCGCCGAGCAACAGGAGCCGCAGCCCCGCCGACCGGACGAGCAGGCTGACACTGGCGTCGTTCGGCCCCTCCGTGTCCGGTACCGACGCAGCATGCGGTGGCGGCCAGACGACCTGCCAGCTGAGCGCCCCGCTGCGCCGCTGTTCCCCGGCGACGGCTCTCGTCACTGGAATGCGCCGCGCCGCGGCCTCTCTCCGTACGAACTCCGCCTGGTCCTCCGGCTCTTCGAGTCCCGTCGTCTGGATCGCACCGACCGCCCGCCCGTGCAGCACCCCGGGCAGACCGGCCACGTGATCCGCGTGGAAATGGGTCAGGATCACCAGCGGAACCCGGGTGATGCCGAGTGTGCGCAGACAGCGGTCGGCCAGCCGGGGATCCGGCCCGGCGTCCACGACCACACCGGCGCCCTCACCCGCCGCGAGCACCAGCGCGTCCCCTTGTCCGACATCGCACATCGCCATCCGCCAGCCCGGCGGTGGCCAACCCGTGATCACCCTGGCCAGCGGCGGCGGCTGCACGACCGCCAGCAGAAGCAGCACCCCGCAGGCACCGCACCACCAGGGATGCCGCAGCAGCCGGCGGCCGACGAGCAGGACCACCACGGTGACGAGCGCCAGCAGCGCCGCCCCGGTCCAGCTTCCCGGCCAGTCCACGCCCGCCCCGGGCAGCGCCGCTCCCGTGCGGGCCACGTCCGCGATCCACCCGGCCGGCCAACTCGCGCACCACGCAAGCGCCTCGGCCACCGGCATCGCCACCGGCGCCGTCGCCAGCGCGGCGAAGCCCAGCACCGTCGCGGGTGCGACCGCGAACTCCACCAGCAGGTTGCACGGCACCGCCACCAGGCTCACCCTTGCCGACAGCACCGCGACGACCGGCGCGCACAGCGCCTGAGCGGCGGCAGCAGCGGCCAGCGCCTCGGCGAGCCGCGGCGGCACCCGGCGTCGCTGCAGCACGGTGCTCCAGCGGGGCGCGAGTGTAAGCAGGGCGCCGGTGGCCAGCACGGACAGCAGAAAGCCGTAACTCCGGGCCAGCCACGGGTCGTACAGCACCAGCAGCAGGACGGCCGTCGCCAGCGCCGGGATCAGCGATCTGCGGCGTCCGGTCGCGAGGGCGAGCAGCACGACCGCCCCGCAGGCCGCGGCCCGCAGCACGCTCGGGTCAGGCCGGCACACCACGACGAACCCGAGCGTGAGCACGCCGCCGAACAGCGCGGTCGTCCGCAGCGGGATGCCGAAGCGGGGCGCGAGTCCGCGCCGCTCGACGCGCTGCGCCAGCCCGGGCGGTCCGATGAGCAGGGCGAGGATGATCGTGAGGTTGCTTCCGGAGACGGCGAGCGTGTGCGCGAGGTCGGTCTCCTTGAAGGCCTCGTCCAGCTCCGGAGTGATCCGTGCGGTGTCCCCGACGACCAGCCCCGGCAACAGCGCCCGCGCATCCGCCGGCAACCCGTCCGTGGCCTCCCGCAGCCCGGCCCGCAGTCGCCCCGCGAACCGCTGCGCCGCCGACGGCTCCCCCACGACCCACGGCACCGCCTGATCCCGCACCCGCCCCACGGCGGCGACCCGGTCCCCGCCCACCAGGGCAGGGGCCAGCCGTGCGGTGACGCGCAGCCGCGTGGAGGGCAGCAGCCGCAGCCACGGCGATGCCTTCGGCCCCTCGGCGGTGGGGCGTGGCCCCGCGTCGACGATCAACAGCACCGGTGCCCGCGTCTCCGCCGCCGTCCCGTCCGCCTTCTCGACGTGCCGCACGTCCGCGCCGATCAGCACGGCACTCGGCGCCGCGTGGTTCCCTCTGATCCGGGGCCGGGTGAGCCGGGGATCGGCGGTCACCTCGACCTCGGCCGTCACGGTCGCGTACTCCCGCGCCAGCCCGGGCACCGGCCCGCGCCGCAGATCGGCCCCGTGCAGCCCGGCGGAGGCCGCGCCCGCGGCGACACAGAGGAGGACCGCGGCGACCGAGACGCGGGACCATCGTCGCCGTATCGTCACCAGCACACCCGCCGCGACCAGGCACACTCCCGTGATCCCGATGATCCACTCCGGCGGCGCGTCCAGCGCCAGCGCGGCCGTCGCCCAGGCAGCGAGCGCGGGCGGAACAAGTCGTAGGTCCGTCGGTCCTTCCTGTCGGGGGTGGGCAGCGCCGAGCCGGTTGCCGGAGGCGGTGTGCACCGAGGCGCGGGGACCGGCGACGCCGGCCTCGTCGGAGATGTCGGGGGTGGCTGCGCTGGGCCGACGGGTGGCACTCATGGCTGTACGAGATCCCGTAGATCGGCGAAGCGGCGGTCACCGATGCCGTTCACCTCGCGCAGCTGGTCCACCGAGCGGAAGCCGCCGTGCTGGGTGCGGTAGTCGATGATGTGCTGCGCCAGCACCGGTCCCACGCCCGGCAGGGTTTCGAGCTGTTCCACGGTTGCGGTGTTGAGCGAGACCGGAGCCGCGGGAGCCGCCCCCGCGGCCGAGCCGACCGAGCCGCCCGGCACCGGGCCCGGGGCCGCGCCAGTAGCGCCGACGATCACCTGCTCCCCGTCCACGAGGAAGCGGGCGCGATTGAGACCGTCGGTGTTCGTCCCGGGACGCACCCCGCCGGCCGCGCGGAGTGCGTCGACGACCCTCGAACCCGCGGGCAGCCGCTGGATTCCGGGCTCCCGGACCTTGCCGCTGACGTCCACCACGATCTCGGCCGCCGCGGTCCCTCCGGCGGTGGGGCCGCCGGGAGCCTTGCTCGGCTCGCCTTCCGCTTGCGCCTCTGCCGCGAACGGAGCCGCCGCCTGTACGACCTCGGGCGGGCGCACGGGCTGGGTCCGGCCGGTCCAGAAGTGCTGCACCGCGAAGGCCGCGGCGACGACCAGCAGCGCGGTGAGTGCGACCACGCTCCTGCGCTCCAGCCCGCACCGCGCCTGCAGCCACACCGGCATCCGTTCCCGCAACACCAGCCCGACCCGCCCCCGCCAAGCCCTCGCGCCGTGCCGGGCCTGGGCACCGCCATCGACGTCCGCGGCAGCGGGCGGGGCATCGTCGCCGCCTCCTCCGCCGACGGGCGGCACATCGTCACCGACATCCATGTCGGCGTACGGGATATGAGGTTCGGCATACGGGACATCAGGGGCGCCCACGCCCTCGTCCCGGCCCGCCGCCTCCTCGTCCCGACTCGCCGCCCCCTCTCCCAACTCCCGCCGCCGAACAGCCCGTTCGCCGAACAGAACCTCCGCGCGTCGGCGAAGCTCCTCCGCCGACGCGTATCGGTACCGGGACCGGCTCCGCGGATAAGGGCGGCGGCGATGGCGGGTGCGGCCGTCGGAGGCGGGGCCGCGGCCGGGACCGCTGCTTGCAATCGCTGCGCGTGAACGTGATCGAAGTGCCATGCGACGAGGATCGGGCAGCCCGGCCCGCTCGCGATGATCTTGGTCAAATTCCGGGGATTACCGCCCAGTTGTGGATAACTCCATCACCCACACGCGTGAGGCAGCCGACGTCACCGCGGCGACACCACAACCCCCAGCAACCCGGGCCCGGTATGCGCCCCGATCACCGCCCCCACCTCACTCACATGCAGGTCGGCGAGCCCGGGCACCCGCGCCCGCAGCCGGTCCTCCAATGCCGCCGCACGCTCATGGGCCGACAGATGGTGGACGGCGATGTCGACTGGGGCGCCGCCCGCCCGGTCGGCCACGATCTCCTCGAGGCGGGCGATGGCCTTCGACGCCGTCCGTACCTTCTCCAGGAGTTCGATACGGCCGCCCTCCAGCTTCAGCAACGGCTTCACCGCCAGCGCGGACCCGAGCAGGGCCTGCGCGGCGCCGATCCGGCCGCCACGGCGCAGATAGTCGAGGGTGTCGACGTAGAAGTAGGCGGACGTGCCCGCGGCCCGCTTCTCCGCGGCCGTGACCGCCTCGTCCACCGTGCCGCCGGACTCCGCCGCCTCGGCGGCGGCCAGCGCACAGAACCCGAGCGCCATCGCGACCATCCCGGTGTCCACGACCCGCACCGGCACCGGCGCCTCACGCGCCGCGACGAGCGCCGCGTCATACGTGCCCGAGAGTTCGGCTGACAGATGCAGCGAGACGATGCCGGTGGCCCCGGACTCGGCGACCCTGCGATAGGTCTCGGCGAACAGCTCGGGGCTGGGGCGTGAGGTGGTGACGGGGCGGCGCTTCTGGAGCGCCTGGGCGAGGGAACGGGTGGAGATCTCGGTGCCCTCTTCCAGTGCCCGGTCGCCGAGGACGACGGTCAGGGGCACCGATGTGATGCCGTGGCGCTCCATCGTCCGCGGCGGCAGGTAGGCCGTTGAATCGGTGACGATCGCGACATGGCGGGACATGAGCTGGAGGTTACCTGGCGTAGCGCCCTGGCGGCAGCCCGGCCCCGCTGACCCGGGCCGGCCGGAACCGGATCAAGTGGTGCTCTCGGGACGGGGCTTCTTCTGCCAGGGATACGTGGGACGCGGGGCCGGCGGGGTGATGGCGGGTCGTGCCGGCTTCTCCTCGGCCGGCTCCGACCGGGGTGTCTCCGGCCAGGTCTGCTGGGCGGCGGGGCTCTCGGCGGCGGGCGCTTCGGGCCACGGGGGCGGCGGCGCGGGTTCCGAGGTGGTCCAGTGTCGCAGCGCGCCGGTCTCCACGTCGATCTGGGTGCTGAGCGAGTCCAGGTCGTCGTCGGCGAAGCGGTGGGCCCGGTCCCGGGCCGCCCAGCGCAGTGAGTCCGCCGAGTCGATGATGCGCTTGGTGCGCTCGCGCAGCGCGGGCAGCCGCTCGGCGAGGGTCGCCCGGTCGGGCTCGGACTCCAGGCGCTTGAGGTCGTCGTCCAGCTCATGGCCGTGCACGCTCAGGCGCTCGAAGAGGCCGATGGACTCCTTGAGGGACTCGTCCTCCGCCACGCGTGCGTGCAGCGCGTCCTGGGTGGCGCGCATCGAGGTGCGCAGCTTCAGCCGGAGCTGGGCGATCTCGCCGGCGGGGCCGATCTGGGCGAAGGACTTGGCCCGCAGGGTGTGCTCCTCCACCGTGCGGCGGGCCTGGGTGAGGGTGCGGTCCACGCCGCGCTTGGCCGCGCCGACAGCCTTCACCGTGGCGTAGGCGCCGAGTCCCAGGAAGAGCACGAAGAGCAGGGCGAAAACTGCGACGACTGCTTCCACGACGCTCCTCCTCCGGACGGGCCCAGCACTCACGCCGCGCCACTCTTCAACGGTAAACGCAGCGGGCAGGCCCGGAGTTCCAGAAAAACCCCGAACCTGCCCGTAGGGGACCACCCCTAGCCGGAGGCACAAACCCGGCACGACACCTGCGCGGAAACGACGCCTACGCGGGAACGATGTTCACCAGCTTCGGCGCCCGCACGATCACCTTCCGGATCCCCGCGCCGTCCAGCGCCGCGACGACCTTCTCGTCCGCCAGCGCGACCTTCTCCAGTTCCTCCTCGGAGATGGCCGGCGAGACCTCCAGGCGGGCCTTGACCTTGCCCTTGACCTGGACCACGCAGGTCACGGTCTCGTCCACGACGTACGCGGGGTCGGCGACCGGGAAGTCCTGGTGCACCACCGAGTCCTCATGGCCCAGCCTGCGCCACAGCTCCTCGGCGATGTGCGGGGCCAGCGGCGCGACCAGCAGCACCAGCGGCTCGGCGACGGACCGCGGCACCGCACCTCCGGCCTTGGTCAGGTAGTTGTTCAGCTCGGTGACCTTGGCGATGGCGGTATTGAACCGCAGGCCCTCCAGGTCACCGCGCACTCCGTCGATGGCCTTGTGCAGGGCGCGCAGGGTGTTCTCGTCGGGCTCCGCGTCGACGACGGTGACCTCACCGGTCGCCTCGTCGACGATGTTGCGCCACAGCCGCTGCAGCAGCCGGAACTGGCCCACCACCGCGCGCGTGTCCCACGGCCGGGAGACGTCCAGCGGGCCCATCGCCATCTCGTACAGACGCAGGGTGTCGGCGCCGTACTCGGCGGCGATCTCGTCCGGAGTGACCGCGTTCTTCAGGGACTTGCCCATCTTGCCCAGCAGCCGGGAGACCTTCTCGCCCTGGTAGTAGTACGCGCCGTCGCGCTCCTCCACCTCGGCGGCCGGCACCGCGATGCCACGGCTGTCGCGGTAGACGTAGGCCTGGATCATGCCCTGATTGAACAGCTTGTGGAACGGCTCGGCCGACGACACATGCCCCAGGTCGTGCAGCACCTTGGACCAGAAGCGCGCGTACAGCAGGTGCAGTACGGCATGCTCGGCGCCGCCCACGTACAGGTCGACGCCGCCGTGCGGCTGCCCTTCGCGCGGGCCCATCCAGTACTGCTCGATCTCCGGGTCGACCAGCTTGTCGCTGTTGTGCGGGTCCAGGTAGCGCAGCTCGTACCAGCAGGAACCGGCCCAGTTGGGCATGGTGTTGGTCTCACGCCGGTAGGTGCGCGGACCGCGGCCGTCACCCAGGTCCAGGGTGACGTTGACCCACTCCTCGTTGCGCGACAGCGGCGTCTCGGGCTGGGTGTCGGCGTCGTCCGGGTCGAAGGTGCGCGGCGAGTAGTCCTCGACCTCCGGCAGCTCCAGCGGCAGCATCGACTCGGGCAGCGCGTGGGCGATGCCCTCCTCGTCGTAGACGATCGGGAAGGGCTCGCCCCAGTAGCGCTGGCGGCTGAACAGCCAGTCGCGCAGCCGGAAGTTGACCGTGCCCTCGCCGATGCCCTTGCGCGCCAGCCACTCGGTGATGCGTGCCTTGGCGTCGACAACGCCCAGGCCGTCCAGGGAGACACCGTCACCGGTGGAGTTGACGATCTTCGCGTCGTACGACACGAAGGCCTCGTCCCACGCGGAGGTGTCCGTGCCCCGGCCGTCCGTCGGCTCGACCACGCAGTTGATCGGCAGCTCGAAGGCGCGCGCGAACTCGAAGTCACGGCCGTCGTGCGCCGGAACGGCCATGATCGCGCCGGTGCCGTAGCCCATCAGCACGTAGTCGGCGATGAAGACGGGGACCTGCTCGCCGTTGACCGGGTTGGTGGCGTACGCGCCGATGAAGACGCCGGTCTTGTCCTTGGCCTCGGCCTGCCGCTCGACGTCGGACTTCGAGGCGGCCTGCGCGCGGTACGCGGCGACGGCCTCGGAGGGGGTCGCGTGGCCGCCGGTCCACACCTGGTGCGTGCCCTCGGGCCACTCCTGGGGCGTGAACTTCTCGACCAGCGGATGCTCGGGAGCCAGCACCATGTAGGTCGCGCCGAACAGGGTGTCGGGGCGCGTCGTGAAGACCGTGATGCGCTCGCCGTCGATGGGGAAGTCGACGCGGGCGCCCTCGGAGCGGCCGATCCAGTTGCGCTGCTGCAGCTTGATGGCCTCGGGCCAGTCCAGCGCGTCCAGGTCGTCCAGCAGCCGGTCGGCGTAGGCGGTGATGCGCATGTTCCACTGGCGCAGCTTGGCCTTGAAGACGGGGAAGTTGCCGCGCTCGGAGCGGCCGTCGGCGGTGACCTCCTCGTTGGCCAGGACGGTGCCCAGGCCCGGGCACCAGTTGACGGGCGCGTCGGAGGCGTACGCCAGGCGGTACTCGCTCAGGGCGTCGGCGCGCTCGACGGCGCTCAGCTCGTTCCAGGAGCGCCCGCCGGGCAGCGCGCGCTCACCGCTCTCGAACCGGTCGACCAGCTCCGCGATCGGGCGGGCCCTGCGCACCTCGTCGTCGTACCAGGAGTTGAAGATCTGCAGGAAGATCCACTGGGTCCACTTGTAGTAGTCCGGGTCGATCGTGGCGAACGACCGGCGCTTGTCGTGGCCCAGGCCCAGCCGGCGCAGCTGGATCTTCATGTTCTCGATGTTGGCCTCGGTGGACACGCGCGGGTGCGTGCCGGTCTGCACGGCGTACTGCTCGGCGGGCAGGCCGAAGGCGTCGAAGCCCAGGGTGTGCAGGACGTTGTGGCCGGTCATGCGCTGGAACCGGGCGAACACATCGGTGGCGATGTAGCCCAGGGGGTGACCGACGTGCAGGCCCGCACCGGAGGGGTACGGGAACATGTCCATGATGAACTTCTTGGGCTTGGCGGCCAGTTCGGCATCGCCCGCCAGATCACCCTTGGGGTTCGGCGCCGCGTAGGTGCCGTCGGCGTCCCAGAAGTCCTGCCAGCGTGCCTCGATCTCCGCGGCCAGGGCCGCGGTGTAGCGGTGCGGCGCGGCCACCTCGGCGGCGGCAGCGGGGTTCGTCTCGCTCATGATCCTCAAAGCTCCATCGATCGTCTCTGCCAGCGGCGACATTCAAGAAACGAAAAATCCCCTCGCACAGGAGGGGACGCCGCGCCGATTCCGACCACCAGGTCTCGCCTTGGTCGGGACTGATCAGCGCGGCTCGCTAAGCAGAAGGCGTACGGCACGCATGGCGTCAGGGTACCGCAGCCGCCGAGGAGGCCGCGACGGGCTTCCATGGGGCACACTGACGCCTCACAGCCGTTTGTGAAGATTCCGAAAAGCTGAACAAGGTTCAACTATTACCCGGCGTAACAGTCGCTAATGGACAACACAGGCCCCGCAGGGCCCGTAGATAACAACGCAATAACTCAAACGGCGTACCGGTCAGTTTGAAGTGGACTTAGAGTGCGGCAGCGGGACCGCTTTCCCGAACCGCTCGGAGTTGCCCCCATGAACCCTCGTCGTAGTAACAGCTCGATCCCCCAGACAGGCCGGTCGGCCTATGGGGTGGCATCGGCTGTCTTTCTGCTGGCCATACCCCTCGTCGTGGTGTACGGAGGCTTCTGGCTCCAGGACTTCCTCAACTTCGGGGCGGGTGTCTTGACGCTCGTCCTGCTCACCTGCTCCGTGATCTGGGGCCTCGTCGCCCAGGACCGGATGATCCTCAACACCAGGCAGCGGATCATCGCGCAGGGCATCCACCGGGTGACCGCCGTGGGCTCGATCGCGTTCCTGCTGCTGCACATCGGAGTGAAGCTGGCGCTCGACCACGTCGGCTGGATCGCCGTGTTCATCCCCTTCGCGCTGGTGTTCTCCGGCGGCGACGAAGTCCAGGGCGGCGGCGCCCTCATCGGGCTCGGCACGCTGGCCGGTCAGCTCATGATCTTCGTGGGGATCACCGGCGCGCTGCGCAACCGATTCGCGTCCCCGGCACCGATCGCGGCTCGCTGGCGGGCGATGCACATGCTGGCCTATCCGGCCTGGTGCGCCGCGCTGGTGCACGGCCTGTACGCGGGACGCGCGGTGAAGAGCCCGATCTTCACGGTCATGTACGCGCTCTGCGTGCTCGGCGTCATGGCGGCCCTCGCTCTGCGCGCGGCACCGCGCCCGGTCAAGCGCCAGGTCATGGACAAGGCCGCCGCACTCCTCGGCACCGAGGAGAAGCCGGGCCGCGAGAACCTGGAGGAGAGCCGCGCCCGGGTCGCCGGCGGCGCCACCCTCCCCGGCTACGAGCGGGCCGACGCGACGGGCCCCCAGCCGCGCATGACCCCCGGTATGGCACCCCCCACGGCGCCGCTGTATGAGCAGCCCGCCCCGGAGCCCGCGAACGGCTTCGCGGCCGCCTACCGCGCCGTCACGCCCCCGCGCCCTCAGCCCCAGCAGTCGTACGCGGCCGACCAGACCGCTCGCATGGATCTGCCGCTGGACATGCAGGCCACGGAGGCGATCCCGCGCGTCGACAGCGGCGGCAGCACCTCGGGCAGCTGGCCGATCCCGATGCCGCCGCCCGTCGGCGAGGCCCCCCCGTCGGCGTACGACCCGCTCACCGACACGGGATACAACATCCCGGCCTATAGCAATCCGGACACCGGCGGGTACGGCCAGAGTGATGTGTACGACACCGGTGAGACGAACACCCCCTACGGCACGTACGACCCCGATGACACGTACAACAGCGGTCCCGCCAATGAACCAACGCCCGGCGATTCGTACGACTTCGACTCACCGGGCCCGGGCGAACCTTGGAACACGCCTTCCGGAGGCTATAGGTGAACGAGGCCCTGCCCGACGTACCCGAAGTCCGCGTGGTCGGCCTTCCGCAGCTCACGTCTGGCTTCGACCTTGTCGAAAGACTTGATCTGCCCATGCACCTGAAGGTGCACGGGCCGCTTGAACCCATGGGCGGCGAGCAACTCGCCAAGCTCGCCGAGAACATCAGCCTCAAGGGCCGCGGCGGCGCGGGCTTCCCCTTCCACAAGAAGCTGCGCTCGGTCGCCGAGGCGGCGATCAAGCGCGGTGTGCGCCCGGTCGTCGTCGTCAACGGAAGCGAGGACGAACCGGCCTGCCGCAAGGACACGGTGCTCATCAACCGTGCCCCTCATCTGATCCTGGACGGCGCCTTGCTGTGCGCCGAGGCCCTGGGTGCCCGCACGCTCGTGGTGGGGGTCACCCGGGAGTCCACCCAGCGCTCCATGGAAGCCGCACTCGCCGAACGCGGACTGAGCAACGGCCGCAGGTCGGCGCTCCGCGCGCGCGTGCAGCGCAATCCCGTACGGATGGTCACCGGAGCGGCAGCGTCGCTGATCCGGTCCATCGACGGCGGCCCGGCGATCCCGCCCGGCCGCAAGGTCAGCGCCTCCCAGAACGGCGTCGGCGGCGCACCCACCCTGCTGTCCAACGCCGAGACGTTCGCCCAACTCGCCATCGCCGCCCGCATCGGCCCCGAGCGCTACGGCAACACCGGCCTGTACGACGAACCCGGCACCGTCATGCTCACGGTCTCCGGCGCAGTAGCCCGCCCCATGGTGATCGAGGTCCCCACCGGAGTGCCGCTGCGTTACGTCCTCCAGCTCGCCGGCGCCCCGCCGGTCCCGCAGGGCGTGCTGACCGGCGGCTACCACGGCAAGTGGATCGACGCCGCGACGGTCAACGAGGCGATCGTCTCGCGCAACTCGCTGGACGCGGTGGGCGGTTCGCTCGGCGCCGGCGCCATTCTGCCGATCAGCCAGGAGACCTGCCCGCTGGGCGAGTCGCTGCGCGTGGCCCAGTGGCTGGCCGAGGAGAGCGCGGGACAGTGCGGTCCCTGCTACCTCGGTCTGCCGGCCGCGGCGCGCGGCATGGAGGACATCCTCAACGGCGGCGGTCCGGCCGCCCTGGAGGCCCTCAAGCAGGTCGCCAAGAACGTGAAGCGGCGCGGCGCGTGCTCCCACCCCGACGGCTCCGCGATGTTCCTCGAGTCGACCGTCAAGGCCTTCACCGACGACCTCGCCGCGCACGTCCTCGGAAACGGCTGCGGAAGGCCCGTGGAGGGCGTTCTGCCGCTCTTCGAGGGCGGCAGGACCCCGACGGGCCTGCCGGGCGGGGGCGAGTCCGAGGAGAACGGCCCCAGCCGCC
Organism: Streptomyces sp. NPDC050211; assembly: GCF_040656035.1. Classification (NCBI taxonomy): domain Bacteria; kingdom Bacillati; phylum Actinomycetota; class Actinomycetes; order Kitasatosporales; family Streptomycetaceae; genus Streptomyces; species Streptomyces sp. NPDC050211. The sequence continues at coordinate 258,622 of NZ_JBFALC010000003.1, forward strand.
AGAAGATCTACGTCGACTGGACGCTCTGCCGCGGCCACGGCCTGTGCGCGGACATCCTCCCGGAGGTCTTCGAACTGGGCGCGGACGGCTTCCCGACCGTCGCGCAGGCCCAGGTGCCGCGCTACGCGGAGGCCAAGGCGGTGCGTGCGGTGCGCCGTTGCCCGGCCCTCGCCCTGCGAATCGAGGAGGAGTCCCAGCGCGACAAGGCGCCTGCCCGCAACCTCCCGGTCCTGTCCCAGGGCCGCGGACGCCGCGCGCTGGGCCGCTGAGCAGGGAGATACGACGAGGGCGGGCCATCCGATCGGATGGCCCGCCCTCGATTTCTGTGGAGCTAAGGAGAATTGAACTCCTGACCTCCTGCATGCCATGCAGGCGCTCTACCAACTGAGCTATAGCCCCGCGTCGCCCTCGTGCCGGTTTCCCCCGGCGGCGACGACAACATTACACGGTCCACCGGGGGGAACACCAAATCGTTTCCGTCGGCCCAGAGCCCGGTCACAGCAGGGCCGACGGCGTCAAGCCGTGACGAACGAGTAGAACCGCTTGAGTGTGCAGTGCTCCTCCAGGAGCCGACCGTAGATCGGCTCGCCCTCCAGCTCACGGTAGGTCTCAATGGGGTCGCCTTTTATGATCAGCGCCCGCGCGCACTCCTCGCACCAGTACTGGTAGTCGGGATTGACCGGCTCCATGTCGCGGACGATCGGCGTCCCGCTGCCGCACCAGTCGCACTTTCGCCTGTGTGCACCCATCGATCAGCTCCAGCTGTGGCCGCAGGCCGTGCACACGTAGGAAATTCCGCCGTTGTCGCCGAGAACCTGAGCGACATGGAGGGAACCGCAGGAAGGGCAGCTGAGCCGGGTCACCGTGTCCCGAGTCATCGCTGCGTCGAGGTGGTCACCGACCGCCTCACGGATGCTCGCAGGCATCACTGGCTCCCTCCCGTCGGGCCGCGCCCCCTTCCGGCCGTTTGATTCTGCCACGGCCGGACCAATACGGTCAGCGACGCCTCAGTACCAGTCCGGACACGGCACTCACCGCGGCCCGTCCTCGCCGGCACGTACCCGCACGCCAAGGCGCCACCACAGAGGTATACGCCACGAAGGCCCGAGTGACTCAAGCCGCGCGGAAACGATCTACCGAACAAGATCGGGCACCCGCTCATCACTCATCGCGATGAAGGTTACGTTCGTCATACCGAACAGAAAGAGCTTTGTACGCCCTCCCCAGTGCACCAGAATCCTTGAATCGGGCACACAAATCGGGCACACAAGAAGCACCGAGGGGACACAGCGTGATCGACCTGCGAGTGCTGGGACCTGTACGGGCGTTTTCGGACAATCGTGAACTGGACATCGGGCACGCGCGGCAGCGCAGCCTGCTGGGAATGCTTCTGGTCGATGTGAACAACGTGGTACCGAGCCAGCGGCTCGCCGAACTCGTATGGGACGAGCGCCCGCCCCGGCAGGCACGCAACGCGCTGGCGGGGTACGCGACCCGGCTGCGCAAGGTCCTGGGCACCGCGCCCGGGCAACCGGTCCTGGCGTCCCAGGCCGGGGGGTACGTGCTGAGAGTCGACTCGTCGGCCGTGGATCTGTACCGCTTCCGGGATCTGGCGGCGCAGGCAACCGCTGCCCAGGACGACGAGGAGCGCTCCACGCTGCTGCGGTCGGCGCTTGCGCAGTGGTCGGGATCCGCGCTCAGCGACCTGGGAGGCACCCATGTCGAGTCGCTGCGCACACTGCTGGAGGACGAACGCCGGGCCGCGCTCCTGGAGTTGTTCGACGCGCAGCTGCGGCTCGGCCGGCCTCAGGAGATCCTGCCACAGCTGCAGCAGCTGACCGAGGAGCGGCCGTACGACGAGGAGTTGGCGCTGCGTCTGATCCTCGCCCACCGCGACAGCGGCAATTCCGCGGCGGCGCTGCGCGCGTACGGAGCGATCCGGGCGCGCCTCGCCCGCGAGTTGTCGACGCGGCCGGGCGACGCACTGCGCCAGGCCGGTGAGCGGCTGCTGCAGCACGAGGGGCGCGGCGCCGGGCGCACAACGAGCTCCGTCGCCGCGCAGGCCCGCGAGCAGTTACGGATGCCCGCCGTCGCCGGGTGTTTCGTGGGCCGGGAGCGTGAACTGCAGCAGCTGGACGCCTTGCTGGCGCCGGCGCAGCCGACGGCGCCGACCGCCTCGTCGCACGGCCGCAACCTCGCCGTGGTCAGCGGAATCGCCGGGGCCGGCAAGACGACCCTGGCGCTGCGATGGGCGGAGCGCGCCCGCGCGTCGTTCCCGGACGGGCAGTTCTTCGTGGAGATGCGCGGCCACGACCGGCATCTGCCGCCCATCGAACCCGTCGAGACGCTGGCCAGGGTCCTGCTCGCGCTGGGCCTGTCGGCCGCCGACCTCCCCTTCGGGCTCGACGAACGGGCCGCGCTCTACCGCACGTTGCTCGTCGGCCGGCGCGTCCTGATCGTGCTGGACGATGCGGCGGGACCGGAGCAGGTACGGCATCTGCTGCCGCCCAGCGTCGACGGCAGCGCGGTCGTGGTGACCTCTCGCGACCGGATGCCAGGACTGACCGCCACCTACTTCGCCGGCGAGGTACTTCTCGACGTCCTGGACCACGAGGCGGCTCTCGCCCTGCTGGAATCGCTGGTCGGCAGCGCGCGCGTGGCCAGGGAGCCGGACGCCGCGGCCGGGCTCGTACAGGTCTCCGGGCGGCTGCCGCTGACCGTGCGGCTGAACGGCGCCTATGCCGCGAGCCGCCCCAAGGAGCAGCTGGGCCAGGTGCTCGCGCAGGTCCCGATGACGGACGGCGCCGATGCGCGGGCGGCGATGGGGCGGGCCCTGGACCTGTCGTACGGGAAACTCGGCGCGGAGCAGCGGGAGTTGTTCAGGCAACTGGGGATCGTGCCCGGCACGGAATTCGGCCGGGACACGGTGGGGGCGCTGGCGGACTGCTCGTTCGCCGGCCTGGAGGAGCGGATCGGGGCACTGGTACGGGCCAACCTGCTGGCCGAGTACGCCCCGCGCCGTTACCGGATGCACGACATGGTCAAGGAGTACGCGGCGGGCCGCGCGGCCGACGAGGACCCCTGGGAGGTGTGCCGGGACGTCCTTCTGCGGCTGCTGGAGTGGTACCGCCAGGGGGTGGAGCGGGCGAGCCTCGCCAACGGCATCCAGATGTCGGGTGTGCACCGGGGTGTGGCCGTGACGTCCCTCGGGCCGCGGCCCACCGCCACGGACGGGGCGAGGGACGCCCTCCCCGAGGTGACCCCGAACCCGGCATCCGGTGCGGAGGCGGACGGGGGTACCTTGCGGGACGCGGGTTTCGACATCGCCTGGCTCGACCGCGAGAAGGCCGGCATCTGCGCGGCCATAAAGCGCGCCTCGGAGCTGGGGCTCGGCCCGGCGAGCTGGCGCTTGGCCGATGCGATGCTCGGCTTCATCCGGCTGCACCCGGGCGGCGACGACTGGGCCACGGCAGTGGAGGCGGCCCAGAGCGCGGCCGCCAAGACGGGCAACCCGCGGGCGAACACGGCGATGCTGCTCAACGTCGCCGACTCGCGGTACCGGGAGGGCCGGTACCTCAGCGAGCGGGAGCGGGCCCGGGAGGCACTCGCCGTCAGCCGCGACGCGGGATGGCGGGCCGGGGAGGCGCTCTCCCTCGCGGTCCTCGGCCGTTCGTACTGGTCGGTGGGACTGTTGGAACCGGCGAACCGGTATCTGCGCGCAGCGCTGCGCATCCACGAGAGCCTCGGCGACACGGCGGGGCAGGCCAACGCCTGGGGCCGGCTGGCGCGCAACGCCTACGACGCCGGTGATCTGCGGTCGGCGCTGCACGGCTACCGGCGCTCGCTCGACTTCGCGGAGCAGGCCGGCTCCCGGTTCGGGCACATCCGGCTGCCCGGCTATATCGCGCTGGCGTTACGTCACCTGGGCCGGCACGCGGAGGCGCGGCAGTGGTGCGATCTGGCGATGCGGGTCAGCCGTGAGGTGGGCTTCCATGAGGGCGTGGCCATCGCACTGACCTGCCAGGCCGCGCTCGCCGGCGATCTGGGCGCACACGCCCGTGCCGTGACGTCCGCGCGCGAGGCCCATGTCGCCATCCCGCACCTGTCCGATCCGCGCATCGAGACGGACTGCCTGATCCTGCTGGGCAGCGTCGAGGCCGCGGCCGGGCACACGGACCTGGCCATGCGGAACTTCGGCAAGGCGCTGCTGATCACGGAGAAGATCCACTACCGGCAGGGGTCGGCGCGCGCCCGGGCCGAGTGCGCGGCGGCGTATGTGCGACTCGGCCTGTACGAGGAGGCGCTTGCGGCCGCCCGGCTCACCCGGCGCATCCTGCAGGACTGCGACATGGGCCTGACCAGGGCGCAGACGCTCCAGTCGGAGGCGGACTGCGCGCTCGCGGCCGGCCGGTGCGCGGCCGCGATCGCCGGGTACCGGCGGGCGGCCGCCCTGTACCACGCGTCGGGCAGCCCGCTGGGGGAGGTGCGGGCGCTGCTGTCCTGGGGCCGCGCCGCCGAGACGGCCCCGGAGCACGGCCGCCCGGACCGCCCGTGGCGCCGCGCCCTGCGCCTGGCAGAGCCCCTCGGAGTGCCGGAGGCGGACACCCTGCGGGCGCTGCTGGGTCACAGGGACGACAAGGGGTGAGGCGGGAGGTGTGGTTCCGGATCTGGATCTTGTGCTCACGGCATCCGTGCCACCGTCCCCGCGTAGGTCAGCCCCGCCCCGAAGCCGACGAGCACCGCCAGGTCCCCCTTCTGCAGCGCCCCGGACGTGCGCATCCGGTCGAGTGCGAGGGGGATCGACGCCGCCGAGGTGTTGCCCTGGTCCACGACGTCGCGCGCCACGACGACGTGCCCGGGGAAGCCCACGCTCTGCGCGACCGCCTCGATGATGCGCAGGTTCGCCTGGTGCGGCACGAAGGCCTGGACGTCGGCAGGGCCGAGCCCCGACCGGGCGAGCACCTCCTGTACGACCTCCGGCAGGTGCGTCACGGCCCACCGGAAGACCGCCGAGCCCTGCATCCGGATGATCGGGCCGGCCTGCTCCGGCTCCGTCCGCACAGTGATGGCGTCCCGCAGCTCCGGGTCCGTTCCCCACACCACCGGTCCGATGCCCGGCTCGCCGCTGCGCCCCACCAGAGCCGCGCCCGCCCCGTCCGAGAACAGGAAGGCGGTCGAGCGGTCCCGCGGGTCGAGAATGTCCGACATCCGCTCCACGCCGACGACCAGGCAGGTGCGCGCCTCCTCCGCCGCGATGGACGCGGCGGCCAGGGCGAGGCCCACCGTGAAGCCGGCGCACGCGGCGCTCACCTGCACAGCAGGTGTCCGCAAGCCGAGCCGGCGGGCGATCTCCACGGCCGCCGAGTCGTCACCGGCCCCTGGGCCCGGACCTGATCCTTCGCGCCATGTGCCGACGTCCGACATGGTGGCGACGAACAGCCGGTCGACCTCGTCCGGCGCGACACCGGCGTCGGCGAGCGCCTTGCCGGCGGCGGTAGTGCCCATCTCCACCAGCGTCTCGTCGGGTTTGGCGAAGCAGCGGGTACTGATGCCGCTGCGCCGCCGGATCCACTCGGGCGTCGAGTCCAGGGTCTCGCAGATCTCCTCGTTGGTGACGATCCGACGAGGCCGGTAGGCCCCGATGCCGAGCAGGGCCGCATGGTGGCGAACCGGCCCAGTGACGTGCGCGGTGTGAGTGGTGTTCACACGGGACTCCTGTCGGTCACATCGCTCGTTGCGTCGTGCTCCCTTCCACAGGGGTTACGCGCCAGGACGCGCACACCCCCGTGACGGATCGGCAACTCCGTGTGCGTGGGGTTCCACTTGACAGCCACATACCTACGGTATGTACTCACATACCAAAAGAATGTTTCTTGGAGGGATCCACAGTGACCTCAGCAACGCCCGCGGGCCGCACCGAGGGGTCAAGCGCCGGGAAGACGCTGCTGCTGACCTCGGCAGCGACCTTCATGGCCTTCCTCGACACGACGATCGTGAACGTGGCCTTCCCCACCCTGCACGAGGACTTTCCGGAAGAATCGCTGACCAACCTGACCTGGGTGGTGACCAGTTACGGCATCCTCTTCGCGGCACTGCTCACACCGGCGGGCCGCTTCGCCGACGTACTCGGGCGGCGCAAGCTGTTCCTCGGATCGCTCGCCCTGTTCACCGCCGCGTCCCTCCTCTGCGCCGTCGCGCCGAACGTCGAGTTACTGATCGCGGCGCGCGCGATCCAGGGCATCGGCGCAGCGGGCATGATTCCCGCCGCGCTCGGCCTCGTCCTCGCCGAGACACCCGCCCACAAACGGGCTGAGGCCATCGGCATCTGGGGCGCGGCCGGCTCCATGGCCGCGGCCGCCGGACCGTCCATCGGCGGACTGCTCGTCAGCGAGATCAGCTGGCGCTCGGTGTTCATCCTGAACGTCCCGATCGGCCTCGCCGTGATCGCCGCCGCGCTGCGCCTGCCCAACCGGCCCGCCACCGACTCCAAGCTCCCCGACCTCATCGGCACCGCGACCGTCACCCTCGGCCTCGCGGGCATCGTCGTCGGGCTCACGAAGGGCGGCGACTGGGGCTGGGACGCGGGGCAGACGTGGGCGTGGATCGGCGCCGGCGTCGTGTTCGTGGCGTACTCGCTCCTGCGCTCCCGCAAGCACTCTGCCCCGGCGGTGGAGACCGAGCTGTGGCGCACGCCGATGTTCGCGGCGGCCAACCTCACGTCGTTCCTGCTCGGTGCGGGCCTGTTCGTCTGGTTCCTGTCCGGGCCGCTGTACCTCACCACCATCTGGCACTACTCGGTACTCAAGGCCGGTCTCGCTGTCACGCCCGGCGCGGTGCTGTCCGCCGTCGCCGCGATCGCAGTGGGGCGCCGGGTACCACCGGAGAAGCAGCGTCCCGTGGTCCTCGTAGGCACCCTCGTCTTCCTCGGGCTGAGCATCTGGGCCTACCAGGGTCTCGGCGCGGAGCCGGAGTTCTGGTCCTTCTGGCTGCCGTACGGCGCAGTGGGCGGGGCGGTGCTCGGCGCGGCGCTCACCAGCGTCACGACCGCGGCCTCCATCTCCGTACACCCCCTGAAGTTCGCGACCGGCACCGGTATGAACACCACCGCGCGGCAGTTCGGCGGGTCGGTCGGTGTCGCCGCGATGGCGGCGGTGTTCGCGGCCAACGATCTGGGCAAGCCGCAGGCTTATCTGGACGCCTTCCTGCTCGCCGGTATCTTCATCGCCGCCGCGGCGGTCCCCGCGTTCTGGCTGTTCACCAAGTCGTCGATGGCGCAGATCGCCGAGACCCAGCGGCAGATCCAGGCCTACCTGAAGGCCCAGGCCGAGGCCGCCGCGAAGCAGGCCGAGGCGGCCGGCCCGTCCGCCGGCGGCGCCGCCGCGGTGGACCGGGCCTGACCGTCCAGATCCCCTGACGCCGGTCGCGGTCTCCTCCCCCGCGGCCGCGGCCGGTCCCGGCGGGGCCGCGGCCTCCTCGGAGTCCGCGGCCCCGCCGAATGTGCTGGGAGCAGGCCCGCCTGAGCGACGCCGAGCCGCCGTACCCGACAGCGCTCGCCGGAGATTTTCGAAGGAATCGGCGATTGCCGCGAGGGGGGACGTCCACCAGCCCGTAACACAGGACGAGAACCCATCGCCTGGGGGCAGCAGGCAGTCGGCAGCGCACCGCCGCCGCGGTCGCAGCCACATCGGACCGTTCAACTGCCCAACCGATGAGGGGAATTGATGAACTCAGTCCTCGACTGGCTTGACTCCCCCGCGCCGGAGCGCGGAATCCACCACTACCGCAACGGCGACTGGCACCTGCGCCAGTACGCAGAGATCGCCTCGGCCGCCCGCCGCACGGCGGCCTTCCTGCACGCGAACGGGGTCACGAAGGGCGTCGTGTCGCTGCTCATCGAGGAGCCCGAGACGTTCGTCCCGGCCTTCCTCGGCACGATGTACGCGGGGGCCACCCCGTCTCCGATCGCCTCGCCCGTCTCCTTCGCAGGCCACGACGCGTTCACCGACCACGCGGCAGCCGTGCTGCATACCGCAGCCCCGGCCGCCGTACTCACCGACGACGCACTCGCACCGCTCGCCGCCACGGCGTGCGCCAAGGCCGGGACGGGCACCCCCCTGGTGCTCCCGAGCCCCGACACGCTGCCGGCCGCCGACGATCTGGACCGCCGCGACGCCGAACTCGCCCTGCTGCAGTTCACGTCCGGCTCCAGCGGCACCCCCAAGGGCGTCCGGGTGACCGGCGAGAACCTCACCGCCAACGTCCGTGCCATCCACGGCTGGCTCGGCGTGACGGGCGAGGACTCGTGCTCGTCGTGGCTGCCGCTGTACCACGACATGGGCCTCATCGGGACGTTCCTCGGCTCCGTCGTGGCCCAGATCGACCTGTGGCTGATGAGCCCGGTCGACTTCATCCGCTCCCCGGCCCGCTGGCTCGACTGCCACGGCAGGCACGGGGTGACCATCACCACCGCTCCCAACTTCGGCTACGGATACGCCACGTCCCGCGTCCGCGACGAGGAGCTGCGCGGCACCGACTTCTCGACCTGGCGGGTCGCGATGAGCGGCGCCGAGCGCGTGGACGCGCGGGTCGCCGCCGACTTGGCCGCGCGGCTCGCCCCGTACGGCTTCGACTCCCGTGCCTTCGCCCCGTGCTACGGCATGGCGGAGACGACCCTCGCCGTCACCGGCGTCCGTCCCGGCGTCGGCGCGCGCATCGTCCGGCCCGACGGCCCGCCGGCCGTCGGCGCCCCCGTGACCGTCGTCGGCTCGGGCGTCCTCGGTGTCGACCGGCCTGAGGACCCCGCCCGCTGGATCACCTCCTGCGGCGCCCCGGTGCCCGAAACCGCCGTCGATGTCGTCGACGACGACGGAGCACCACTGCCCGACGGCACGTTCGGCGAGATCCGGGTCCGGGGGACGTCGGTGGCCGACGGCTACCAGTCGCCCGATCCCGCGGCCGGCGCGCCCTTCACCGAGCACGGACTGCGCACCGGCGACGCCGGGTTCCTGCTGGACGGGGAGCTGTACGTGGTCGGACGCGTGGGCGACAGCCTCAAGGTCCGCGGCCGCAAGGTGCACGCCGAGGACCTGGAGGCGGCGCTCAACGCGCTGCCCGGGGTACCGGCGGGCCGCTGCGCCGTGGCGCTCGGCGCCCGCGGCGGGCAGTCCGGCGCCGTCGTCGTCGTGGAGGCCGCCGGCGACGACTGGCTGGAGCCCGTCACCGCCGTGCTGCGCACCGCGCTCGACACCTCGGTCTCCGTGACCGTGGTGCGGGCCCGGCGCGGCACCATTCCGCGCACCTCCAGCGGCAAGCCGCGCCGCCGGCTGCTCTGGCGCCAGGCGGGCGAGGGCGCGCCACTCGGCGACGTACTGCACACGACTCACCTCGACCAGCACCTGACCGAACCGACCGCAGCACAACTGGATGGGGCAGCGATATGACCGCCACGACCGCCGGGCTCGTCCTCGACGTCACCGAGACGGCCGCGGAGAGCACAGCAGAACAGCGCGGCCGGCTCGCCGGCTCCGCGGACCTCTACCGCCGCTGGGAGCGCCAGCAGTGGGCCGTCGCCCAGGTCGACCCCGCACGGGACGCGGCGACCTGGGACAAGCTGAGCCCCTTCTCGCGCTCCCAGATGCTCGGCTCACTCGCCGAGCTCGAGGTGGGTGAGGTGGCCGTCACCCACACCCTGGGCTCGCTGATCGACGCCCCGCCGACAGAGGACGACCGCATCTTCCTGTGCACCCAGCTGGCCGACGAGGCACGGCATGTGCGGTTCTTCCAGACCTACCTGGAGGACGCCTGTCGGACCGCCCTCGACGAGGCGGAGGACGGCGCGGACTATGCCGAGGTGTTCGCCCCCGAACTCACCCGGGTCACCGACGCGGTGCGCGCCAACCACGAGGACCGGGACTCCTGGTACCGGGCGCTCATCTACTACCACCTGATCACCGAGGGCGTGCTCGCCGCGACAGCGCTGCGCACCACACGCTTCCTCGCCAAGCGGCTGAAGCTCGACGCGCTGGAGGAGGGGCTCACGAACGTGACCCGCGACGAGTCGCGCCACGTCTCCTTCGGTCTGCGCGCCGCGCAGGACGGGGTCGCCGGCGGGTTCGCCCAGGTGATCGAGGACGCTCACTTCGAATCGCTCGGCGCGGCGGCCTGGGTGCTCATCGGCCCCTCACGGCACAACCCGGTGCCCACGATCCGCGCGGCCCTGCTCAGCCGGGCCACGCAGCTGCGCGGCAGCGTCGAGATCGCCCGGGAACGCCTGGTCAAGCAGCTGCGCCTGGTGGGCCTTGAGCACCTGGTCGAGAAGGCCGGCCTGTCCTGGGACCTCGCGGTGGACAAGGCGCTCGATGCCTACGAGGAGCGCTGGAGCGCGCCGCACCCGATCCGGGCCGCGGCGGCCTGAGGGACCGTCGGAAAGCCCACACGGACATCAGCAGCGATAAAGAGAAAAAGAGAAGAGGACGCACAGGACATGGACAGCAGCACACTGCGCGCGAAGGTCAGGCAGATAGTCGGCGAGATGAGCCCGCTCGGCGCTCGCGAGGCGCAGTCCGACGACCGCCTCGTCGAGCAGCTCGGCTACGACTCGCTCGCCGTCATCGAGCTCTCACTCCGCATCGAGCAGGAGTTCGCGCTCGTGAACCCCAGCCCGGGCGCCGGGCGCGACATCACCACGGTGAAGGACATCGAGGACTTCGTAGAGCAGCAGGCGGCGGCGCCCAGCGACGCCGCGTGACCCACCCGTGAGCAGCCAGAGAGGCGGCCAGGAGAAGATGACAACGCACGATCTGCAGCGCGAGGCGGACGACCCACTGGTCCTCTCCCACGAGGACTCGGTACGCCTCCTGCGCGGCGCCCCGTGGCAGCGGCTCGCCGTGCTGGGAGACAGCTTCGCCCAGGGTCTCGGCGACCCCAGTCCGGGCTATGCCCAGGTGCCGTGGCCGGAGCGGATCTCCGCCGCGCTCGGCTCCGGAAAGCCGGGTTTCGGCTATCTGAACACCGGGGTCATGGGCAAGCGCACGAGCGAGGTGCGGGCCGAGCAGCTGGAGCAGGTTCTCGCGTTCCGGCCGGATCTGGTCAACGTCGCGGCAGGCGGCAACGACCTGTTCGACAGCGAGCCCGACCTGGACGGCGTCGAGTCCGACCTGGACGCCATCTACGCGGCGCTGCGCGCGCAGGGTGCGGACATCTTCGCGTTCACCGTGGCCAACGTCTTCGACACGGTCCCGGAACTGGCGGTCTTCAGCGACCGCATGGCCGCCCTCAACGACCGCATCCGGGCGGTGGCACGGCGGCACGGCGCCGTCCTCATCGAGATGTGGGAGCACCCGGTACGGCTGCGCCCCAACTTGATGAGCGCCGACGGCATCCACTTCACGATCGAGGGGCACGCCGCCCTCGCCGCAGAGATCGTGAAGGCCCTCAGCACCCGGATCAACGACCGCGCGGGGACGTGATGAGCGAGGACACCGTGCGCTACATCGTGGTCGGCGCGGGATCGGCCGGCTGTGTGCTGGCCGACCGGCTCAGCGCCGGCTGCGACGGCCGGGTGGTGCTGATCGAGGCGGGCGGCCCGGACCGGCGTGCCGAGATCAGCATCCCGGCCGCGTTTCCCGCCCTGTTCGGCACGTCGGCCGACTGGAACTACCGCACGACCACCCAGCCGGAGCTCGACGGGCGCAGTCTGCGCTGGCCACGCGGCCGTACACTCGGCGGCTCGTCCTCGCTCAACGCCCAGATCTGGACCCGCGGGCACCGGGCGGACTTCGACGGCTGGGCCAGGGCCGAGGGGTGCACGGGCTGGTCCGCTCAGGAGGTGCTGCCGTACTTCCTGCGGGCCGAGGACCGGTCCGGCGGCGGCGACTACGGATCCGGCGGGCCCATCCGTATCGAGGACCTGCGCGACCCGAGCCCCGCCACGGCCGAGTTCCTGGCCGCCTGTGCCGAGGCGGGGCTGCCCTCGCTGGACGACGGGCACCCGCTGGAACCGGAGGGCGCCGGACCGGTACGGGCCACCCAGCGCGGCGGACGTCGGTGGAGCGCGGCGGACGGGTATCTGCGGTCCGCCGGAGGCCGCGAGAACCTCACGGTGGTCACCGACGCCCGCGTCGACCGCATCCTGATCGAGGGCGGGCGCGCGGTCGGCGTGGCCTGGACCGGCCCGGACGGGCCGGCCGAGCTGCGCGCCGACGGCGAGGTGATCCTCGCGGCGGGCGCGATCGGGTCCCCGCAGTTGCTCATGCTCTCGGGCGTGGGCGACGCGGACGCGCTGCGCGGGCACGGCATCACGGTGCACGCCCACGCTCCCAAGGTCGGGCTGGGCCTCGCCGACCACCTCTACGTTCCCCTCGCGTTCGACGCGCACGGCCCGGTGACGCCCGGGGTCACGGACCCCCAGGGTGAGATCGCCGAGTTCCTGCGCGGCCGGCGCGGGCGGCTCACGTCCAACCTCGCGGAGGCCGTGGCGTTCCTGCGCAGCGACCACGGACTCCCGGCGCCCGACCTGGAGTTCGTGTGGATGCTGGTGCCGTTCCTCGACCAGGGACGGGCGCCGCGCACGCACGGCGTCACGCTGGGCGTGGTGCTGCTGCGGCCGCGCAGCCACGGCGCAGTCCTGCTCGCCTCCACCGACCCGTCGGCGCACCCGGTGATCGATCCTCGGTATCTGTCGGACCCGGACGGGGACGACCTGCGCGTCCTGACCGAGGGGGTGCACCGGGCCCAGCACGTGCTGACCCGGCCCGCACTGGCGAAGCGGCTCGGTGAGCCACTGACGCCGGGCGCCCTCGACCCCGACCCGCGCACGGTGCGGGCCCTGGTGCGTGCACACGCGGAGACCCTCTACCACCCGGTCGGCACCTGCGCCATGGGACCGGGCCCCGACGACGTGCTGGATCCACGGCTGCGGGTGCGGGGCGTGGCAGGGCTCCGGGTCGTGGACGCCTCCGCGATGCCGTCCCTGCCACGCGGCCACACCCACGCGCCCACGGTGATGCTCGCGGAGCGCGCGGCCGACCTGATCCTCGCCGAAGCCGCACCGCACGGTGTGGACACCGCGGTCGGCGCACTGTCCCACAACTGACCGGCCGGCCACCGCCCCACGGCCTCATCCGGCACCCACCGAGCCTCCGACACGAAAGGCAGCACGACTGTGACCGTCCAGGACCCGCAGCTGTTCATCGACGCCTTCCGAGCGGCCGCCGCAGACGGCGAGTTCGCCACCCTGCTCAAGGAGCGCGACTTCTCCTTCCAGTTCGTCCTCACCCGGCCCCAGACGGCCGACGCCGACCACACGGCCTTCCTGCTGGACTCCGACGGTGTGCACGACGGCGCGCCGCACCCGGCGAGTCTGCGTCTGGAGGTGCGGGCGGACGCGCTGCACTCCGTCCTCCTCGGGCAGCTCGGCGTGACCCGCGCGATCGTCGACCGCAGCCTCGTCGTGAAGGGCCCCGTCGCCAAGGTGCGTCAACTGGCGGACTTCATGCCGGTGCTGGGCCGCGAGTACGCCCGTCTCGCGCTGCCGTCGGCCACTGCCTGACGGACGCGCCCTGCCCGCGTCACCACCCGACCATCCGTCACACAGAAAGCCGACCCAGTGATCGCGACCACCACAACCGCCGTCCCGAACGCCCCGACCCTGTCCGACCTGAGCGCCCTCAACGCCGCGGCGATGCCGTCGCTGTTCCAGCTGCCTCCCGAAGTCGAGGAACTCCGCGACGAAGTGCGCGAGTTCGCGCGGACCGTGGTCAAACCGCGGGTGCTCGACAACGACCTCGCCCCCGCCGACGACTTCGACTGGGAGACCGTCCGGGCGGGTCACGAACTGGGGCTGCTGCGCCTGACCATCCCCAAGGAGTTCGGCGGCCGCGGCATGGGTGTGCTCGGTGTGGCCGTGGCCATGGAGGAGCTCGCGTCGGTCTGCGCGAGCACGGCGCTGATCTTCGGCGCGTCGCTGCTCGGCCAGACGTCCGTGCTGTTCTCCGGCGACCAGCAGCTCCAGGCCCGGTTCCTGCCCCCCTTCCTGGGCGACTCGCCCGTCCTGGCCTGCAACGCCATCACCGAGGAGATCGCGGGCTGTGACCTGCTGATACCGGAGCACACCGAGCTGGCCGAGGACGTGATGACGGCCCGCCGCAGTGGCGACCACTTCGTCCTCAACGGCGTCAAGCGCTTCATCACCAACGGCAAGGTCGCCGAGTGGGCGGCCGTCTTCGCCAACATCGAGGGCCACCCGGGCGCCACCGGACTGACCGTGTTCATCGTGCCGCTGGACAGCGAGGGCGTCACGCGCGGCGCGGTCGCCGACAAGATGGGCTACCGGGCCTGCCTGGGCACCACCCTCACCTTCGAGGACGTCCGGGTGCCCGAGGAGAACATCGTCTTCGGCGAGGGCGGCGGCTGGAACTACCTCACCGTCCAGTCCAACCAGGCCCGTTCGATCGTCGCCGCGATCTCCACGGGTGTCGCCCGCGGCGCCTTCGAGATCGCCAAGGAGTGGGCGGGCGAGCGGGTACAGGCCGGAAAGCCGCTGTACGAGCACCAGTTCACAGCCCGCAAGCTGGCCGAGATGTCCACGAAGATCGAGGCGTCGCGGCTGCTCTACCTCCAGGCGGCCCACCAGGCGGACAACATGCTGCCGGCCCCCGTCTACGGCCCCGCAGTCGCCAAGATGTTCGCCGACCGCGCGGCGATCGAGGTGTCCGAGGAGGCCATGTCCATCGTCGGGGCGCGCGGCTACTGCCGCGAGTACGGCGTGGAGAAGCTGGTCCGCGAGTCGTTCGGCGCCCGCATCTACGAGGGCACGCCGGAGGTCCTGGCGCTGGCGATCACCGGTGCGCTGTACGGGCGGCGGTCGTGAGGACGGCGCCGCGCAGCGACCGGATGACGACGCCCGGGGCGCGGGCCGCCGCCGCGTCCTCGGCCGCGTCGTTCATCGAGGCCACCGTGGCCTCCGCGGCCCGCTGCACGCGGCTCGCGCTGGCCCCGGTGCCGGACCCCGCGCCCCGGGCCCTGAAGACCCCGGCCCGCGTCCCGAACCGAAGGAGGCAGCCGTGACCGGCGAAACCGTCACCGCCACGGCGGCGCAGGGCACCGACGACGCCCGCCGCGAACGGTACGTCGCCCACGTCCTGGCCCTGCACGACCGGATGAGCCTCAAGGGCCTGGCCGACCAGACGGATCCGCTGTACCTGGCCCGCCGTCCGGACGGTCTGACGGTGCTCGCGGTGCCACAGTCCCGGCTGCCCGAGCGCTACCAGCTGGTGATCTACGGGTTCCGGCTCGCCCAGTACCTGCGTTCGCGTTTCGCCAGCGACCGGGTCGCCTTCGCACGCGGCCTGTTCGCGGAACCGCGCAGCGCGGAACACGGCGAGGAGATCCATGTCATCGGCCTGGAGGAGTCGACCGGCGCGATCCTGCGCTATGTGTCGATCACCGGTTCGGCGGACAGCACACCGCTGCCGGTGACACACCCGGACCGTGCCCCCTTCCCCTGCGAAGTGGCCCACCGGATCAACCTCTTCGACCACATACCGCTCGACGATCCGGTCACCACCGACGAGGTGTGGGAGATCAAGCGTCTGATGCAGCGCGCCTCCGAGCGCGACACCTCGCCCGAACGGCGGCTGCGCCTGTCGCTGGAGCTGATGCTCGGCTTCTACACGGTCCTCGGCGACCTGACGCCCCAGCCGACGTTCCTGGTCGGCGACGGGGAGGAGGGCCTGGGCGTTCGGCGTCTGACGCGCAGCCTGAGGGACATCACCGTTATCGAGGGGACTCGCCCCTCGCTGCCCGAGGACGACCTGCTCTTCCCGGCCTACGTGGAACGCGCGGTGGTCAAGCCGTTCGTGGCGCGTGTCCCGCGGGGGGAGGAACTGGACCGGCTCGTCCACTGGCTCCGGCACGCCCTGACGGCGACGAATCCCCTGGCCGGCTTCCAGCAGCTGGTCGGCCGGGTCGGAGGAGAGATCCGGAGGGTGCGGATATGAGCAGCACCACCACCGCCGCGGCCCCGCCTGCCCGGCCGCTCCCGGCCGGCGTTCCGGGGGATCCGGACGCGTACTACCGCGCCCTGACGGAACGCAATCGCGGCCTGATCCCGGACGCCGTGCAGCAGCGGCTGCGCACCGCCACGGTTCTGGTGGCGGGTTGCGGTTCCACGGGCGGCGCGGTCGTCGAACCGCTCGCCAGGCTGGGCATGGGCCGCTTCGTCCTCGCCGAGCCCGGGGAGTACGAGCTCAACAACCTCAACCGGCAGAGCGCCAGGTACGCGGACATCGGCCGTAACAAGGCCGAGGTGGCGGCCGAGCGCGTCAGGGCGGTCAACCCCTTCGCCGAGACCCGGGTCGACACGGCCGGTGTCCGGCCCGACGACGCGGGTCCGCTCCTGGATGGGGTGGACGCGGTCGTCGACGGTGTGGACGTCACCACGGTCTCGGGCTGGCGGGCCAAGTACGCCCTGCACGTCGAGTCGGCGCGCCGCGGCCTGCCCGTGATCTCCGGCTACGACCTCTCGGGCACCCAGCACGTGCGGTACTACGACTACCGCACCGAACCGGTCCCGCTCGCCGGCGTGATCACCGAAGCGGACATCGTCGAACGGGCGCTGTGGACGCTGCTGCTGAAGGTGATCCCGCGCGAGATCGTCCCGGCCGACCTGATCGCCGACGTGCAGGCGCACCGCTCGGAACCGGAGTACAGCGTCCCCCAACTCGTCTACGCCTCGGATCAGTTCGGCGTACTCGCCGCACGGTACGTCGTCGAGATCCTGGCCGGCCGCCCGGTCCGCGAGCAGATCACGGTCGACGTGCACCGACTCGTCTCCGCGGACACCGACCGGCCGGCCGCACACCTGGAAAGCACTCATCGAGCACAGGACAAGGAGTCGTGATGACCACCGCAACCGACCGCCCCAGCCGCCGGGACCAGGACCCGGCCGCACGCCAGACCAAGAAGGCCGCACAGCTCCTCATCGCGTCGGCCAAGCATTCGTACGACCCACGTGTCGACGTCAACTGGGACGACCCGCTGGAGGAGGGCAAGTGGTTCCTGCCCGAGAAGCGGATCTCGCTGTACGGGACGGAGCTGTACGACTCCCTGAGCATCGAGCAGAAGCTGCTGCTCAGCCGTGAGGAGCTGGCGTCGTCGCTCGCCGCGGGTGTGTGGACCGAGCACATCCTGCTGCACCTGGTGTCGCGGTACGCGTACAAGCGGGACATCACCAGCCCGCAGGTGCAGTTCGCACTGACGGAGGTGGCGGACGAGGTGCGCCACATGATCATGTTCGCCCGGCTGGTGGAGAAGATCGGCTCGGAGTTCTACCCCGTCCACCCGAAGACCCAGCGCAGCGGCCTGCTCCTGAAAACGTTCGCACCGGTACCCGCGCTGTGGGCGATGCTGCTGCTCACGGAGGAGTTCTTCGACCGCTTCCAGCGCGAGCAGGCGGCCGACGAGACGGTCCAGCCCCTGGTCCGCACCGTAGCCCGCATCCATGTCGTGGAGGAGGCCCGGCACATCAGCTTCGCCCGCACCGAGCTGGAGCGGTTCGTGCCGACGCTCTCGAAGCGGCGCCTGGAGATGCTGCGCAACTTCCTGGCGGGCGTGGTCAAGTCGGTCCGCCGGGACCGCTACAACCCGCTGATGTACGAGCGGGCCGGCCTCGACCCCAAGGTGGCCGTCGAAGCAGGCCGCAACAACCCCACCGGAAAGGTGAACGGCGCCTACGGGGCCGAGCGGATCGCCCCCTACTACAAGTCGATCGGCCTGATCGGCGGCAGGTCCGAGAAGGTCTGGCGCGAGGCCGGCTGGCTCAAGGACGACTAGAGAAAGGGAAGTTGACCGTGGAGGATGACGGGTACGACGGCCCGGCGGTGCTGGTCGTGGAGGACCGCGCCGAGTTCCGGATCAGGGTCCGGCTCATCGGCCAGTTCCAGCCGCTGGACGGCCACTACCGCTGGTACGGACGACTGGAGGCGCACGAGGAGCTGACCCGCTTCGTCGGTGACCGCAGCGCCGGCGTTGTTCTGCGCACGGCCGAGGGCGACGCCGCGGGGCGGATCACGGAGCTCGACCTGTGGAACCGGTACCGGATCGAGGGCGTGAGCGTGCCTCCGTTCCGGGTTCCGTTCACTCTGGAGGAACTCGGTTCCCAGTATTCGTAGAAAAGCGAACGACCAAACGCGCCCGGCACACCGAATCGACCAGGGACCAAGAACAGCCCGAGAACTACGGAGATCCCCCGCCCATGTGCTTTGACGAAGACGCCGTACCGCCGGTGCCGCAAATTCCGGATGCCGCGATCGAGAGCCGATATATGGAATTGACCGCGCCGGACGGCAATACGTTCGCCGCTTTCACCGCCGCCCCGTCCGGCGGCACCGAAACGGCGATCGTGATCCTGCCCGACGTACGCGGTCTGTACGGGTTCTACACGGAGCTGGCCAAACGCTTCGCGGAGAACGGCATCCGCGCGCTCGTCATCGACTACTACGGGCGCACGGCAGGCGTGGGAAAACGGGAGAAGGACTTCCGGTACACCGAGCACATGGCCAAGCTGAGTCCGCGCGAGCTCTACGCCGACCTGAGTGCGGGCATCGCGCACCTGCGCTCCGACGAGGGCGGCGCCGCGCGCGCCGTCCTCACCATCGGGTTCTGCATCGGCGGCCGGCTCGCCGTGATGGCGGCGGCCGGGGGCTTCGATCTCGCCGGCGTGATCGGGTTCTACTGCTGGCCCGCGGACGGCCCTGACGGCTCACCCGGCCCGACGAGCCGGGCCGCGGAGCTGGCGGCGCCGGTGCTGGCACTGATGGCCGGGGACGACCCGGGGATCCCGCTGTCCCATGTCAGGGCCTTCGACGAGGCCCTCGCCGCGGCGGGCCTGGACCACGAGGTGGTCACCTACCCGGGCACCCCGCACAGCTTTTTCGACGCCAAGCGCGACACCTATGCCGAGGAGTCGGCGGACGCCTGGAACCGGGTGCTCCGGTTCGCGGCGCGGGTGAGTGCCCCCTGATCCGCGTCCAGAACGGGCCAGAACACATACGTACGGACGGAATGGAACTGCGTGTAGCCTAGGAAGACCAGCTCAAGCGGGGTCCGATCCGGGAAGTGTGAACATGCCCACGACTCGTACAACACGTCTGACGCAGCGCGAACGGTCCGACAGCACTATCGAGGAACTGCTGCGGGCCGCCCGAGCGCTGTTCGCCGACCGCGGATACAACTCGACCTCACTGGACGCCGTGGTGGAGGCCGCCCATGTCACCAAGGGCGCCCTCTACCACCACTTCTCCGGCAAGCAGCACCTCTTCCGGGCCGTGTACGAGCGCGAACAGACCCGCCTGGCGCGCATCGTGGCCCGCGCCTACAGCGAGGCGAAACCGGACTCCTGGGAGGCCGTGTTCGTCGGGTCGCGGGCCTTCCTCCTCGAAGTGCTCGACCCCGATGTGCAGCGCATCAACCTGCTTGACGCACCCGGCGCGCTCGGCACGGAGGAGATGCGGGAGATCAACTCCGACTGCCTGAAGATGATGCAGGAAGGCGTCCGGCGCGCCGCGGAGAGCGGTGACATCGCACCGCACTCCGTGACTGCGCTCACCCACCTGCTGTACGGCGGCCTGTGCGAGACGGCGATGGCCGTGGTGCGCGCCGAGGACCAACAGGAGGCCCTCGACGCGAGCATCACCGAACTGCGCACCCTCTTCGACGCCCTGGCGGCCGCGCCTCGCTGACGCCCGGGCTCACTGCGCCCGGGCAGCCATGGCTGCCGCCAGGTCGGCGAGCGGCAGCCGCGGCCGGACCAGCGCCTGTTCCGCCGCCATGGTCAGCGCCCGCGGGGTGCGGCGGCACAGCTCGATGATCTGGGCGACGGCCCCTGGCTCGGCTTCCACCCGGCTCTCCCCCAGGATCCCGGCGAGCATCCGCTGGGCCAGCTGGTCACTGAGCTCCCGCAGCCGTACGGTGCGCAGCGCACCCAGCCCGGCGAGCGGGCGGGCGTCCCGGGTGGTGACGAGGAAGGCACCGGCGGGCGCGCCCGGCTGCAGCGCCGCCAGCAGCTCGGGCGAGGCCAGGTCGTCCAGCACGACGAGAACCCGCCGATGCTGTATGGCGTCCCGGTAGAGCCCGCGCAGGTCGGCCTCTCCCCGCGGCACGGACACGCCCAGGCTGGGCAGCACGAACCGCAGCACGTCGTCGGTGGACGGCGCGCCGTCCCGCCCCGTCGCCGACCGGACGGCCTGGGCCGGACCGGGCCGGGCCTGGGGCGCCGCCCGGCCCCACGCCGCCTCGGCTGTCGACAGCACCGTGTCCGCACGGGGCGGCCCTGCCCGGCCCACCAGGTGCTCGCACCCGTCTCGGGCATCGGTCCTGCGGCTGCCGTGCAAGGTGACGAAGATCTGGCCGTCCGGGAAGCGATGGGCCACCCGGTGCGCCCACTGGACCGCGAGGGCCGTCTTGCCGATGCCGGGCGGCCCTTCGATCACCCGGATGACGGGCTGGCCGTCGACGGCGGTGACGAAGCTGTCGAGCATCGCCAGCTCCTGCTCCCGCCCCAAGCAGCGGGGGCCGCGCGGCAGCTGGCGGGGCACGGACGGCACCGACGGGGCCGTGATCGTGTCCGGCTCGCACACCCCGATCTCCGCGTCTGCGCTCAGGATGCGGGCGTGCAGCTCCCTCGTCTGGTGGGCCGGATCCACCCCCAGCTGGTCGGCGAGGCGGCGGCGCAGCGCCGCGTACGCCTCCACCGCCTCGGCACGGCGGCCGGAACGATACAGCGCGGTCATCAGGTTGCGGATGACGAGTTCATTGTCCGGGTGCTCAGCGGCGAGCGAGTGCAGCTCGTCGATGAGCCCGACGTGGCCGCCCAGCCGCAGCTCGCCCTCGTGGCACTCGACCTGGGCCGACAGCCGTTCCTGTTCGAGCAACCGCCGGGTCCGCGCGGCCCAGTCCCCGGCGACCCCGCCGAGGGACCGCCCGCTCCAGATCCCGAGCGCCTCCCGTAACAGCGAGACCATCGCGCGGGTGTCCGTCCCCGCAGCCCGTGCGGCCGCGACGGTCCGCCGGAAGCGGTACAGATCGACCGCTTCGGTGTCCACCTCCAGCACATATCCGCCGTGGCGACGGCACACCTTGGCCCCCGCGCCGTCGGCGGTCTCCTCCAGTGCCCCCCGCAGTCGAGAAATGTAGGAATGGATCATGTTCCGCGCCGATCGTGGAGGATTTGCACCCCATGCCCAGTCGATCAGCTCGTCGGGCATGACTACTTCATTTGCACTGACCGCGAGCATCGCAAAGATGGAACGCTGCCTGGCCCTCCCCAGTTCCACTGGTTTTCCTTCAGCCCAGTACTCCATGGGCCCTAACAACTGCAACTGCACAAAAGCCACGCCTGCCCACTCCCCCGTGTGCGAGCTGTCTCAGAACATTGAGCAACCGAAGCGTTCTGCTCCACTCCTGTGAACGAAGCTCGTTTCGATTGGGCATTTCTTGATTTCGACTATACGTGGTCGCGGCTCCGGACCACTCGTCCTATGAACGCGTCAAGCTTTGCCTCACCGCCCCCGACAAAGCTGGCTGCAGCCACAACGACCTCGGCTAGGGGGAGCTGCAGTGACGCGCACGTTGCACCACCGTTCCATGGAAGAAGTTCACCAAACACGCTGGACCCTGGTGCTCGCCGAGCGCGAGCGCCTGCTTCGGCTGGCCACCAGCCGACTCGGCCGCGCGGCGGACGCGGAAGACTGTGTCCAAGAGGCCATGATCCGGGCGGCGACCTTCGAGGCCCTCGACGAGTCCCGGGTCGCCGCGCTGCTCACCACCATCACGCTGCGCCTGTGCGTCGACCACCAGCGCGGCGTCCAGCGGGACGGGCGGCTGGCCGGCCGGGTGGGCACCCTGCACCGGCCGCCGGAAACCGGCTCCGACATCGAGCACGGGGTCTGCGAACGGGCCGCCGGCGCCTGGCTGTTGACCCAGACCACCGCCCTCGGCACCCGTGAGCGCGACGTTCTGCTCGCCCGCGCCCGCGGCCTGAGCAACGCCGAGACAGCACACGCCCTGCGGATCACCCACAAATCGGCGGAGAGCGCCTTCACCCGCGCCCGCAGCCGACTGCGCAGCCTGTACCACCAGGAGATGGCCCGCTAGATCCGCACGACCCGCACGACCCGCACAACGGAAAGGTCCCGTCCGATCGGCTCGATCGGACGGGACCTTGCTGTGGAGCTAAGGAGAATTGAACTCCTGACCTCCTGCATGCCATGCAGGCGCTCTACCAACTGAGCTATAGCCCCTGGTGTTGCCCCAGCTGGGCGGGGCGAACAAGAAGAACTTTAGCCTGCGACCTGCCGGAAAGTGAAATCCGGGTCACGAGCCCTGGAGCAGGGCTCAGTCGTCGTCGCCGAGCACCGGCTCCGGCAGCGTCCCGGCGTTGTGCTCCAGCAGCCGCCAGCCGCGGGCGCCCTCGCCGAGGACGGACCAGCAGCAGTTGGACAGGCCGCCGAGGCTCTCCCAGTGGTGGGCCTCCAGGCCGAGGAGACGGCCTATGGTCGTGCGGATCGTGCCGCCGTGGCTGACCACCACGAGCGTGCCGTCGTCGGGCAGTTTCTCGGCGTGCCGGAGCACGACGGGGGCGGCGCGGTCGGCGACCTCCGTCTCCAGTTCGCCGCCGCCGCGGCGCACCGGCTCACCGCGCTTCCACGCGGCGTACTCCTCGCCGTGCCGGGCGATGATCTCCTCGTGCGTCAGTCCCTGCCAGACGCCCGCGTAGGTCTCGCGCAGCCCCTCGTCGTGGGTCACGTCCAGGCCGGTGAGCATGGAGAGCTCGGCGGCCGTGTGGGCGGCCCGCTTCAGGTCCGAGGCGACGATCGCGGCGGGCTGCAGGGAGGCCAGCAGCCGGGCGGCGCGGCGGGCCTGGGCGAGGCCTGCCTCGGTCAGGGCGACGTCGGTGGTGCCCTGGAAGCGGCGCTCCACGTTCCACGCGGTCTGGCCGTGCCGCCACAGGATGACGCGGCGGCCCCGGCCCGGCCTCGAGTCGGCGGGGGCGCTCACCGCAGCCCTCCGAACTCGGCGGCGTCCTCCTCGGCCTGCAGCTTGGCGTGCTCGGCGGCCTTGCCGCGGGTGGCCTTGGCGTCGGCGGGCAGCTCGAGCTCGGGGCAGTCCTTCCACAGCCGCTCCAGGGCGTAGAAGACCCGCTCCTCGCTGTGCTGGACGTGGACGACGATGTCGACGTAGTCGAGCAGGACCCAGCGGGCCTCGCGGTCGCCCTCCCGGCGCACCGGCTTGGCGCCGAGCTCCTTCTGCAGGCGCTCCTCGATCTCGTCGACGATCGACTTGACCTGGCGGTCGTTGGGCGCGGAGGCCAGCAGGAAGGCGTCCGTGATCGACAGCACATCGCTGACGTCGTAGGCGATGATGTCGTGGGCGAGCTTGTCTGCGGCCGCCTGCGCGGCGGTGTTGATGAGCTCGGTGGAGCGGTCAGTCGCGGTCACTACGTGGCTTTCGGTCGGCGGTCACTTGACATCAAGGGTCTCACGACCGCCGACGGCACCCCACGTGATTAAAGGATCACTCGTAGTCCTGGCCCAGCACCACCGACACGTCCGCGTTCGAGGATCCCTTGCCCTTGGTGACGGCGCTGGTGGGCAGGCCCAGGGTCTTGGCGACCTCGGTGGCGTTCTCCTTGTCGGCGGCATCGGTGTAGGTGACCTTGGACGCCGCCTGGGCGCCGGACGGCGTACCGCCCTCCAGGAAGGTGAAGCCGCCGTTGAGGAGCACCACGCGGGCCTTCTCGGTGTTGTCCTTGACGCCGCTGGCGTTCTGGACGGAGACGCGGACGGCCGCGTCCTTGTCGGGGCTCTTCGCGGTGCCGCCGAGGACGTCCTTGACGACGCTGTCGCTCGCCTGCGCGCTGAGCGTGCCGTCGGTCTGGACGGGCAGCAGCGCCGTCTTGTAGTCGCCGCCCTTGGCGAGGTCGGCGAGCTTGGCCAGGAAGGTGCCGAGGTCCTTGTCGGTCAGCGACGGGTCGAGGATCTGCGCCAGTGTCTGCACGGTGGTCGTGGCCGCCGTCGCGTCGGAGGACAGCTTGCGCAGCACGGCCTGCATGACCTGCCCGAACCGCTCCAGCTGGGCGTTCTGAGCCTCGCCGGAGGCGCGGTAGGTGGCGTAGGCGACGGCCATCTTGCCGCTGAGGGTCTGGTCCTCGCCCTTGCTCACCAGGGGCGCGGCGCCCTTCTTCTTGGCGTCGGGGTCGGGCACGTCGGTGTTGGTGGTGACGTCGATGTTGCCGACCAGGTCCACCAGGTTCTGCAGATACGGGGTGTCCAGCCGCCAGGTGCCCTGGATCTGGGTGCCGAGGACGGTGTCGAGGGCGTCGCGCGTTCCGGAGGAGCCGTCGTCCTCGACGGACTTGGCGAGGGTGGTCGTGGTGCCGTCGTCGCCGGTCATGGCGAGGGAGTTGGGCAACAGCACCGTGGTGCCCTGCTTGGTGGTCGTGTTGTCGACGAGCAGCGCCGTGGCGGTGCCGCCCTGCTTGGTGTCGTGCAGGTGGACGACGATCACGTCCCGTTTCTGGGCGCCCACGGCCGTCGCCTCGCCCGTCTTCGAGTCGTCGGAGGAGGACAGGCCGGGCAGCTTGCCCGCGTACCAGAGGTAGCCGACCCCGCCGACCGCGACCATGGCGAGGACGACGACGAGGGCGACGACCCGGCTACGGGCGCGGCGCCGGGCCTCCTCACGGCGCTCGGTGCGGTTCTCCGTGAACGCCAGCCAGTCGATGACGTCCTCGGGTTCGCCGTCGGGCTCCTCAACGAAGGCGAACTGCTCGGTGTGGTAGTCCCGTTCGTGGTAGTCCCGTTCGGGCTGCGCGGAGGCGGCGGCCTCGTGCTCGGCCGGACCGGCCTGCTGCGGGATGTAGGCGGTCTGCTCGGCGGTGCGCTGCTCGACGCGCGGCTGCCGGCCGCTGGTCGCGGCCTGGCCGTAGGGGTCGTACGGCGGGGCGGTTCCGGTGCCCCCTCGGCCGCGGTTGCCGAAGGCGTCGAAGGAGGAGGCGGTGGGCGCCTGCTGACCGGTGTCGTAGGGGTCGTACGGCGAAACCGGTTGCTGTGAACCGGTGTCATAGGGAGGAACCGGTTGCTGCACGCCGGTGTCGTACGGGTCGTAGGAGGGCGCCGGCGGCTGCTGGCCCGTGCTGTACGGGTCGTAGCCGTAGCCCTGCTGGCCGCCCTGCTGTTGCTGTGCGTACGGGTCGTACGACTGCTGCTGCGGGAGCTGCTGGGCCGGGATCTGCCGGTACATCGGCCGGCCGTACTCGTCGTAGCCGACGATTTCGTACTGGTCGCCGTGATCGCCGGGGTACCCCGCGTCGTATCGGTCGTTCACCGGTGCCCCTCTCGGCTCACTCGCCGCGGTACAGCTCGCGCTTGTCGATGTAGCGCACGACTCCGTCCGGCACCATGTACCAGATGGGGTCTCCCTTGGCGACTCTCGCACGGCAATCGGTGGACGAGATGGCCAGAGCGGGAACCTCCACGAGAGAGACACCGCCCTCCGGAAGGCCGGCGTCCGTCAGATGGTGGCCGGGCCGGGTGACCCCGATGAAGTGCGCGAGGGAGAACAGCTCCTCGGTGTCCCGCCAGGTCAGGAGCTGGGCGAGGGCGTCGGCGCCCGTGATGAAGAACAGGTCCGTGTCGGGGTTGAGCGCGCGCAGGTCGCGCAGGGTGTCGACGGTGTACGTCGGCCCGCCGCGGTCGATGTCGATACGGCTCACCGAGAACTGCGGGTTCTCGGCGGTCGCGATGACCGTCATCAGATAGCGGTCCTCGGCCGGGGAGACCTTGCGGTGGCTCTTCTGCCATGGCTGGCCGGTGGGCACGAACACCACTTCGTCCAGGTGGAACTGCGCGGCGACCTCGCTGGCCGCCACGAGGTGACCGTGGTGGATCGGGTCAAACGTCCCGCCCATGACGCCGAGGCGGCGCTTGCCCGCGTTCGTCGGGCCGGTAGGCATGTCCTGCTCTCCCATGCGTGCAGACCCTACCGGCCCGTCCTGAGGACTCCGGCCGGAGGCTTCAGCGGTCGCGGTTGAAGCGGGTGGTGATCCACAGCAGGAGCAGCAGGATGAAGAGCGCGCCGCCGCCGGTCAGATAGGCGTTGAGGCTCTCGTGGTCGCCACCGTGCTCCTCGCCCTCGGCGGCGAGGGTGACCAACTGGGCTGCGGTGCTGTGGAAGCTCATCTTCGGCAGTACCTATCCGGTGTGGGCGGGATAAAGATGTCGGCCCATCGTAAGCGGGCGGCCCGGCGGCCCTCACGCCGACTCCGCCGTCGGTACGCGGCAGACCGGACGAAGGAACTTCGCGGCCGTCTCAGTCGTCCTTTTGTTTGTACCCCCGCAGCAGGAACCACGCGGTCAGGACACAGCCCAGCACCATCACGATCAGTACGACCCGGAGCAGATTCCCCGCCCCTTGCTGTTCGGCGGCGTTCGCGGCTCCGGCGAGCCAGGCGGACGCGGGGCTGTGCTCCATGACGGACTCCTTCGCTGTACTGCCCGTCCACGGTATATCCGCCTAGGCTGGGCACTGCTTCGGGGGCGCAAAGGGCCGCACAAGGGTCCGCAAAGGGCCACACACACGCACATGGGGGAAGACATGTCCGACGGCCACGAGCACAACGGGCACGAGAACGTGCCGAGCAGGCAGCGCAGGCGCTTCCCTGGAATCTCCTCGCGTGCGTACGAGCATCCGGCCGACCGCTCCGCCCTGGTGGCGCTGCGCAAGCTGAGCGGCTTCGACACGGTCTTCAAGGCGCTCAGCGGTCTGCTGCCCGAGCGCAGCCTCAGGCTGCTGTTCCTGTCCGACTCGGTGCGCGTCTCGGACCAGCAGTTCGCCCACCTCAACGACATGCTGCGGGACGCCTGTTACATCCTGGACCTGGAGAAGGTCCCGCCGATGTACGTCAACCAGGACCCGCAGCCGAACGCGATGTGCATCGGCCTGGACGAGCCGATCATCGTCGTCACCACCGGCCTCGTCGAGCTGCTCGACGAGGAGGAGATGCGGGCGGTCATCGGGCACGAGGTGGGCCACGCCCTGTCCGGCCACGCCGTGTACCGGACCATCCTGCTGTTCCTGACCAACCTCGCGCTCAGGGTCGCCTGGATCCCGCTGGGCAACCTGGCGATCATGGCGATCGTGACCGCGCTGCGCGAATGGTTCCGCAAGTCGGAGCTGTCCGCGGACCGCGCGGGTCTGCTGGTCGGCCAGGACCTCACGGCCTCGATGCGCGGCCTGATGAAGCTGGCCGGCGGCAACCACCTGCACGAGATGAACGTGGACGCGTTCCTGAAGCAGGCCGAGGAGTACGAGGCGGGCGGCGACCTGCGCGACTCCGTGCTGAAGATCCTGAACGTGCTGCCGCGCTCCCACCCCTTCACCACCATCCGGGCGGCCGAGCTGAAGAAGTGGTCCGAGTCCCGCGACTACCAGCGGATCATGGACGGCCACTACCCGCGGCGCAGCGAGGACAAGGACACCTCGGTCTCGGACTCGTTCCGGGACTCGGCGTCGCACTACGCCACGCACGTCAAGACCTCCAAGGACCCGCTGATGAAGCTGGTCAGCGATCTCGCCGGCGGGGCGGGGGACCTGGGCGGCCGGGTGCGCCGCGGCTTCAGCGGCTTCACCGGCCCGGCGGGCGGCTCGGCCGAGTCCACGCCGAAGGACCAGCCGCCGCGCGACGACAGCACGGGCCCGGACGGCGACGACAGCACGGGCCGGGACGGCGACAACCGCTGACGTCACGGAGGGAGCAGGTTTCGGTTGTTCACACCTTCGGCTGCGCGCTCTGCGCCAGCGTCCCGCACAGCGCCGTCGCGCTGCCCGTGGCGTAGGGGTCCGTGCCGGCCGGGGCGCCGCCCTTGGCGGTCTGGCCGGCCAGCAGCGGGCGCAGATGGTTGGTGGAGTCGCCGGCGCAGGAGACCGGCCCGGCCTGGACGTAGGAGACGGCCAGCTGGGCCTGCTGGAGGCGCAGGTCGTCGCGGTCGAAGCGGAAGTGCAGCTCACGGCGGACGGTGAACAGGGACGCCTCGGCCTTCTCGCCGGCGCCGGTGGGCCGTAGCGCGTACACGAAGGTGTGGTCCGAGGTGACCTCGAGCGTGGACGCGTCGGCCTCGGCCGCGTGCAGGCTGCCCTGGACGCGGATCTTGTCGTCGGCCAGCTCGGTCCTGTTCGGGTCGAAGCGAACCAGCCATCCGGTCGGCGCATGCCTGCCGTCGGCGGTCGGCTGCCGGAAACTCTGGTCGAACTGGTCGAGTTGATCCGGGGCGACCAGGACACGCACGGGCCGGATCTGTCCGCCGGTGAGCACCTCGGGGTAGAGGGAGGAGCGGACGAGGTAGTCCTTGGCGGTGTTCAGGGCGCTCACGACCTGGCTGTCCGAGAAGTGCTCGGTGCGCCGGGTGGCGGGCAGTGGTATGCCTTCGGCGCCGACGCGGTACTGCGCGGCGGGGCTGCGCGCGAACAGCTCCTCGGGATCGGCGGCGCCGGGCACCTTGCCCTGCGGGGCGAGCGGGATGACGGTCATCCGCAGGGGCTCGGCGGGCTGCCGGGCCTGCGGGGTCTGGTAGGGGTGTCGGACGCCCATGTAGATCGCGGTGCCGAAGGCGACCGCGATCAGCAGGACCAGGATCAGCGCCTGCCGGGACAGGCCGCCCCTGCGCACTGGCGGACGGCGCCGTACGGCGGGCGCGTGGTCGGCCATGCGCTCCTGTGCGGAGAACTCCTGAAGGCGGGCAGCCCTGACGAACGATTCGTCGAAGACGACGGACCGGTACTCGTCCTCGCCACCTCCGGGGCCGCCCTCGGGTGTCCCCTCGTGTGGGTCTGAAGGCCCTCCCATATCTTCAGAGTAGGTCTCCGGGAGGCCCGGTAAACGCCCTGGTATACGACAAGTTCTGACAGGTTCTCACCAGGATGGTCAAGGCCTGTCGGGGCAGGTGTCAGGGCGTGCGCGGGGTCGCGGGGACCGGTGGCTGGGAATAGCTGGCGGAAGCGGAGGGTGCCGCCGCACTGCCCTGTTCGAGGCCGGTGGAGGCGGGTGGCGGGACCCTGTCCCGGTTGCCCGAGGACGCGCCCCGGTAGACCGCCGTGAAGGCCAGCGCGACCATGCCGATGCCCATCAGGATGGCGAGCATCCAGGCGACCGGGCGGTGCCAGCGGACCTGCTTGCCGTAGGTCCCCGGAGCGCCGTAGCGGCCATTGAGGGTGTCGGGGTCGTCCAGGTCGTCGAAGTCCGGATCATGGCCGAAACCGCCGCGATCGTCGGGGCCGTACCCGTCCTCGTAGCGCTCGCCTCTGCGGTGGGCCCGGCGGGCCTCTGCCTCGGAGGCCTCGGCTCTGGCCTGGGCGGCGGCCAGGAGGCGTTCGACGGCGGTCGGCTCGTGCACCACGGCCGACCGTACGAAGGCCTCGTCGAAGACCACGGAGGCGAACTCTTCGTCCGACACCCCGCGGTCGTGGTCGTCGTCGGGCTCCCAGCCGTCAGGGAACGGCGTGCCCCCCACGTCCTCCGGCACGGATCCAGAGTAGACCGGAGGGGTCAATTTGGGCAGACGGTATGGAAATTCATCCGCGTTCTCGCTCCGCGGGAAGGGCGGCGATGGTTGTCGGTCGTCTGCAGGCCCGTCGTGGCTGGTCGCGCCCGCGCGGCGGAGCCGCATATCGATACAGCCCCGCGCCCCTTCGGGGCGCTCAGCGCCGTACGTGTCCATCTCCCGTGACGATGTACTTCGTGCTGGTCAGTTCCGGCAGGCCCATCGGGCCGCGGGCGTGCAGCTTCTGTGTGGAGATGCCGATCTCCGCGCCGAAGCCGAACTGGCCGCCGTCGGTGAAGCGGGTGGAGGCGTTCACCGCGACCGTGGTGGAGTCGACCAGTTGGGTGAAGCGGCGGGCGGCCTGCTGTGAGGTCGTCACGATCGCCTCGGTGTGACCGGAGGTCCACAGCCGGATGTGCTCGACGGCCTTGTCGAGCGAGTCGACGACCGCCGCGGCGATGTCGTACGACAGGTACTCGGTCTCCCAGTCCTCCGGCGTGGCCTCGACGACCGTGGCCTTGGAGTCCTTCGCGTACGCCAGCACCCGCTCGTCGGCGTGCACGGTGACCCCGGCCTCCGCGAGGGCGTCCAGGGCGCGCGGCAGGAATTGCGGCGCGATGTCCTGGTGGACCAGGAGCGTCTCGGCGGCGTTGCAGACGCTGACGCGCTGCGCCTTGGAGTTGATCAGGATGTCGATGGCCATGTCGAGGTCGGCGTGGGCGTCGACGTAGACGTGGCAGTTGCCGGTGCCGGTCTCGATGACCGGGACGACGGACTCCTGGACGACGGTCTGGATCAGCGAGGCGCCTCCGCGCGGGATCAGTACGTCGACCAGACCGCGCGCCCGCATCAGCTCGCGTACGCTCTCGCGGCTCTCGCCGGGCACGAGCTGGACGGCGTCGGCGGGCAGCCCGGCGCCGCCCACGGCGTCGCGCAGCACCCGCACCAGCGCGGTGTTCGACTCGTACGCGGAGGCGGAACCCCGCAGCAGCACGGCGTTCCCGGACTTCAGGCAGAGGGCGGCGGCGTCCACGGTGACGTTCGGGCGGGCCTCGTAGATGATCCCGACGACGCCCAGCGGGACGCGGACCTGGCGCAGGTCGATGCCGTTCGGGAGGGTCGAGCCGCGGACGACCTCGCCGACCGGGTCGGGCAGGGCCACGACGTCCCGCACGTCGGAGGCGATCGCCCGGATCCGCTCCGGCGTCAGCGTCAGCCGGTCGACGATGGCCTCGCTGGTGCCGGCCTCACGGGCCTTGGCGATGTCCTTGGCGTTGGCCTCGACGATCTCGCTCGTACGGACCTCCAGCGCGTCCGCGATGGCGAGCAGCGCGTCGTCCTTCTCGGCCCGCGGCAGCGGCGCGAGGTCGGCTGCGGCGGCCTTGGCGCGGTAGGCGGCCCGGGTGACCGGGGACATCGAGTCGTACGGCGAAAGCGTGGTCATGAGGGAAGCGTAGTGCGCGGAACGGGTCGGTCCGGCCGCCATCCCAAACCCCGAGACAAGCCGCCCAGACTCGGCAAAACGACCGCTCGACCGCTCAATACGGGTGGACGCCTACCGGCGACGCCGGTGGCGGTCCGTAGCCCTCCGCGATCCGCTGGTGGTAGGTCTCGCGGTCGATGACCTCCAGGCCGACGATCTCCCAGGGCGGCAGTCCCGCGGACTGGCGGTGTTCGCCCCACAGGCGCAGGGCGACGGCGGCGGCGTCGTGCAGGTCGCGGGCCTCTTCCCAGTAGCGGATCTCGGCGTGGTCGACCGCGTAGCGGCTGGTCAGCAGAAAGGGGTGGTCGTGGGCGAGCTGCTCGAGGCAGCGCCGTACCTCCTTGAGCGGGGTCTCGGCGCCGGAGACGCTCAAGGTGACGTGCCACAGGCGGGGCGCGTCCTTGGGCTCCTCGTACCGGTCGCCGGCCGCGACGCTGGTCAGGGCGCGCTCCTCACCGCCCGCGCGGGAGGGAACACCGTCGCGGGACGCCGCCGCCCCAGGGCGCACTCGTCTCACGACGGCCTCCTTACGATGGTCGTGCGGAATGGGTCCCAAGGGATTGGTCGCTAAGGGATTGGTCCCTAAGACAAAGTTGAGCAGGCCGCAAGCCGCCGCGGGGCTGTTTTGCGCAACGGTCACCTTTTACGGGTGCAGGATCACGAGGTCGTCCCTGTGTACGACTTCACGTTCGTACGCCGGGCCCAGTTCACGGGCGAGTTCCCGGGTCGAGCGGCCGAGCAGTTGGGGGATCTCCTTGGCGTCGAAGCTGACGAGCCCGCGGGCCACCGCACGCCCCGCCGTGTCGCGCAGCTCGACGGGGTCGCCCGCGCTGAACTCGCCCTCGACGGCGGCGATCCCGGCAGGCAGCAGCGACGTGCGGCGCTCGACGACCGCCCGCACCGCCCCGTCGTCCAGGGTCAGCGAGCCCTGCGGGGTGGACGCGTGCTGCAGCCACAGCAGCCGGTCGGCGGAGCGCTTGCCGGTGGGGTGGAAGTAGGTGCCGGTGTCACCGCCGGACAGCGCCTCGGTGGCATGGATGGCGCTGGTCAGCACGACGGAGATGCCGGCTGCGGCGGCGATACGGGCGGCCTCGACCTTGGTGACCATGCCGCCGGTGCCGACACCGGCCTTGCCCGCGCTGCCGATCTCCACGTGCGCGAGGTCCGACGGCTCACGCACCTCCGCTATCCGCGCGGTACCCGGCTTGCTGGGGTCGCCGTCGTAGACGCCGTCGATGTCGGAGAGCAGCACCAGCAGGTCGGCCCGTACGAGATGGGCGACGAGGGCGGCGAGGCGGTCGTTGTCGCCGAAGCGGATCTCGTCCGTGGCGACGGTGTCGTTCTCGTTGACGACCGGGAGGGCGCCCATCGCGAGGAGCTTGTCGAGGGTGCGCTGCGCGTTGCGGTGGTGGGCGCGGCGGCTCATGTCGTCGCTGGTCAGCAGCACCTGGCCGACGCGGACGCCGTAGCGCGCGAAGGACGCGGTGTAGCGGGCGACGAGCAGGCCCTGGCCGACGCTGGCGGCGGCCTGCTGCCGGGCCAGGTCCTTGGGGCGGCGGCGCAGGCCCAGCGGGGCGAGTCCGGCCGCGATGGCGCCGGAGGAGACGAGGACGATCTCCCGCTCCCCGCCGCTGCGGCTCTTGGCGAGGACGTCCACGAGTGCGTCGACGCGGTCGGCGTCCAGGCCGCCGGACGCGGTGGTCAGCGACGAGGATCCCACCTTGACGACGATCCTGCGGGCCTCGCTCACGGCCTGCCTTGCCCCTGCCACTTCGCTTCCGTCCCCTCGCACTCGGCTGTCCGCAATCTACGCGAAGGGGGCCAGGTACCGCGCATCGATATCAGTCCCTGGACGTGCGTCCGGTAACCGTGTCCTCACGGGTCGCGCACGGTAAAAAGGTTGTACTGGTTGCTTCTAGTAATCAAACGCTACACAAACTTAACGTGAACGGCGTGCCACCTAAAGATCATCGCGGCGCCCGCGTGCAGCGCATTCTGCTCCGTTCCGGGAAGAGCCCGTACGACGTCGTCCCCATCGAGGAAGCCCTCCACCGGGATGTGTTCGCCACCAACTCCGGCAACCTGATCTTCAGCGACGCCGCGCACAAGATCCTCGAGACACCGGACACCGAGGTCGTCTCCAACGGCATCCGTACGGACGTCTCCGCGGCGGCCCGGATCAACGAGGAGTACGACGCCTTCGTCGTGCCGCTGGCCAACGCCTTCCGGCCGTCGTTCGAGCAGCAGTTGAAGCGGCTGACGCGGCTCATCGGCCGGCTGCGGATCCCGGTCGTCGTGATGGGTGTCGGCGCGCAGGCCGGGCTGACCTACGACCCGGCGCGGCTGAAGCCCATCGAGCCGGTCGTGCGCGAGTTCGTCTCGGCGGTACTGGACCGCAGCGCCTCGATCGGGGTGCGGGGCGAGTTCACCGAGATGTACCTCAAGGACATGGGGTTCAAGGACGTCGAGGTGATCGGCTGCCCGTCGCTGTTCCTCTACGGCAAGGAACTCGCCGTGTCCAAGCGGCAGCCGGAGCTGTCCGCCGCTTCCCGGATCGCCGTCAACGGCTCACACAGCGCCGTACGGTCGCAGGGCCTGGACCGGATCATCCGCCACGCCCACGAGCACTACCCGCATCTCCGGTTCATCGGCCAGAACCTCAGTGACGCACGGCAGTTGCACTGGCGGGACCTGTCCGACCCCAACGGCCGGATCACCGCTATGCCGACGCACCCGGACCATCCGATGTACCGGGAGGACAAGGTCCGCGTCTACGTCGATCCGATCACGTGGATCGACGATCTGCGCCCGTTCGACTTCTCCTTCGGCTCCCGTATCCACGGCAACATCGCGGCGCTGCTGGCCGGTACGCCCGCGACCGTGCTGTGCGGTGACTCGCGCACGCTGGAGCTGTGCCGCTACTTCGGCATCCCGCACCGCAGGATCGACCAGCTGCCCGAGGACTCCGGAGCGACCGACCCCGCGCGGCTGTACGAGGAGGCCGACCTCGCCGAGCTGACGGGCGGCCATCAGGAGCGCTTCGAGCGGTTCACGGGGTTCCTGGACCGCAATGGGCTGCGGAACACCTTCACGCACGGGGACGGCGGCGCGGCCTTCGACGCGCGCATGGGCTCCCTGGCCTTCC
This sequence comes from Streptomyces sp. NPDC050211, assembly GCF_040656035.1. NCBI lineage: Bacteria > Bacillati > Actinomycetota > Actinomycetes > Kitasatosporales > Streptomycetaceae > Streptomyces > Streptomyces sp. NPDC050211. The sequence continues at coordinate 292,844 of NZ_JBFALC010000003.1, forward strand.
CGGCGGGCATCCGTCCCTGGAACGACGCGGACATCGCTTCGCTCACGTCCCGGTTCGGGTGGCTGCACAGCCGTATCGGCGAACTGGCTGCGGACAACGCCAAGTTGAAGCGGGAGCTTAAGCGCTCGGCGAACCCGGCGGTGGCGCCGGCACCGCCGCCGACCTCGGTCTATCGCAAGGCCCGGCGGGTGGTGGGGCGGCCGATCCGCCGGGCGCTTCAGTCGGGACGCTAGCGATCCGCTGACGTCCGGTTCTTCGACTGCGGGTCCGTTGTGGCTGGTCGCGCAGTTCCCCGCGCCCCTTCGGGGCGCGGCTGATCCGCAGGGAGTGTCAGGCCGCTGTTCGCATCCCGGATGCGGGCAGCGCCCTGCGTACCCGGCGGATCACCTTTCGCGCGAATGAGTCCGCGCCGCCCTCGCGGTAGCCGGGGAAGGCGCGGGCCTCGCGGGGTTCGGCGAGGTAGACGGAGTCGGGTATGGCGGCCGTGCGGTCGCGGAAGTGGGGGTAGGCGAGGTAGACGCGGCGGCCTTTCCTCTCCAGCAGGGCGGCGGCCTGCTTCTTCGCGCGGAGGAACTCCAGGACCTCGACGAGGAGTTCGGACCGCTGCCCGGCCACCAGGTGCAGCCGCAGCCGCTCCTCGACCTTGAGGCGGCGGGCCACCTCTTCGGTCCAGTAGGCCTCCATCAGCGGCTTGGCCAGCTCCAGCTTGTGGCGCCGTACCTCCTCGCTGTCCTTGAGGTACTTGGGGCCGAACTGCGGCAGCAGCGTGATCAGGAAGGGCCGGACCATGAGCGTGTCGCGGCGCGGGCCCGCCGGGACGAGGTCGGCGATCAGGCGCATCAGGGCGCGGGCGGAGTCGAAGCGCAGGGTGTAACTGCCGCTCTTCGTCACATGCTTGCCGTCGTCGCGGCCGACCAGGTAGTAGCAGACGTAGTCCGCGACCACCGAGACGCCGTCGGCCCGCAGATACGCCTCCATCGTGAACAGCGCGTCCTCGCCGGTCCACAGGGACTCGTCGAACCGCATGCCGTGCCGGTCGAGCAGGGCACGGCGGAACAGCTTCTGGGCGCTGAGCGTGAACTTGATGTTGGAGGAGTAGACGTCGGTGCGCTCCAGCGTCTTGCCCCACATCGACCGGGGCGGCTTGCGGTTGATGCCTTCGACCTTGCCGAGGACGACGTCCGTGCCGTTGCGGTCGGCCATCGCGACCATCCGCTCCAGGGCCTCGGCGCCCAGCCGGTCGTCGGCGTCGAGGAAGAAGACGTACCGCCCGGCCGCCTTGCCCAGGCCGACGTTGCGCGGGCCGCTGGGGCCGCCCGAGTTCTCCTGCCGGATCACGGTCACGTGCATCGGCGCGCGGGCCGCGAACTCCTCCAGGTACTCCCCCGTGCCGTCCGTCGAGCCGTCGTCGACCGCGATGACCTCGATGCGCTCCGGGTCGATGGTCTGTGCCTCGACGGATGCCAGGCACTCGACCAGATACGGCATCGCTTCGTACGCCCCGATGATCACGGTCACATCAGGCTGCGCCACGGTCACGTTTTCCCCCTCGCTAACGGGACATTCCCCCCGTATCTCTTTATTGCAACCTTGTAGACGGGCGAAGAAGTGAAGCGGTTGCCTCAAGACCGTGAATTAGTGACCTACGTCATACGAATTCCAGGTGTCGTCTGTTCATCGGGCATGGAAAAGGCCCCCGAGGAATTCGCTCCTCGGGGGCCCTGTCGGTCTTGTGACGGTCGGTCAGCCCGTCAGCTCCGCCTCCGTCGCCGCGATCCGTGCCTCCTGGCCGAGGTTGCGGGTCTGGGCCTTCAACGCCAGGTTCGCCACGGCGGTGTTGAACTGGTCGATGGACTTCGGCTCGTCCGGGCCGAGCAGATACCGCTTCAGCTCCTTGCGGTCCACGGCCAGCGGGTCGGCGGCCGGGTCGCGGACGGCGGCCAGCAGCCCGCCCAGCTCGGCTGCGCTGTTGCTGAGGATGACGGCGGCGCGCACGGCGGTGTTCTGCCGCTTGAACTCCTCCTCGCCCAGCTCGGCGGAGTCGGTGACCGCGTACGGCTTGCCGCTGGCGATGAAGTCCGAGACCACGCTGGAGATGTCGGAGACCATCGCGTCGGAGACGTTGAAGCAGTCGTACAGGCGTGGCTCGGCGCCCGTGATGACGCGGTGCTCATGGGCGGGGAAGGAGCGCCAGTAGGCGTCGTTCCACTCGGCGCGCAGCCGGGCGATCTCCTCGTGCTTCGCCACGTCGACCACGCCGTCCCGGGTGGCCTCGGCCTCGTCGCGCTTCTCCGCGCCGGTGCCGGACAGCTCCGCGATACGGGCCTCGATGCGGGCCAGCTCGGCCTTGGCGGCGTCCTGCGCGGCCTCGTCCACCGGGCCCCTGGCCTCGGCGGCGGCCTTCTCGACCAGCGCGGTGATGCGCTGATGGGCGGCCTTGGCCGCGGCGCTGCGGGTGCCGGTGAAGGGGTGCGGCTTGTACAGGACACGGACCGGCGGGTCGGCGGTGATCAGGGTGCGGACGATGTTCTCGCCGGCGAGCAGGATCGAGGTGTTGCCGGGGTTGTCGTCCCAGCCCTCCCAGGTGGGGGCGTAGAGGACGGTCGGGCAGCGTCCATCAGCGGCTCCGCCGCGGGGGCCGTCCTCCGGCACGCCCTGCCACGTCTTGATCGGCGCCAGCTGCGGGCGGCCGACCTCCACGATGTCCTCGTCGCGGACGCCGACGTCGGCGATGGCGTAACGGTCGCGGCCCGCGCGCCCGGCGGTCCACACCTCGTCGTACACCTTGCTGAACGGGTTGACGCTGGCCAGCTTGTCGCTGTCGCCGTGGCCGATGAAGACGTGCTTCATGGTCGGGACGCGCAGCATGTGGATGTTCTTGCCGACGTTCGCCGCGTACAGCGTGACGCGCACCGTGGAGAGGTCCATGTTCATCAGGTGCACCCCTCCGGGCACGCAGATGACGGGGACCGTGGTGGGCGCCATCCGTTCCAGGACGGCGCGCTCACGCAGGATGATCAGCGGCCTGGAGTCCAGCTGCTCCATGGTCTCCAGCCACATGTTGACCTGGTACGCGGAGTCCTTGGACCCGGAGAAGTACAGCGCCGTCTCCGGCCGGTACTCGCCCAGCCAGTCGTCGACGGCGGCCAGTACCTTCTCCGCGTTCGGCGGGATCTTCGAGCCGCGGACGTACGGCACCAGCGCGAGGACGTACAGGCAGCCCAGGAACAGCGTCACGGCGATGCCGATGAAGCCGGCCGCGGCCGACTCCATGCCGGCGGAGACGATCACGCCGGTGACGGCCGCGAGGTCGAGGTGGAGCATCTTCTCGGCGGAGCGGTGCAGCAGCGGGCGCGGCGGGGCGTCCGGGATGCGGATGCGGGAGGCCAGGTCGACATTGCGGGTGGCGACCGGCATCCGGCGGCGGTTGCGGATGAGGGTGACCAGCGCGCCGTGCGGGGCCTGGAGGCCGTAGAAGGCGATGAAGCCGGCGACCGCACCGTAGAAGATCAGGTCGTCCGCGAGGGAGAGGCGGGCCAGCAGCAGGACCAGCAGGAGCTGCCGGATCAGGAAGCGGATCGACAGACCCGCGCGCACCTTGCTCAGGCGGTTGATCAGATAGCTGCCCTTGTGGTGCAGATAGTGGTCCGCCAGATACGTCACGGCGGCCGCGGCCGCGAAGGCAGGGACGCTCGGGACGAGCGCGGCCAGCATGAGCGCCGGGAAGCCCAGCATCATGAGGGCCGCCGCGGCCAGCTCGGCCGCGCTGCCCACCCGGGCGACGCGAATAGCGGTGGAAATCACGGAGAAACCTGCTCCTGGAGGGGGAATGCCGGTTTTGTTCTGTACGGCTTCAGGCCTCTGTGAACACCCCGTAAATGGGTACCCACAAAGGCCTGAATTCAAGATCTATTAAGCGGTAATTATTACACGCCGTCCTGGCGGTCGAGGACCGAGGCCAGCGCCGCATCGAAGCCGGAAGCCTTCGCCGCACCCGCCGTCGGGTCCTGCTGACGGACGTCGATGACATGGCCGGTCAGCTCGGACAGCAGCACGTCTAGCGAGGTGCGGGCGACGGCCTCGGAGGAGAGCAGGCTGCCCGCGGGCTCCTGACCGAAGGCCTTGGTGCGCATCGGGGTGGCGGTGCGCTCCGGGTTGATGCAGTTGACGCGGATGCCGTCGCCGGCCCACTCGTCGGACAGGGCCTGGGTGAGGTTCACCATGGCGGCCTTGGTCGAGGAGTAGAGGCTGTACTCGGCACGGCCGCGGGTGTAGCTGCTGGAGGTGTAGAGCAGCAGCTGGCCCTTGGTCTCCGCGAGGTACTTGTACGAGGAGCGCGCGATCTGCACCGGGGCCAGGTAGTTGACCTTCAGCGCTTCCTCGATGGTGGCGTTGTCGGTCTCGGCGAGCTTGCCGATGCGCAGCACGCCCGCCGTGTTGACGACGTAGTCGATGCGCCCGGTCTCGGCGTACGCCTTGGACAGCGCGTCGTCGACCTCCTCCGGGTTCTCCACGTGCGTGCCGGTGGTGGAGCGGCCCAGCGCGTAGACGTGGGCGCCGTACGCCTGCGCGAGTTCGCAGATGTCCTTGCCGATGCCGTACGAGCCGCCGAAGACGACGACCGTCTTGCCGCCGAGCAGCTCACGGTAGGCCTCCTCGCCGAACTGCTCGGGCGTGGCGGTGGAGGCCAGCTGGAACAGCTTGTCGGCGATGAACACGTCGACGGGCTGAGTGACCTTCATGTTGTACTCGTCGCCCGCGACGACGTGGATCGGCACGTCCGGCAGATAGCGGAGTACGACCGTGCAGTCGTCCGTGGCCTGGAAGTTGGGGTCGCCGGCCGCGACCTCGTAGGCCCGCTTGATCGTGGACAGCTTGAACGCCTGGGGCGTCTGGCCGCGGCGCAGCCGGGAGCGGTCCGGGATCTCGGTGATGAACTCGCCGTCCTCGCCGTGCGTGCGGGTCACGATGATGGTGTCGGCGGACGGGATGGCCACGTCGACGGCCTGGTAACGCTCCAGCGCGGTCACGCAGTCGTCGATCACGCGCTGCGACAGCAGGGGGCGTACGGCGTCGTGGAACAGGACGTTGCGGTCCTCGCCCTCGGCCAGGCCCTCGCTGAGCGCCTCGATGGCGCGCTCGGTGGTCTCGTTCCGCGTCGAGCCGCCTTCGATGATCCGGGAGACCTTCTGGAATCCGGCCTTGGCGACGATCTTTTCAATGTCCGGCACATAGCCCGGCGCCATCAGGACGATGACGTCGTCGATCGAGTCGGCCTTCTCAAAAGTGGTCAAGGTGTGCTCGATGACTGCCTTGCCGGCGATCTTCAGCAGCTGCTTGGGGATCGAGAGACCCACACGCTGGCCGGTGCCACCGGCCAGGATCACTGCGGTGGTACGGGGCTTGGCATTGTGCTGTGACACAGGTGACCTACCTTGGGGCGACTGGGAACTTGGAAATGGTCCCACTTGTGGTTACCGCAGTGCAAGGTGAGCGACCTCCACTGCATATGTGCGCGCAACCTCTCATTCACCTTGCACGCCTGGTCATGGACGAGGACGTTCCATGAACCGCCGTGCAATTGCTGTGAGTAACTCCACAGGTGATCGGCATTGCGGAGCGTGACGCCCGGCGGCTCAGCGCCTCCGCAGTCGCTTCAGGCACCGATGCCCGAGCACTTTCACCAGCTCCTTGGAAGACGTCTGGTGAACGGTGCGCGCCTTGGTGGGGGCAGAGTGCCTGACGGGCGCCGCGGCGGCCGCGGCCAGCGCGCCGTACAGGGCGTGTGCGGCCACCTCGGGAGTGATCCGCGGTTCCCCTCCGGCCTCCTCGACCGGCTTCGGTACGACGGACAGCAGCCCCGGATCACCCAGCACCCGTACGCCCATCGCGCCGATCCGCCCGGCCATTTCGGCACCGATCTCGGCGGCGGCCTCGACGGCCCACTGCGGAGTGCCGATCTTCACGTCATGGGGGCCTGGAGCGCACGTGTTCTTCATATGCATCACGGCGCCATATCGGACGAGCCGCGAATAAAGCTCCTCCGGAAGTCCACTGCCACGGAATTCCACATTAAGATTCCGCAGCATTTCGGTCTCGGCGAGAGTCAGTGACCGATTTGCCGTGTCCGGAACGGGCCGCAGAAGATTCTCGGGCAGCCCGAGCAGCGCCTCGAAGGTCCGCATCAGCCCGCCTTTGTCCCGGTCGTCCACCACGACGACGATGACCCGCTCGGGTCCGACCACCCGGGCCCAGCGCTCGATGAGCCGGTCGTGCCGGTGCCGGCGCCAGAAGCTCGGGTTGGGCTGCTCGTAGGGGGCCTTGCGGAGCATGTGCGTGAGCCAGTCCTCGTAGCCCATGCGCAGGCCGTTCTGCACGTACTGCTGCCACTGCGAGGGCATGATCTTCGCCAGCGGGCGCAGGGTGATCAGCACATGCACCCGGTCGCCGCCGAGTTCCTCGACGATCCGGGCGATGGTCTCGTCGTCCGATGTGTCGGCGAAGAACTCGCTGCTGATGACCGAGGTGCGCCCGCCACTCGCGGCGACCTGCGCGACCAGCCGCTCCCAGTGCCGCTCGGTGGGCTTGGCGTTGCCCAGCATTCCGGGGAGGGCGCAGACGGCCAGGGCGGCCTCCATGGGGTGCCTGCTGTCGGCCGGGAAGACGACGCCGTGCTCCGGCAGCGCGTCCTTCGCCTCGAAGAGCGCACCTTGGATCGCGGTCGTCCCCGTCTTGTGCGGGCCGATGTGCAGCAGCCGGGTCCCGGTGGGCAGCGGGGTTATGACCGCGGCGCCGTTGGCCGGGAGTTCATCTCTCGTACAGTCCGTCTCCATGGTTAAAGGAGAGTAAGAGCCCTCTCTGAGACTTCGCTGAGAGATCCGGGGACGAGTCTGAGAAGAGCCTGGAAGAGAAGAGCCTGGAACCCTGATGAGTCCCAGGCTCTCCCCTGCGGACGGTTACACCACGTGGACGCCTGGCTTGCCGGACTCCACCCGCAGCTTGGCCAGCGTGCTCGCGGCCGCCGTCGGCTGCCGCACCGTGTCCACGATCCGCACCTGCGCGTCGATCCCGTCGCGGCGGAGGTCGAAGAGGTGGTAGCCGCGGTGGGCGTCGAGCAGCTTCCAGTGCGGGTTGTCCGGCATCCGCGGGTCCCACTCCTTGCGGAAGGCCGCCTGGTCCTGGTCGCCGTTGCTGGAGATGGACGTGCCCACGAACTCGGCGCCGACGACGTCGGAGCCCGGGTCGGCGTAGTCCTTCTTCAGGTCGCTGATCATCGTCAGATGGCGGTCACCGGTGAGCACGACCGGGTTGCGGACCTCGGCGAACTCCGCCATCAGCGCGTTGCGTTCGACCTGGTAGCCGTCCCAGGCGTCGTAGAACCACTGCTTGCCCTCGCCGATCAGCAGATCCGTCTCGGCGACCATTATCTGCGAGGCGACCAGGTTCCAGCGGGCGGGCGAGCCGTGCAGCCCGTCCAGCAGCCACTCCCGCTGCTCGGCGCCGAGCATGGTGAGCGACGGGCTCTTGGCGGCTTCCTGGCTGGTCACCTGGTCGCTGCGGTACTGCCGGGTGTCCAGCACATTGAGCCGGGCGAGGCGGCCGAAATCCAGGCGCCGGTACATCTGGATGTGCGGCCCGTCGGGGATCGCGAAGGCCCGCACCGGCATGTGCTCGTAGAACGCCTGGTAGCCCGCGGTCAGCCGGGCCACGAACGCGTCGTGGGTCTGCTTGTCCGGGTCCTGCGGGATCTCGCCGGCGAAGTCGTTGTCGATCTCGTGGTCGTCGAAGGTGACCACGAACGGCGCGTTCGCGTGCATCGCCGCGAGATCGGGGTCGGTGCGGTACTGCGCGTACCGGTTGCGGTACTGGGTGAGGCTGTACGGCTCACCGGTCCCCTCGTGCTTGCGCAGCGCGGTCGCCGACGGCGTCGACTCGTAGATGTAGTCGCCGACGAACACCACGACGTCCGGGTCCTGCGCGAGCATGTCGGCGTACGGCGTGAAGTAGCCGTGCTGCCAGTTCTGGCAGGAGGCGAGCGCGACGCGCAATTGTCCGCCGGAGCTGAGGCGGGAGGGCGCGGTGCGGGTACGGCCGACGGGCGAGAGCTGGCCGGAGGTGCGGAAGCGGAACCAGTACGTACGGCCCGGGCGCAGTCCCCGTACATCGACGTGAACGCTGTGCCCGTACTCGGGCCGGGCCTGGGCAAGACCCCGGCGCACTCCCTTGCGGAACCGCTCGTCCTCGGCGATCTGCCACTCCACCGGCACGGTGCGCGCGGGCATGCCGCCGCCGTTCAGCGGGTCGGGGGCAAGCCGGGTCCACAGCACGATGCCGTCGGGCAGCGGGTCACCGGAGGCGACACCGAGGCTGAACACCCCGTCGGGAAGCGGGGTTTCGGCTGCTCGGGCGGCAGCCGGCAGCCACAGCTGGGCGGAGGCGGCGGCGCCCAGGACGGCGGCGCCCGCGGTCAGAAAGCGGCGTCGGTCGGGGGATACGGCTGGGGTCATGCGCGAACTCCCTTGCCTCGCTGGCCTCTTGGACACTGCAAGGCTCACGCTTCCGGGCGGACCACCCGTTGAACAGAGGGGTGCGCGTGCATGACAAATAGGGAGACAAGAGGAGACCCGTTGCGACACGGATACAGAACGACAAACGCGATCTTGCCGTAACGGGTCTCATGGACCGTCAGGCGGTGAGGTCAGCGCCCCAAAGGGGCGCGGGGAACGGCGCGACCAGCCACAGCGAACCCGCAGACTAAGGACGGCCCCGCAGAGCGTTACCGCGCGAACTCACCACCGAGGTTCGCCTCCGCCGGCTCAGCGCCCAGCGTCCCCGCGCCGAAGCTGAGGGAGCCGGTCGTGGTCGGACCCGTGGCGTTGGAGCGGAACGCCCAGACCGCGCCGTCGCCCTGGTTCTCGCTCGCCGCACCGGCGTACAGCTCGGCCCTGCCGTCGCGGTCGGTGTCGACCAGCGCGGTGTGGGCGCCGAAGTAGTCGTTCTGCTCCGCCGTACCGGGCACGTTCACGGTGTTCTGGCTGAACGACTTCGCGCCGCTCCCGGTGAGCCCGGCCGCGCTGCCGCGCAACACGTTCACCTGCCCCGCCGCGATCACGCTGCCGAGATCCTCGCCCGCCGAGCCCGCGGCGACATCCGCGTAGCCGTCGCCGTCGACGTCGGCCACCGCGATGTCCGAGCCGAACAAGTCGCTGTACTCGGCGGCGCCGGGCACGCCCGGGGTGTCCTGCGTGAGGGTCGTCGTACGGGAGGTGTCGGGGCCGGCGGCCGAGCCGTACACCACGCCGATCTGACCGCCGATCAGCTGCGGGTCGACGTCCGGGACCTCGCCCCACCCGTCCTTGGTCCGCCCGATGACGACATCGCCGTACCCGTCCTTGTCCACATCGCCGACGCCCACGCTCTCGCCGCCGCGCATCACGGTCCCGTCGGGGTTCTTCAGGGTGACCGGGGCGGACAGGCCGTCCGGGGTGCCGCGCAGGTGGACGGCCCGGCGGTTGAAGGCGTCCGGGTCGTGCGTGTCGCTGTCGCTGGGGTCGTGGATGAGGGCGACGAGGTCCGTGACGCCGTCGTGGTCCACGTCGCCGGCCGCCATGTCGTCCGTGACGTAGGAGGCGTCGAGCTGCAGGGCGGTGGTGCCAGCCGCACCCGTCGTACGGCTGAAGGGCCCGGCCAGGACACGGTCGGGCGTGGCGATGTCGAGGTGGCCGTCGCCGTCGAAGTCGCCCACGGCGGTCCGGACGTCAAGGCCGTCGGTCTGTTCGCCGGTCGCGACCCCCGTCCCGCCGGACAGCCCGTTCGCCCCGCCCCACAGCACGGCGAGCGTGCCCGGGTCGCGGACCTCTCCGACGTCCTCACCGGAGGAGCCGACCACGAGGTCCGCGTAGCCGTCGCCGTCGAGATCACCGGTGGCGAGGCTGTCGCCGTAAGAGTCGTCGGCCTCGGCGACACCAGGTACACCGGGGCTGTTCTGGCTGATGACCTGCCGGTGCGCGAGGTCGAGCCCCTTTGCCGAGCCGTACACCACGGCGACGTACCCGGCCCGCACCTTCCCGTCGACCTTCGCGCGGGGCGCGGCGACGGCGACGTCCTGATATCCGTCCCCGTCGAAGTCGCTGCGCAGCTTCACCGCGTTGGGCTGCGCCTCGGCCGCCGTCGCGGTCACCGGCGCGATGACAGCACCGGCGACGGCGATGGCGGCGGCAAGTGCGATACGACGGAACGACGTGCGGTTACTCATGAGGCTCCTGGCGTCTAGTGGGGTAGAGCTATCACTTTCTACGACCCACCGACAAGCCACCAGGTTGCTTTGCAGCAGCCCCAACTTTCCCTGCCGTTAACCAAATTCGCCGCCCAAGCCCACAACGCCCCTTGGGCTGCGGCCTAGAACGGATTGAAGTCGTCGAACTCCTGCTCCGACTCGTCCCGCTCCGCCTGCCGGTCCCGCCGCCGCTGCGCCGCGGGCCTGGGCTCCTCGAGCCGGTGGTCCTCACCGCGTCGGCCCAGCATCTCCGCACCGGCCATCACCGACGGCTCCCAGTCGAAGACGACCGCGTTCTCCTCGGGCCCGATGGCGACACCGTCCCCGGACCGGGCGCCCGCCTTCATCAACTGGTCTTCCACACCAAGGCGGTTGAGCCGGTCGGCGAGATAGCCCACGGCCTCGTCGTTGCTGAAGTCGGTCTGGCGCACCCAGCGTTCGGGCTTCTCGCCCCGGACCCGGAACAGCCCGTCTTCCTCACGCGTGACGGTGAAGCCCGCGTCGTCCACGGCCTTGGGCCGGATGACGATCCGCGTCGCCTCCTCCTTCGGCTTGGCGGCCCGCGCCTGCCCCACCACCTCCGCGAGCGCGAACGACAGTTCCTTCAGCCCGATGTGCGCCACCGCGGACACCTCGAAGACCCGGTAACCACGAGCCTCCAGATCCGGCCGCACCATCTCGGCGAGGTCCTTGCCGTCCGGTACGTCGACCTTGTTCAGGACGACCATCCGGGGCCGGTTGTCGAGCCCGCCGTACTCCCGCAGCTCGGCCTCGATGACATCGAGGTCGGACAGCGGATCGCGCTCGGACTCCAGGGTCGCCGTGTCCAGCACATGGACCAGCACACTGCACCGCTCCACGTGGCGCAGGAACTCCAGGCCGAGCCCCTTGCCCTGGCTGGCCCCGGGAATGAGTCCCGGCACGTCGGCGATCGTGTAGACGGTGGACCCGGCGGTCACGACACCCAGGTTCGGGACGAGGGTCGTGAACGGATAGTCGGCGATCTTGGGCTTGGCGGCGCTCAGCACAGAAATGAGGGACGACTTGCCTGCACTCGGGTACCCGACCAGCGCCACGTCAGCAACGGTCTTCAGCTCCAGGACGATGTCCTGCAGATCCCCCGGCTCACCGAGCAGCGCGAAGCCGGGCGCCTTGCGGCGGGCGGAGGCGAGAGCGGCGTTGCCGAGCCCGCCCCGGCCGCCCTGCGCGGCGACGTACGACGTGCCGTGCCCGACCAGGTCGGCGAGCACATTGCCCGCCTTGTCGAGGACGACGGTGCCGTCCGGCACGGGAAGGATCAGGTCCTGCCCGTCCTTGCCGGAGCGGTTGCCGCCCTCGCCGGGCTTGCCGTTGGTGGCCTTGCGGTGCGGGGAGTGGTGGTAGTCGAGCAGCGTGGTGACGGACTGGTCGACGGTGAGGATGACATCGCCACCGCGCCCGCCGTTGCCGCCGTCGGGCCCGCCGAGCGGCTTGAACTTCTCACGGTGGACGGAGGCACAGCCGTGGCCTCCGTTACCCGCGGCGACATGCAGTTCGACGCGGTCCACGAAGGTGGTCATGTGGGGTGCCTCCAGTTACGTACGCGAATGTCTTCTGATCAACACGCGAAAGGCGGACCCGCTTCCCGTGAGGGAAGTGAGGTCCGCCTCGCGAAAGCTTCCGATCAGGCGACCGGAACGATGTTCACGACCTTGCGGCCACGGGCGGTGCCGAACTCCACAGCACCGGCCTGCAGCGCGAACAGCGTGTCGTCGCCGCCACGGCCGACGCCCGCACCGGGGTGGAAGTGGGTACCGCGCTGGCGGACCAGGATCTCGCCCGCGTTGACGACCTGACCGCCGAAGCGCTTCACGCCGAGGCGCTGAGCGTTGGAGTCACGACCGTTACGGGTGGACGATGCGCCCTTCTTGTGTGCCATCTCTCCTCAGTCCCTTACTTCGCAGCCGCGGGGATCTCAGTGACCTTGATCGCCGTGTACTGCTGGCGGTGGCCCTGACGACGGCGGTAGCCGGTCTTGTTCTTGTAGCGAAGGATGTCGATCTTGACGCCCTTGTGGTGGTCCACGACCTCGGCCTGGACCTTGATGCCGGCCAGCACCCACGGGTCGCTGGTGACGGCCTCGCCGTCGACAACGAGCAGGGTCGAGAGCTCGACCGTGTCGCCAACCTTGGCAGTGGAAATCTTGTCAACCTCAACGATGTCGCCGACAGCAACCTTGTGCTGGCGACCACCGCTGCGCACGATGGCGTACACGCGGATCTCACTCTCTCGCTCGGGAACGGCACCCCCGCAGTCCAGCCGCCCGGCAGAGCGAGCAGCCTCTCCCGGCCGGTACCGGCCCGAGAGGAAGAGGTTTACGGGGATGTGGCTTGTCATCTGTGGACACGCCGACGGTCAAGGCTACGGGGCCGAGGCCGAACGGGTCAAACCGGGCCCGCTGGTGTGCGGCCGAGGTGATCGGCCGCACACCAGCGTTCGGTTCTAGCTCTCGTCGGCGGAGGCCGTGACGGACGGCTGCGTCTGCTCCGCCGCCGCAGTCTTCTTCGACGTCGACTTCGCGGCCTTCTTGGTGGCGGTGGACTTCGCCGTCTTCTTGGCCGTCGTCTTCTTGGCGGCGGTCTTGGTGGCCGCCGTCTTCTTGGCGACGGTCTTCTTCGCCGTGGCCTTCTTGGCCGTCTTACGGGCCGTCTTCTTGACCGGAGCGGCCTCCTCGGCGCCCTCTGCTTCAGCAGGGGCCTCAGCGGCAGCTTCCCCGGCCGACGGTACGACCACGACGGCCGTGTCCTCGGACATGGTCGGCGCGGTGGCCTTCCGTACCGCGCGGCGCCGCGTGCGGGCCGGAGCCGCGCTCTCCTCGGCGGCCGGAGCCTCGACGGGAGCCTCGGCCCGCGGTTGTTCGGCGACCGCCGTGGGCGCGGGCTCGGCGACCGTCACCACGGCAGCCTCGGCGCCCGCGGGTGAACCTGCCGGTGCGGACACCTTGCGGGTCGCGCGGCGACGCGTACGGCCCTTGGGCGCGGCCTCCTCGGCGGCCGGAACGACCGGGTCCTCGACCGCGACCGGCTCGGCGTGCGCCTCGGCGGCCGACTCCGGCTGCACCGGACGCTCGACCTCCCGCTCGATCTCGGCGGCCCGCTCGGCGCGGTCGGCCTTGTCCGCCTCGCGCTTGGGCGCGCCCGCCGGAGCCGATGCCCGACGGCCGGCCCGGCGCCGCGAACGGCCTCGCCCGACCGCGGCCTCCGCCTCGGCGACGCTGCTGTACAGCTCCTCGTCCGGCGCGTACTCGGGAGCGGTCAGCGCGACCGGCTCGGCGACCTCGGCGGCCACCTCGGCCTCGCTCTCCGCCTCCTGCTCGACGGTCTCGAAGGCCTCGGCGCCCTCGACGACGGCCGCGGCCTCGTGCTCGTGGACCTGCCCGTCACCGCCACGCCCGCGCTTACGGCGCTTGCCGCCGCCTCCGGTGGAGGTCGGCTGCTCCATGTGCACGATGACACCGCGCCCGTTGCAGTGGACGCAGGTCTCCGAGAAGGACTCCAGCAGCCCCTGTCCGACCCGCTTACGGGTCATCTGGACCAGGCCCAGCGAGGTCACCTCGGCCACCTGGTGCTTGGTCCGGTCCCGGCCGAGGCACTCGAGCAAGCGCCGCAGCACCAGATCCCTGTTGCTCTCCAGCACCATGTCGATGAAGTCGATGACGACGATGCCGCCGAGGTCCCGCAGCCGCAGCTGGCGCACGATCTCCTCGGCCGCCTCCAGGTTGTTCCTGGTCACGGTCTCTTCGAGGTTGCCGCCCTGACCGGTGAACTTGCCGGTGTTGACGTCGATCACGATCATCGCTTCGGTCTTGTCGATCACCAGCGAACCACCGCTGGGCAGCCAGACCTTGCGGTCGAGAGCCTTCATCAGCTGCTCGTCGATCCGGTACGTGGCGAAGACGTCGACCTCGGAGGTCCACCTCTGCAGCCGGTCCGCGAGATCGGGCGCGACATGGGCGACGTACCCGTGGACGGTGTCCCAGGCCTCGTCACCGCTGACGATGACCTTGGTGAAGTCCTCGTTGAAGATGTCGCGGACGACGCGGACGGTCATGTCCGGCTCGCCGTACAGCAGCGTCGGCGCGTTGCCGCTCTTGGCCTTCTTCTGGATGTCCTCCCACTGCGCCTGCAGCCGCTCGACGTCCCGGCGCAGCTCGTCCTCGCTCGCGCCCTCGGCGGCGGTGCGCACGATGACGCCCGCGTCCTCGGGGACGATCTTCTTGAGGATGGTCTTCAGCCGCGCCCGCTCGGTGTCGGGCAGCTTGCGGCTGATGCCGGTCATCGAGCCCTCGGGGACGTACACGAGGTAGCGGCCCGGGAGGGAGACCTGGCTGGTGAGCCGGGCGCCCTTGTGTCCGATCGGGTCCTTGGTGACCTGCACGAGGACGGACTGGCCCGACTTCAGCGCGGACTCGATGCGCCGCGGCCCGTTGGCCATGCCGAGCGCCTCGAAGTTGACCTCACCGGCGTAGAGCACGGCGTTGCGGCCCTTGCCGATGTCGATGAAGGCGGCCTCCATCGAGGGCAGGACGTTCTGCACCTTGCCGAGATACACATTGCCGACGTACGAGGTCGCCTGCTCCTTGTTGACGTAGTGCTCGACGAGCACGCCGTCCTCCAGGACGCCGATCTGCGTACGCTCACCGCTCTGCCGTACGACCATGACGCGCTCGACGGCCTCGCGGCGGGCCAGGAACTCGGCCTCGGTGATGATCGGGACGCGGCGGCGCCCCTGCTCACGGCCCTCGCGGCGGCGCTGCTTCTTGGCCTCCAGACGCGTGGAGCCCTTGATGGACTGCACCTCGTCGGACGGCTCGGCCTTCGGGCGGGGCTCGCGGACCTTGACGACGGTGCGCTCGGGGTCGTCCTCGGACAGCTCACCGGCATCCCCGCCGTCACCGGAGCGACGGCGACGACGGCGCCGGCGACGGCTGCTGCTGGAGCCGCCGGACCCACCGCCCTGCTCCTCGCGGCCCTCGGCCTCTTCCTCGTCTTCCTCGACCTGCTCGGCGGTGTCCTCGGCGTCCTGCGCGGCCTGCTCGGCGGCGACCTCCTCGGTCTCCTCCGACTCGTCCTCGCCACCCGACTCCGCGGACTCACCACGGCGACGGCGACGGCCGCCACGACGACGGCGACGACGCGAGCCGGTCTCCTCGGCCTCGTCACTCTCGACGGTGTCCTCGGCCTGCTCCTCGGCCTCGTCCGCCGCGTCCTCCACGGCGGTCTCGGCGGCGGCCTGCGGCTCGGCCTCCTCAGCGAAGGCCGCACCCCGGCGCCGGCGCCGACGCCGCGCCCCGGCCGGCTCCTCCTCCGGGAACTCCTCGGGCTCCACGACCTCGGCCTCCGCTGCCGCCTCGGCGGCAGCCCGCTGGGGCGTCTGGAACTTCGGCTCGGTGAAAACGGGCGCCTGGAACACCGGCGCGACCGGCCGCCTGGGCCGACGCGACGTCTCTTCCTCGCCCTCGACGCCCTCCGCCGCGGCAGGCTGCGCGGGCTCGGCGAACCCGACGGCAGCCGAACGCATGGAGCGGCGACGCGAACGCTTGGGGGCAGCCCCTTCGGCAGCCTCGGCGACGGGCTTCTCCGCGGCACGCGGCTCTTCCGCGACCTCCTCGGCAGCCTTCTCCGCCTCAGCGGGAGCAGCCTCTACGGCGGACTCGGCGGCGGTCACACGCCGGGTGGCCCGGCGACGCGAACGACGCGGAGCGGCCTCCTCGGCGACTTCGGCGACCTCGGCAGCCGCGACCGGCTCCGCCTCGGCGGACGCCTCAGCGGTCTCGGTGGACTCCGCGGCCGCAGGAGCGGCGGCAGGCGCGGACACCCGCCGAGTGGCACGCCGACGCGCACGGGGCGGAGCGGCTTCCTCGACGGCCTCCGCGACCGGCTCGGCGGCCACGTCGGCAGCAGGCTCGACGGTCTCAGCGGCGGGCACGACCACCTCGGTGGCCGGTACGACGGTCTCGGCGGCCTCGGCGGCCTCGGCTGCCACCGGAGCCCCGGCAGGTGCCGACGCACGGCGGACAGCACGACGACGCGTACGACCGGCGGGCGCGGCCGTCTCCGCAACCTCAGCCTCAGCAGGCTTCTCAGCCTCTTCAGTCTTCTGGACCTCAGCGGCCTCTTCAGCCATCACGGCGTCTCCGGCCTCTTCAGTCTCTTCGGCCGCTGCAACCGCTGCGGCCTCTTCGATGTTCTCGGTCACGTCACTCACGACGCTCGCCTCGGTCGCAGCGGCCCCGACAGCCTCTTCGGCGAGGTCGGCGGGCTCAGCTACGGCCGGTATGGCCGGCGCGACGGTCTCCGCCGCGGCCTCTGTGGTGCCGGTGGGCGGTCCCGCCGGGCGGGAAGCGGCACGGCGCCGACGACGCGGCGGCAGGGTGTCGCTTGGGGTGTTCGGTTCGGAGTCCATGACGGACTCGTTCGATTCGGTCGGCTCGAGCATGCGGGCGTTTCTCCCGTCAGGCTCCCGGGCGCCGCACCTGGTCCGGCGTGGATGCCGGTGACGTCCGCGGCTCGCGCGATGCGCGGTGCCGCCGTCCGGGGCGCGGGCGCCGCTCGGGAGCTCTCTGTGTCCTGTCTCGCCGGTTCCGTACGCCGATTTGCGTACGGCCTGGCGAAAGTCTTGTGGTCGGTGCGCTGCCCGACCCAGGTGGCTCCCGAGTACCAGGGCGGCGCTACGACGTCCGTCCTACGCGGAACCTTCCTTACGCCGGCGCCTTCGCGGCGGCAGACGATGGTTCGGCCGATGGGGGGGCCGTGTCTGCCTCGCGGTCGGGCGCGAGCGGGTCGGTCACCGTGCCGGTCTCTTCATCGAACAGCCCCTGCGCCAGCCTGGTCACCCCTGCGGGGACCGGCGGCGCCAGGTCGGCCACGGCGCGGAGACCGGACAGGACGTCGTCGGGTCGTACGGCAGGCGTCACGTGCCGAACAACCAGCCGCAGTATCGCACAGGGCTGGTCGGTCGGCCTATCAGCTGCCGAACTGTGCGTTTCAAGGCTGACGACCGCCGAGCGGGCGTCGAAGGTCCGTACGCCGTTCTTGGTTCTCCGCTGGACCTCCACGGACTCGGCGGTGGTGAAGGCCCGGACCGCGCGCTCGGCGTCGGCCGGGTCCACTCCGTCGAGCCGCAGCTCCCATTCGGATGCCGTGAGCCGGTCGGCGAGCCCCGAGGTGCGGGACTCGACCGCCTCGATGATGTCGAGCCCGGTGGGCATCGACTCGTCGAGCAGAACCCTCAGCTTCTCCGGGTCGCGCGCCTCGGTGAGCGCGATCTCCAGGTACTCCGCCTCACTGCCCGTGCCGGTGGGTGCGGCATTGGCGTACGACACCTTCGGATGCGGCGTGAACCCCGCCGAGTACGCCATCGGCACCTCGGCACGGCGCAGCGCACGCTCGAAGGCGCGCTGGAAATCACGGTGGCTGGTGAACCGGAGGCGGCCGCGCTTGGTGTAGCGCAGTCGGATGCGCTGCACCGCGGGTGCGGGCGGCGGGCCTTCGGGCTGTCGCTTGCCCAGTGTCGTTCAGTCCTTCGTGAGAGCGGTCGTACTGCTACCAAGAGTACGTGTCTCGGCGGCCGCAGGTTCCCGCCGTACGACCTCCTCCCGCTCCCGCGGCCGGCCGAACAGCATCTGCCGGACGTCGGCCCTGGCCTGCCGCACGGACTCCCGCGCGGATTCCAGCGCGTGCCGGGCGACCCTTCCCACACCGCGCGCGGCCTCGGCGACGGGCCGCAGCACGGCGTCCCGCACCACATGCCCCACCGGCGTCAGCACGCTCCGGTACACCCACCGCACCGGCTCGACGAAGATCCACCGCAGAAGCGTCCCGAGGAACCGCCCCACGGCCCGCGAGATCCGCCCCGCGACCCGCCACGCATGCCCGAGCGCCTCCCCGACCTCCCGCCCGATGACGGCGAGCACCCGGCCTACGGGCACGAGGAGGTACCGCCACAATCCGAGGGCGGGCAGCACGAACAGAATCCGCGCGGTCCAGTAGAGGGCCGCGCCGATGACCCGGACGAGCCCGGTCACGCACCACGCGGTGGCCCGTCCGACGGGCGTCAGGACCCACTCGTACAGCCACAGAGCAGGTACGACGAGCAGATACCGCACCAGCCAGGCCACGACGCCGTACACACCGGCCCCGACGGCGGCAAGCACCATCCCGATGCCCCTGAGCACCCACATGATCCCGTGTCCGAGAGGCGTCAGCAGCCGTACGTAGATCCACGCGAGCCCGGCTCCGATCCCCCGGGCCACCCAGACGATCGCGTGCCCGACCGGAGTCAGCAGGTACCGATACGCCCACACACACGGCACGACGACGAGCACGTTCCCGAGCCATGCCAGCCCCTTGCCGAGGGGCACGACGACATACCGCCACAACCCGACGAACGGCCACACGAAGACCGCCCGCCCCACCCACAGCAACGCCCGCCCGAGCGGCCGGAACACCGTGTCGTTCAGGAACCGCCCGGCGACGACAAGCCCGTCCCAGACCATCCGTACGGGCACGACCAGCACCAGCACCACGATCCGTACGGGTATCCGAATCGCGACGACAAGGCACCCCTCGGGGTTCTGCTGCTGCGGCGGGGGTGACTTCTCGAGATCCATACCTGCGTAGACGCTGCATCGCCCCGTTCGGATGCAGTAGGCATCACGGGCCGGAGCTGGAGGCAGGACTCGGGTTGATCGTGTCGAAGTAGACGGTGTCCGTACCCGGATCGAAGGAGAACGTGCCGTGGTCGGCATCGCTCGCCATCGCACTGTCAAAGGACTCGCTACGGACCCACCTTGCGCCCTTCGGTATGAACTGCGCGAGGACACCCGGCGGTTGGTCCGGTTCGGCGGGCTGAAAGTCCCACTGCGGCGCCCCTACGAGTGTGGCGACGCCACCCGCTCTCAGCCGCGCCAAGCCGACGACACGCACATCCGTCGGGCCCGGCGCCTGCACCCGTGAGTCGGAGCCCATGACAATGCCCAGCCAATGAGCGTCGGACAGTGGGCCGAGCGCGGTGAACCGGCGCTCCAGTGGTGCCACGTCCGTACGGACCTTGTCGCCATCGGTGCCGCTCGAACCCTGCCTGCACGCGGAGAGCGCCACTGCCCCACCCAGCGCAAGCACAAGCGCTCCCCGACGTCCGAGATCTGCCACCTTGCGGACGCTATGCGCTCACTGACGGGAGGGGTCCCGGTCCGGTACCCGGGACTGTGAGGTCAGGATCTCGATCAGCGCGGTGGTGGCGGGTGGGTCCGGTGGGTCGCCGTACGTGGCGGCGTAGATCCGGCGGGCGTTGCCGGTGAGCTGTGTGGTGTGGATGCCCGGCGCCCGGTGAGCCTGCAACGCGAGTCCGTTGAGTATGGCGACACCCATCCCGGCGGCCACCAGTGCCTGGGTGACGACCGTGTCGTCGCAGGAGTAGGCGATGCGTGGGGAGAAGCCGGCGCGTTCGCATGCCGTGACCGTGGCGGCTCGGCAGCGTTCGCAGCCGCCGACCCAGGCGGAGTCACGGTGGTCTTCGAGACGCGGATGGGGTTGGTCGCTGATGAGGTAGAGGGGGTCGTCCCGCAGGTGGGTGAGCCGGATTCCCTCCTCTTCCAGCGGAGTGTCGGCGTGCCGGAAGATCAAGGCGATGTCGACGTTTCCGGAACGCAGCATCTGCAGGCCCTCGACGGGGTGGGCATCGACGAGGTTCAGCTCGATTCCCGGGTACGACCGGGACAGTTCGGCGGCGGCCTTCGGTACGAGCGTGCTGAGGACGGTCTGGAAACCGGCGAGCCGTACCCGTCCGGCGCGAAGCCCCACGCGGGCGGCCAGCTCGACAGACGCGGCGTCGACGCGTCCCAGTATCTCTGTCGCCCGTTGGGCGAGGAGTTCGCCTTCGGGGGTGAGCCGGATACCGCGGCCCGCTCGTTGGATGAGCCTGGCTCCGGTGGCTGCTTCCAGCCGCCCCAAGTGGTGGCTGACCGACGGCTGGGAGTAGTGCAGCTCCTTCGCCGCCTCGGTCACCGATCCATGACGGGCGACCGCCTCCAGCACCTTGAGATGCGTCAGGTTCAGCATGGATTAAGTTTATCTATGAGACCTGGGAATAAATGACATTAGACGTCATGGCACCGGGACGGCCATCATCGCTTCATGAAGAGCTGACACACCGAAAGCTGACACAACGAAAGCTGACGCAAGGGAGCACCAGCCATGTCGCTCGCCCGTGTCCACAACTTCTCCATCTCCCTCGACGGCTTCGGCACCGGTGACGGTCAGAGCCATGACGCACCGTTCGGCCACGCCGGCGAAAGGCTGCACGAGTGGATGTTCACCACCGGGTTCTGGCACAACATGACCGGCCGGCCCGGCGGAACCCGCGGCCTCGACGACGCCTTCGCGCGGCAGTTCGAGCCCGGGGTCGGCGCCGAGATCATGGGCGCCGGCAAGTTCGGCTACCCCGGATGGCACGAGGACCCGGACTGGAAGGGGTGGTGGGGGCCCAACCCGCCGTTCCACACACCGACGTTCATCCTCACCCATCACCCGCGCCCGTCGATCGAGATGGAGGGCGGCACGACCTTCCACTTCCTCGACACTTCGCCCGCAAAGGCACTCGAGACGGCCCGCGAGGCCGCGGACGGTCAGGACGTACGCATCGGCGGCGGCCCCACCGTGATCCGCGACTTCCTCGCCGCCGGCCTCATCGACCACATGCACGTCGTGGTGACCCCGATCCTGCTCGGCCGAGGCGTCCGCCTCTGGGACGGACTGGAGGCCACCGAGCAGGACTACAAGATCGAGTCCGCCTCCTCGCCCACCGGAGTCACCCACGTGACCTTCACCCGCGCGGGCCTCTAAACGGCCGAGCAGTCCGCCCGCCCGTCACCGACGAGCTCAGTCAGCGGGGCGGGGCAGTACCGCAAGGGCCGTGCAGGCTATATCGGTCAGCGTCTGCTCGCTCGCTCCGGCCTTGCCCAGCGCTTCAATGCCCCGCAGTACGGCGAGCACCAGCGCGGCCAGCTTTCCCGGATCCGCGTCGGCGGCGATGTCGCCATTGCGCTGACAGGCCGCGATGTCGCGCTCCAGCAGCGTCTGCAGCGCCTCGATGGCCGCGTGCGCCCGCTTGGCCACCGTCTCGTCGTGTTCGGCCAGTTCGGCGGTGCCCTTGGCGAGCAGACATCCGCGGCGGGCGGTGTCCGCGGCAGTCGCCGCGGCCACCGCGTACACGTGGGCGGACAGCCGCGCGTAGGCGTCCGCGTCGCTGCCGCTCAACTGCCGGCTCACCGCATCGACGACGGAGCCGCAGTAATCGTCGAACACGCGGTGGAACAGTTCCTGCTTCCCGCCGAACGCGCCGTACAGGCTGCCTTTGCCGAGCCCCGTTGCCTCGGCGATGTCTTCCATGCGCGTGGCGGCGTAACCGCCCGACCAGAACAGCTCCCGGGCAGTGTCCAGTACCTGCTGCTCGTCGAACTTCCTGGGCCGTGCCATGGAGGCAGCCTACCCATTCTTGACTGGTTCGTCCATAACGGTCTAGCGTTATGGACGAACCAGTCAAGAATTGAGAGGCGGGCGCGTGATGACGGAAGTACTCGCAGGCAAGGTGGCGGTGGTCACCGGAGCCAGCAGCGGCATTGGGCTTGCCATCGCCAGGCGGTTCGCCGCGGAGGGGGCACGGGTGTTCCTGGCCGGTCGCCGTCAGGAGCCGCTCGACGCGGCCGTCGCTGAGATCGGGCCGGCGGCCACCGGTGTGAGGACCGACGTTTCGGTGCAGGCGGACCTCGATGCCCTCTACTCGGTCGTACGCGAGGAGGCGGGCCGCATCGACGTGCTGGTCGCCAACGCCGGCAGCACCGTCCCTCAGCGTCTCGGTGAGATCACCGAGGAAGCCCTCGACGCCACCTTCGGCACGAACGTGAAGGGCACGATCTTCACCGTCCAGAAGGCGCTGCCCCTGCTGTCGGACGGCGCCTCGATCATGGTGACAGGATCGACCGACGGCCTCCGCCCCGCACCGGGCATGGAAATCTACGGCGCATCGAAGGCAGCGCTGCGCAACCTGGTGCGCAGCTGGGCGCGCAGCGCGCAGGAACGGAAGTTCCGGGTCAACGTGTTGAGCCCCGGCCCGACCGAGACCCCGGGCCTGCTCGGCGCCGTAGGCCCGGACCACCAGCTCGCCTCGGCCATTCCGCTCGGCAGAATCGCCCGCCCGGACGAGATCGCCGCCGTGGCGACCTTCCTGGCCTCGGACGCCTCCAGCTTCGTCAACGGCGTCGACTGGTTCGCCGACGGAGGCCTGGCACAGGTCTGACCGCGCCCCTCAAACGGTGGGCATACCTACTTCTTCACCGTCAGCGGGAGCAACTTCTTCCCCGTAGGCCCGATTTGAATGGACGTGTCCATCTGCGGACACACCCCGCAATCGAAGCACGGCGTCCACCGGCAGTCCTCGACCTCCGTCTCGTCGAGGGCGTCCTGCCAGTCCTCCCAGAGCCAGTCCTTGTCGAGCCCCGAGTCCAGGTGGTCCCAGGGGAGGACTTCCTCGTAGGTGCGTTCGCGGGTGGTGTACCAGTCGACGTCGACGCCGAAGGGGGCCAGCGCCTTGTCGGCGGACTGCATCCAGCGGTCGTAGGAGAAGTGTTCGCGCCAGCCGTCGAAGCGGCCGCCGTCTTCGTAGACCGCGCGGATGACCGCGCCGATACGGCGGTCGCCGCGGGACAACAAGCCCTCCACGATGCCCGGCTTGCCGTCGTGGTAGCGGAAGCCGATCGAGCGGCCGTATTTCTTGTCGCCGCGGATCTTGTCGCGGAGCTTCTCCAGGCGGGCGTCCGTCTCCTCGGCGGAGAGCTGGGGGGCCCACTGGAAGGGGGTGTGGGGCTTGGGGACGAAGCCGCCGATCGAGACCGTGCAGCGGATGTCGTTCTGGCCCGAGACCTCGCGGCCCTTCTGGATCACGTTCATCGCCATGTCGGCGATCTGGAGGACGTCGTCGTCCGTCTCCGTCGGCAGGCCGCACATGAAGTACAGCTTCACCTGACGCCAGCCGTTGCCGTACGCCGTCGCCACCGTCCGGATCAGGTCCTCTTCCGAGACCATCTTGTTGATGACCTTGCGCAGGCGCTCCGATCCGCCCTCGGGGGCGAAGGTGAGGCCGGAGCGGCGGCCGTTGCGCGTCAGCTCGTTCGCCAGGTCGACGTTGAAGGCATCGACACGGGTCGACGGGAGGGACAAGCCGATCTTGTCCTCCTCGTAGCGGTCCGCGAGGCCCTTCGCGATGTCGCCGATCTCCGAGTGGTCCGCGGAGGACAGGGACAGCAGGCCGACCTCCTCGAAGCCGGTCGCCTTCAGGCCCTTCTCCACCATCTCGCCGATGCCCGTGATCGAGCGCTCACGGACCGGGCGGGTGATCATGCCCGCCTGGCAGAAGCGGCAGCCTCGGGTGCAGCCGCGGAAGATCTCCACCGACATGCGCTCGTGGACGGTCTCCGCGAGCGGGACGAGGGGCTGCTTGGGGTACGGCCACTCGTCCAGGTCCATCACCGTGTGCTTGGACACACGCCACGGGACACCCGACTTGTTGGGGACGACGCGGGCGATGCGGCCGTCGGGGAGGTACTCGACGTCGTAGAAGGCCGGGATGTACACCCCGCCCGTCTTCGCGAGGCGGAAGAGGACCTCCTCGCGGCCGCCGGGACGCCCCTCCGCCTTCCACTCGCGGATGATCCGCGTCATGTCGAGCACGGCCTGCTCGCCGTCGCCGATGATCGCCGCGTCGATGAAGTCGGCGATCGGCTCGGGGTTGAAGGCGGCGTGGCCACCGGCCAGGACGATCGGGTCGTCCAGGCCGCGGTCCTTCGACTCCAGCGGGATGCCCGCCAGGTCCAGGGCGGTGAGCATGTTCGTGTAGCCGAGCTCCGTGGAGAAGGAGAGGCCGAAGACGTCGAAGGCCTTCACCGGCCGGTGGCTGTCCACCGTGAACTGCGGGACGTCGTGCTCCCGCATCAGCGCCTCCAGGTCCGGCCAGACGCTGTAGGTGCGCTCGGCGAGGACGCCCTGCTGTTCGTTCAGGACCTCGTAGAGGATCATGACGCCCTGGTTGGGCAGCCCGACCTCGTACGCGTCGGGGTACATCAGGGCCCAGCGGACGTCGCACGACTCCCACGGCTTGACCGTGGAGTTGAGCTCTCCGCCGACGTACTGGATCGGCTTCTGCACATGTGGGAGCAGAGCTTCGAGCTGCGGGAACACGGATTCTGCGGCCGCAGCGACTTCGGAGGGCATCTCGCGAACCTTCGTGGGCTGGACGGTACTGACGGGGGTGACCATCCAGCCTAACGCGGCCGACGACCTCCCCCGCCCACCCAGCTGTCCGTCCGGGCCTTGATCTCGGCCCAGAGTCCGGGCAGCTCCGCCTCGTCCGCGGCGGCGCGCTGCTCCTCACGTCCGTACAGCAGCCCGTAGGTGAAGGCGCTCTCCCCCGCCGCGTGCGCCTGCTGCGCCAGCTCCCGCAGCGCCTCCCGGGCCATCACGCTGTCCTGGTGGTCGCCGAGCAGGTTCTGCAGGGACTTCATCGAGTTCAGCAGGGCGGCGGCCGGATCGCCGAGGGCCGGGACCGCGGACTCGGCCGAGTAGCGGGTCCGCTTCGCCTCTTTCCGCGCCTCGTGCAGCGGGACATCGCGGTCATGGCCCGACGGCAGAGCGAGGCCCTCCTCGATCAGCTCGGACACCCTCGAGAAGTCCTTGCGTACGGCCTTCCCGATCACCTTCTCCGGACTGCCGGCCGCCGCTGCCAGCAGGGGCGGGTCGGCGATCAGGGCGTCGAGGGTTTCCAGCAGTGCGAGGTACCGCTTCCCGTCCAGTACGGCGATCAGCCGCCGCCGGGAGCCGCCGCGCCGGGCGTGCGACCAGGTGCGCAGCCGGGTCCGGACGGGGCCGGACAGCAGGGTCCTGGGCAGTTCGTCCAGTGCGGCGGTGAGGCGCTCGGTCAGCACCTCCTGGTCGCGGTCGACGCCCAGCTCGCCGGCGAGCCATTTCAGCTCGTCGCCGATCGGGTCGGTGACGGTGCGGTCGAGGACTTTGCCGTACGACCTGAAGGCGCTGCGCATCCGGCGGGTGGCGACGCGCAGGCGGTGCACGGAGTCGTACACATCGCGCCGGACGGCCGGGTCGAGCTCGACGATCGCGTCCCGCTGGGCCCGCAGATAGGCCAGCACATGGTCCCCGGCGGTCCGGGGCGCGGCGGTCGCGGGGGCCTGCTTCTCCTTGCGCCGCTTCTTCTTGGGGGCCGTGTCGGCCAGAGCGCGCGCCAGCTTGGAGGGCGAGGCGGACGGTCGTACGCCCGCTTTGCGGAGTCGTTTCTCCACCTTGTCGAGGAAGGCCGGGTCGCCGCCGTCGGCGAGTTCCACCTCGATCTCGGTCCACTGGGCGGTGCCGCCGCCCTCGGTGAGCCGCTCGGCGCGTACGGCGTCGACGCTGACCTCGGCGAGCAGCCGGCCGTCGGCGTCCAGGAGGTCGCGTACGTCGCGGGCGGAGCGGAGCCGGACGACGGGGACCAGCTCGGCGTCCCGGACGCGGGAGCGGACGAGCCCGGCGAAGGTGCGCGGCAGGGTGTCGGAGAGGGGGGCCTGGATTTCGTCACGGACCCCGGGGCCGACCGGGAACTTCAGATGCCAGCCGGCGTCCGAGCCGCCGGTCCTGCGACGCAGGGTGATCGAGGCCGCCGCGAGGCGGGTGTCGACCGTGTCGTAGTAGGTGGCGTCGAGTTCGGCGACACCTTTGTCCATGACGGCCGCGACTCCGGCGACGCCGGTGAGGTCGGGCAGACCACTCTCGTCGGATTCATACTTGCGCTCGATTTCGCGCTTCGTGTCCGCCATGGACCGAATCTAGTGGCAGTCGGGATCAGATGACAGTGCCTACAGGAGGTGAATCACGAATGAACGCCAGGGTTCCGGGAGGTTGAATGACTTACGCCGACATGGGCCGTTGCACCCGAATCGACTGCAACAGTCCCACTGCCACCCACACCGCGAACATGGATGAACCGCCGTACGACACGAACGGCAGCGGCAGTCCCGCCACCGGCATGATCCCGAGCGTCATCCCGATGTTCTCGAAGGACTGGAAGGCGAACCAGGCGATGATCCCGGCGGCGACGATCGTGCCGTACAGCTCGGTCGTCTCACGGGCGATCCGGCACGCGCGCCACAGCACCACGCCCAGCAGCACGATGATCAGGCCGCCGCCGAGGAAGCCCAACTCCTCCCCCGCGACCGTGAACACGAAGTCGGTCTGCTGCTCCGGCACGAACTGGCCGGTGGTCTGCGAGCCGTTGAACAGGCCCGAGCCCGTCAGTCCGCCCGAACCGATCGCGATACGGGCCTGGTTGGTGTTGTAGCCGACGCCCGCCGGGTCCAGCTCCGGGTTGGCGAAGGCGGCGAAGCGATTGATCTGGTACTCGTCCAGCACCCCCAGCTGCCAGACCGCGATCGCGCCCGCGACACCGACGCCGAGCAGCCCGAAGACCCAGCGGTTGGAGGCGCCGGAGGCCAGCAGCACGCCCAGCACGATGATCACCATGACCATGACCGAGCCGAGGTCGGGCATGAGCAGCACGATCAGTATCGGCACGGTGGCCAGGCCGAGGGCCTGCAAGACCGTGCGATGGTCCGGGTACTGCTTGTCGCCCGCGTCCACCCGTGCCGCCAGCAGCATCGCCATGCCGAGGATGATCGTGACCTTCACGAACTCCGAGGGCTGGAGCGAGAATCCGGCGCCGAGGACGAGCCAGGCGTGGGCGCCGTTGATGGTCGCGCCGAGCGGCGTGAGCACCAGCAGCACCAGGAACACCGAGAGGCCGTACAGGATCGGCACGGCCCCGCGCAGGGTGCGGTGGCCGAGCCAGACCGTGCCGATCATCAGGGCGAAGCCGATGCCGGTGTTGAGCAGATGCCGGACCAGGAAGTAGTACGGGTCGCCCTCGTTGATCTCGGTGCGGTTGCGGGTCGCCGAGTAGACGAGGGCCGCGCCGATCAGCGACAGCGCGATGGCCGACAGCAGTATCGGCCAGTCGAGCCGGCGGGCGAGGGAGTCACGGGCGAACAGCCGGGTCCAGCCCGCGCGCTTGGGCCCGTACCCGGAGACGGAGAAGCTGTTGCCGGTCATGTGCGCCTCCTGAGACGCCGCTGCCTCCTGCGGGTGTCACGGTTGCCCGTGGCCGGCGTCTGCACGGTCGCCGCCTGCTGGGTCTCGTCGGGCTCGGCCTCCCCCTTCTGGCTGGCCTGCTGCTCCTTCGCCGGGTCCCCCTTGACCTTGGGCGCGGTGATCGAACCGTCCGTCTTGATCTTCGGCAGGCTCTTCTGCGGCGTCGGCAGCAGCGCGTTCTTCGGGTTGATCTGGCCGTCGTCGGAGACGCCGTACAGCGCGTCGTAGATGTTGCGGACGGCCGGACCCGAGGCGCCGGAACCCGTACCACCCTGGGAGATCGTCATGACGACCGTGTAGTCCTTGGTGTACGTCGCGAACCACGACGTCGTCTGCTTGCCGTAGACCTCGGCGGTACCGGTCTTGGCGTGCATCGGGATCTTGTCCTGCGGCCAGCCGCCGAACCGCCAGGCAGCGGTACCGCGGGTGGCGACGCCGGCCAGGGCCTCGTTCATCTCGGCGAGCGTCTTCCGGCTGACGGGCAGCTTGCCGTGCGCGCTGGGCTTGATCGGCGAGACGGTCTTGCCGTCGGCGCTGATGATCGCCTTGCCGACGGTCGGGTCGTACAGGGTGCCGCCGTTGGCGATGGCCCCGTAGATGGTGGCCATCTGGATCGGGGTCACGAGGGTGTCGCCCTGGCCGATGGAGTAGTTGATCTCGTCACCGGCGCGCATCTTGTTGCCCTCGAGGCAGTTCTCGTACGAGATCTTCTCGACGTAACTGCCGTTCTTCTTCCCCGTCTTGCACCAGGCGTCCTTGTTGGCCTCCCAGTACGACTGCTTCCACTGGCGGTCCGGGACGCGGCCGGTGACCTCGTTGGGCAGGTCGATGCCGGTCTCCTTGCCGAGGCCGAACTGGTGGGCGGCCTTGTAGAAGTAGTCCTTGGGCTCGCCCTTCTTGGGGTTGATGCCGCCGTCCTTCTGCCACTCGCTGTGCGCGAGCCGGTAGAAGACGGTGTCGCAGGAGACCTCCAGGGCCCGGCCGAGGCCGATCGGGCCGTAGCTCTGCGATTCGAAGTTCTTGAAGACCTGGCCGCCGACGGAGTAGGAGCTGGAGCAGTCGTAGTTGCCGTCGAACGGGTAGCCGGCCTCGACCGCGGCGGCCGTGGAGACCACCTTGAAGATCGAGCCGGGCGCGGCCTGACCCTGTATGGCCCGGTTCAGCAGCGGGTAGTTGGAGGACTTGCCGGTGAGCCGCGTGTAGTCCTTGGCGGAGATACCGCCCACCCAGGCGTTCGGGTCGTACGTCGGGTTGGACGCCATGGCGACGAGGCGGCCGGTCTTGGCCTCCATCACGATGACGGCACCGGAGTCCGCCTTGTAGTTCTCGCCGGTGTTGTCGTCGAACACGTCGCGGGCCTTCTTCATCGCCTCGTTCAGCTCGTACTCGGCGACCCGCTGGACCCGGGCGTCGATGCTGGTGACGAGGTTGTCGCCGGGCTGGGCCTCGTCGGCCTCGGCCTGGCCGATGACGCGGCCGAGGTTGTCGACCTCGTAGCGGGTGACGCCGGCCTTGCCGCGCAGCTCCTTGTCGTACGCGCGCTCCAGGCCCGAGCGGCCGACCTGGTCGGAGCGCAGATAGGGCGAGTCGGTGTCCTGCGCCTTGGTGATCTCCTCGTCGGTGACCGGGGAGAGATAGCCGAGGACCTGCGCGGCGTTGGCGGCGCCGGGGCTGGTGTACCGGCGTACGGCCTGCGGCTCGGCGGTGATGCCGGGGAAGTCCTCGGTGCGCTCACGGATCTGCAGGGCCTGGCGGGGCGTGGCCTCGTCGGTGACCGGGATCGGCTGGTACGGCGAGCCGTTCCAGCAGGGCTGCGGCGTCTTCGCGTCGCACAGCCGGACCTTGTCCATGACCTCCTTGGGCTTCATGCCCAAGACGCCCGCGAGCTTGGTGAGGACGGCCTTGCCGTCGTCCTTCATCTTCAGCAGTTCGGTGCGCGAGGCGGACACCACGAGCCGTGTCTCGTTGTCCGCGAGGGCGACTCCGCGTGCGTCCAGGATCGAGCCGCGTACGGCGGGCTGGACGACCTGCTGGACGTGGTTGCCGGACGCCTCCTTGGCGTACTCGTCGCCCTCGCGGATCTGCAGGTACCACAGGCGTCCGCCGAGGGTGCCGAGCAGGGAGAGGACAAGGATCTGGATGACGACGAGCCGGATCTGCACGCGTGGCGTCCGGCCGGTCTCCGGGATGTTGGTCACTGCTGGCTCCCCCTCTCAGAGCGTGTGCGACGTCTTCATATCCGACGGACCTGTGGGCGCTGCCACCAACTCCCTGGGGATCACAGCCGCTTGACCCCCTTGATGCGTCCGGCGCGGGCCACCCGTGCGCGGGCCGCCTTCACCTTGAGGCCGCCTCGCTGGCCGCCGATCCGCAGGCCGGTGCCGGAGGAGAGCCAGCCGGTGGAGATGTCGGCGGACTTGGCGGCCGACGTGGTGTCGGCGAGCGGATCGTTCTCCGCGCGCCGGGCCAGCGCCATGATCCCGGGGACGACGAAGGGGGCGAGCAGCAGGTCGTACAGCGCGGCCGTGAACAGCAGGCTGCCGAGGCCGACATGGCGGGCGGCGGTGTCGCCGACGAGGGCGCCGACTCCGGCGTACAGGAGGGTGGAGCCGATGGCGGCTGCGGCGACCACGACCATGGGGCCGGTGGCCGACTTCAGCCGGCCGTTCTCCGGTTTGACGAGCCCGGCGAGATAGCCGATGACGCACAGCACCAGCGCGTAGCGGCCGGCGGCGTGGTCGGCGGGCGGGGCGAGGTCGGCGAGGAGACCGGCGCCGAAGCCGACGAGGGCGCCGCCGACATGGCCGTACACCAGGGCCAGGCCCAGGACGGTAAGCAGCAGCAGGTCGGGGACGGCGCCCGGGAGGTGGAGGCGGGCGAGGACGCTCACCTGGAGCACCAGGGCGACGACGACGAGCGAGGAGGAGAGCAGGATCCGGTTGACGCGCATGACTCAGCTCCTACTGCTCTTGCTCGTACTGGCCGTCGAGGGGCGCTTCGGCGGACGGCGTGACCGTCACCGTCACGGTAGGCGTGGGTTTGGGCTGCGGCTTGTCCGGCAGCACCGTGTCGCGCGGATCCTGCTTCGGGGTCTCGACGACCACGCCGACGACGTCGAGCTTGGTGAAGCTGACATACGGCGTGACGTACAGCGTGCGGGTCAGGTCGCCGCCGGAGGGGTCGACGCGGGAGACCACGCCGACCGGGACGCCGGGCACGAACGGCTTGTCGGCCTGCGAGCCGAAGGTGACCAGCCGGTCGCCCTTCTTCACCTCGGCCTTGCCGTTGAGGAGCTCCACGCGCAGCGGACGGTCGCCCTGTCCGGAGGCGAAGCCGAGCTCGTCGCTGGCTTCCATCCGGGTGCCGACGGTGAAGTCGGGGTCGCTGGCGAGCAGCACGGTGGCCGTGTTGGGGCCGACGGTCGTCACCCGGCCGACCAAGCCGTCGCCGTTGAGGACGGTCATATCGCGCTTGATGCCGTCGTTGGCGCCCGCGTTGATGGTGATGGTCCAGGAGAAGCCCTGGGCCGCCCCTATCGCGATGACCTCCGCGCCCTTGATGCCGTACTGGCCCTTGCCCGCGACCTTCAGCATCTTGTCGAGCTGGGCCAGCCGACTGCGGTTGCGGTCGTCGCTGCCGAGCTTCGCCTTGAGGGCCGCGTTCTCCTGCTCCAGGGCGGCGAGCCGGTCGTGCCGCTCGCCGGAGTCACGGATCGCGGAGACGGCGTTGCCGACCGGGTCGACCGCGCTGGACACCCCGTCCTCGATCGGGCCGAACACGGCTGCCGCTCCCTGGCGCGCACCGTCGACCGGTGAGTCCTCCCCGCCGCGGATGTCCACCGTGATCAGTGCGAACGCGATGGCGATCAGCAGCACCAGAAGCAGCCGGCTCTCTTTCGTGTCCCTCACGTGCGGCGGCCGTGCCTTCCCTCTAGGAATGTGCAGGTGTTGAAGAGAAGCGTTTATGGGTGAGCTTATGTCTCTATATCAACGATCCGCCGTACAAGAAGAGATCGTCTCGTACGGCGGAATCGAAGAGTTACGTCATCTGCGGGGCTGGGCGTCGAGCACCTGCTGCAACGCCTCGAACTCCTCGACACACTTACCGGAACCGAGCGCCACGCTGTCCAGCGGATCCTCGGCGATATGGATCGGCATCCCGGTCTCCCGGCGCAGCCGCTCGTCCAGGCCGCGCAGCAGAGCACCGCCGCCGGTGAGCACGATTCCGCGGTCCATGATGTCGCCGGACAGCTCCGGCGGGCATTTGTCGAGGGTCGTCTTCACGGCGTCGACGATGGCGTTGACCGGCTCCTCGATCGCCTTGCGCACTTCACCGGCCGAGATGACGACGGTCTTGGGCAGCCCGGAAACCAGGTCCCGGCCGCGGATTTCGGTGTGTTCGTCAGCATCGAGGTCGTACGCGGAACCGATCGTGATCTTGATCTGCTCGGCCGTCCGCTCACCCAGCAGGAGCGAGTACTCCTTCTTGATGTGCTGGATGATCGCGTTGTCCAGCTCGTCGCCGGCGACGCGGATGGACTGGGCGGTGACGATGCCGCCGAGGGAGATGACCGCGACCTCCGTGGTGCCGCCGCCGATGTCCACCACCATGTTGCCCGTGGCCTCGTGGACCGGCAGGCCGGAGCCGATGGCCGCCGCCATGGGCTCCTCGATGATGTGCACCTGGCGGGCGCCGGCCTGGGACGACGCCTCGATGACGGCACGGCGCTCGACGCCCGTGATGCCCGAGGGCACACAGACGACGACCCGCGGACGAGCCAGATACCGCCGCTTGTGGATCTTCAGAATGAAGTAGCGGAGCATTCGCTCGGTGATCTCGAAGTCGGCGATCACGCCGTCCTTCAGCGGACGTACGGCAACGATGTTGCCGGGCGTGCGCCCGATCATCTTCTTCGCTTCGGCGCCGACCGCGAGAATGCCACCGGTATTGGTGTTGATCGCGACCACGGACGGCTCGTTGAGTACGATCCCGCGACCCCTGACGTACACCAGCGTGTTGGCGGTCCCGAGGTCGACAGCCATGTCACGGCCGATGAACGACATTGAGTTCCCCATCAGGATTCGTCTGGCCTTCCCACAGAGCTTTTGAGGGCTTTTCAGGTCGGCGAAGTGGGTGCTGTGACGTGAAGGCTTCCATCGTAGACGCGCCTTCCCGAACACTGCGCGAGGGTCTTCGCCATTGTCAGCAGATGATGAGCCGCCTCGCTGCCTCAGACGGTCCATCGGGGGCTCTCGTTCCCCCGATCGGCACGCATATGCCGGGGGACGGCCGGAAATAGCCAGCCGTCCCAGGTCAAGCAGGGTGACACGAGGGAACTGACGGCCTCTCAGATGAAGGCTCGGTGACGCATGGGCCTACGGTCAGCCGCGGCCCGGGAAGAAGATCTTCACCTCGCGCTCCGC
The DNA here is from genome assembly GCF_040656035.1 of Streptomyces sp. NPDC050211. Lineage (NCBI taxonomy): Bacteria > Bacillati > Actinomycetota > Actinomycetes > Kitasatosporales > Streptomycetaceae > Streptomyces > Streptomyces sp. NPDC050211. Next base: position 325,771 of record NZ_JBFALC010000003.1, read on the forward strand.
GGACTCCTCGGAGTCGGAGGCGTGGATCAGGTTCTCCCGGACGATCACGCCGTAGTCACCGCGGATGGAGCCGGGAGCGGCGGCGATCGGGTCGGTCGGACCGGCCAGGGCGCGCAGTCCCTCGATGACCCGCTCACCCTCGACGATCATGGCCACGACCGGGCCCGAGGCCATGAACTCCACCAGCGGCTCGTAGAAGGGCTTGCCCTTGTGCTCGCCGTAGTGCTGCTCCAGGGTCTCCTGGTCCAGCGTGCGCAGCTCCAGCGCGGTGATCCGCCAGCCGGCCTTGCGCTCGATACGGCCGATGATCTCGCCGGTCAAGCCACGACGTACGGCGTCGGGCTTGAGGAGGACGAGGGTGCGCTGGGTCACGAGCGAGCTCCTTTGAATCAAAGGTTGTGCGGGGTGGTCTGAGCATACGGGGCGCAACCTGGTGCTTGTTACGCAGCGTCAGGCTGATCCGCCTGGGCTGCCGCGAATCTGGCCTTCGCCTCGTCGATCTTCCGGCCGTAGTGCACCGACGCCCACCACAGCGCCGCGAAGATCGCCCCCAGGAAGAACATGCTCGGCACGATGAAGCCGGAGGCGATGAGGGCGAGCTGCAGGGCCCAGCCGAGGGCGACGCCGCCGGGCCGGGTCACCAGGCCGCACAGCACCAGGCACAGGAACATCGCGATACCGCTGACCGTCCACACCGTGGTCATGGACAGATCGTCGTCCTTCATCGCGACCAGACCAGCGAAGCCGATGATGAACAGCTCGCCGATCAGGGTCGAGGAACAGAGCGTACGCATGCGTGGATTCAGCCCTTCCCCAGCAGCAGCCGGGCCTCGCCGACGGTGATGACGGAACCGGTGACGAGCACACCGCCACCGGCGAACTCGCCCTCCTCCTCGGCCAGCGTGATCGCGGCCTCCAGGGCGTCCGGCAGCCGCGGCTCGACCTGCACCCGGTCGTCCCCGAACACCTCGACGGCGATCGCGGCCAGTGCGTCGGCGTCCATCGCGCGATGGCTGGAGTTCTGCGTCACGACGACCTCGGCGAAGATCGGCTCGAAGGCCTCCAGCAGCCCCCGTACGTTCTTGTCCTCGCTGGCCCCGACCACCCCGATCAGCCGGCTGAAGTCGAAGGCCTCCCCGATCGCCTCGGCGGTTGCGCGGGCGCCCGCCGGATTGTGGGCCGCGTCCAGGACGACGGTCGGGGAACGCCGTACGACTTCCATCCGTCCCGGCGAGGCGACGGAGGCGAACGCCTTGCGGACGTGGTCGATGTCGAGCGGGTCGGAACGCTGCGCGCCGACGCCGAAGAACGCCTCGACGGCGGCGAGCGCCACGGCCGCGTTGTGCGCCTGGTAGGGGCCGTGCAGCGGCAGATACACCTCGGGGTACTCACCGCCGAGCCCGCGCAGGGTGACCAACTGCCCGCCGACGGCCACCTGCCGCGCGACCACCCCGAACTCCAGCCCCTCGCGAGCCACCGTGGCGTCGACCTCGACCGCCTTCTTCAGCATCACCTGCGCCGCCTCGACAGGCTGCTGCGCCAGGATGACCGTCGCGTCCTGCTTGACGATCCCGGACTTCTCCCCGGCGATCGCGGCTGGCGTCTCGCCGAGCCGGTCGGTGTGATCGAGGTCGATCGGAGTGACGACGGCGACATCACCGTCGATCACATTGGTGGCGTCCCAGGAGCCGCCCATACCGACCTCGACGACGGCCACATCGACGGGCGCGTCCGCGAAGGCGGAGTACGCCATGCCCGTCAGCACCTCGAAGAACGACAGGCGGAACTCCTGCTGGGCGTCCACCATCTCGATGTACGGCTTGATGTCCTGGTACGTCTCGATGAACCGCTCGGCGGAGATCGGCGCACCGTCCAGGCTGATCCGCTCGGTGATCGACTGCACATGCGGGCTCGTGTACCTGCCGGTGCGCAACTCGAACGCGCCGAGCAGGGCCTCGATCATGCGGGCGGTGGAGGTCTTGCCGTTGGTGCCGGTGATGTGGATCGAGGGGTACGCGCGCTGCGGCTCGCCCAGGACGTCCATGAGTGCGGCGATCCTGGCGACCGACGGCTCCAGCTTGGTCTCGCCCCAACGGGTCGCCAGCTCCCCCTCGACCTCACGGAGGGCCTTGTCGACCTCGGGGTCCTCGGGGCGCACCGGCACGGTGGCCTCCGGCGGGCCGCCCTGGGTACGCAGGGTGCGGCTGCCGGCCTCGATGACCGCGAGGTCGGGGTCGCGGTCTGTCTCGGCGGCGACGATCTCGTCGAACGGGTCGCTTTCACTCACGGGGTCAGTCTACGTACCCAGCCTGCGGGCAGTCGTGCCGCTGGGGCGGCACGGGTGGGCGCAGGCGGCACCCCGCAGCGCGGGCGAGCGACTCGCCCCGACGGCAACCAAAAGCCCCCGGAACCGACAAGCTCCGGGGGCCTTGGGCAACGTAGAAACCCTTACGCGGGCGGCAGCCTGTCCAGCTGCGCCTTGATCCGCGCGATGTCCTCGTCCGCCTTGGCGAGCCGCGTGCGGATCTTCTCCACGACGTGGTCCGGCGCCTTCGCGAGGAACCCCTCGTTGCCGAGCTTGGCGGTGGACTGGGCCTTGTCCTTCTCCGCGGCGGCCAGGTCCTTGGCCAGGCGCTTGCGCTCCGCGGCCACGTCGATCGCGCCCGAGAGGTCCAGTGCGACCGTCGCCCCCGCGACCGGCAGCGTCGCCGTCGCCGAGAAGCCCTCGCCCTCCGGCTGCAGGCGCCCCAGCTGGCGGATGGCCGGCTCGTGCGGGGCGAGCCCCGTGCCGTCCAGGGTCAGGCGGGCCGGGACGCGCTGGCCCGGCTGGAGACCCTGGTCGTTGCGGAAGCGGCGGACCTCCGTGACGAGCTGCTGCAGCGCCCCGATCTCCTGCTCCGCGGCCGCGTCACGGAAGCCGCTGTCCTTCGGCCAGTCCGCGATCACGAGCGACTCGCCGCCCGTCAGCGTCGTCCACAGCGTCTCCGTGACGAAGGGAACGACCGGGTGCAGCAGCTTGAGCGTGACGTCGAGGACTTCGCCCAGGACGCGCTTGCTGACCTCCGCCGGCTCGCCGCCCGCGTTGAACGTGGTCTTGGACAGCTCGACGTACCAGTCGAAGACCTCGTCCCACGCGAAGTGGAACAGCGCGTCGGAGAGCTTCGCGAACTGGAAGTCCTCGTACAGCGCGTCGACTTCGGCGACGACGGAGTTGAGGCGGGACAGAATCCAGCGGTCCGTCGCCGACATCTGCTCCGGAGACGGCAGCGGGCCTTCCACCGTCGCGCCGTTCATCAGCGCGAAGCGCGTCGCGTTCCAGATCTTGTTGGCGAAGTTGCGGGAGCCCTGGACCCAGTCCTCGCCGATCGGGACGTCGGTACCGGGGTTGGCACCGCGGGCCAGGGTGAAGCGCAGGGCGTCGCTGCCGTACTTGTCCATCCAGTCCAGCGGGTTGACCGCGTTGCCGAAGGACTTCGACATCTTCTTGCCGAACTGGTCGCGGACCATGCCGTGCAGGGCGATGGTGTGGAACGGCGGGGTGCCGTCCATCGCGTACAGGCCGAACATCATCATCCGGGCGACCCAGAAGAAGAGGATGTCGTAGCCGGTGACCAGGACGGAGTTCGGGTAGAACTTCGCGAGCGACTCGGTCTGTTCGGGCCAGCCGAGGGTCGAGAAGGGCCACAGGCCGGAGGAGAACCAGGTGTCGAGGACGTCGGTGTCCTGGTGCCAGCCCTCGCCGGTCGGGGTCTCGTCGTCGGGGCCGACGCAGACGACCTCGCCGTTCGGCCCGTACCAGACCGGGATCCGGTGACCCCACCACAACTGCCGCGAAATACACCAGTCGTGGAGGTTGTCGACCCAGTCGAAGTACCGCTTCTCCATCTCCTGCGGATGGATCTTGACACGCCCGTCGCGGACCGCGTCACCGGCGGCCTTCGCCAGCGGGCCGACCTTGACCCACCACTGCATCGACAGGCGCGGCTCGATGGTGGTCTTGCAGCGTGAGCAGTGGCCGACGGAGTGGACGTACGGCCGCTTCTCGGCGACGATCCGCCCTTCGGCGCGCAGCGCGGCGACGATGGCCGAGCGGGCCTCCAGCCGGTCCTGGCCCTGGAAGGGGCCGTGGGCGGTGATGACGGCGTGCTCGTCCATGATCGTGATGGCGGGCAGGTCGTGCCGCTGGCCGATCTCGAAGTCGTTCGGGTCGTGGGCCGGGGTGACCTTGACGGCACCCGTGCCGAACTCGGGGTCGACGTGCTCGTCGGCGACGACCGGGATGGAACGGTCGGTCAGCGGCAGCCTGATGAGCTTGCCGACGAGGTGCTTGTACCGCTCGTCCTCGGGGTGAACGGCGACGGCCGTGTCGCCGAGCATGGTCTCGGCACGGGTGGTGGCGACGACGATCGTCTCGTCCCCGTCCCCGTACTTCATGGAGACCAACTCGCCGTCGTCGTCCTGGTATTCGACCTCGATGTCGGAGATGGCGGTCAGACACCGGGGGCACCAGTTGATGATGCGCTCGGCGCGGTAGATCAGCTCGTCGTCGTAGAGCCGCTTGAAGATGGTCTGAACGGCCTGGGACAGGCCCTCGTCCATGGTGAAGCGCTCACGCGACCAGGCGACACCGTCACCGAGCCGCCGCATCTGACCGCTGATCTGCCCGCCGGACTCGCCCTTCCACTGCCAGACCCGCTCGACGAAGGCCTCACGGCCCAGGTCGTGCCGGGACTTGCCCTCCTTGCCCAGCTCGCGCTCGACGACGTTCTGCGTCGCGATGCCCGCGTGGTCCATGCCGGGCTGCCACAGGGTCTCGTACCCCTGCATGCGCTTACGACGGGTCAGCGCGTCGATGAGGGTGTGCTCGAAGGCGTGCCCGAGGTGGAGCGAGCCGGTGACGTTGGGCGGCGGAATGACGATGGTGTACGGAGGCTTGTCACTCTTCTCATCGGCCTCGAAGTAACCCCGCTCCACCCAGCGCTCGTACAGCGGCCCTTCTACATCGGCCGGCGCGTACTGGGTCGGCAGTTCGGTGTCGGGCGCTGATGGCTGCTGCTGAGCGTTCTCGGTCACCCGCTCAGTTTAGAGGTGTCGCGGGCGTGTCCCGAAACGCGTTTGTTCTGTAACACTGCGCCCCCCGATGCCGTGCGCCCCCTGTGCCTGCGCCAGGATGTCGGGAACACATAAGCATCTGGAGGGGAACCCAGAAATGAGCTACAACCAGCCGGGCCCGTACGGCGGGCAGCCCCAGCAGCCCGGACCGTACGGCCAGCCGGGTCCGTACGGCCAGCAGCCGCAGGCCCCCCAGCCCGGCTATGGCTACCCCCAGCAGGCTCCGCCCGCCCAGCCCGGTTACGGCTACCCCCAGCAGCCCCCGCAGGGCGTCCCGCCCCAGACCCCTCCCTACGGCCAGCAGCCTCCGTACGGCCAGGCCCCGTACGGCGCCCCCCAGCCGCCGGCTCCGGGCGGCGGCGGGAAGAAGACGGGCATCATCATCGGCGCGGTGGCCGTCGTGGCGGCGATCGGTGTCGGTGCGTACTTCCTGATCGGCGGCGGCGCCGGCGCGGGCGGCATCGAGGACGACGGCGCGCACAAGCTGACGACGCCGGAGACGGTGCTCAGCGAGTACAAGCTGTTCACCAAGGACTCCGAGGGCTCCGGCACGGACACGGCGGAGGACCTGACGAAGAGCGGCGTCAAGAACGGCACCGCGGTCTCCGGCATCTACTCGACGGCCGACCTGAGCGACTACGACCCCAGCGACCCCTCCACCGCCCCCGACCCCAGCGAAATCGCGACGGCCAAGGGCATCACCTACATCGGCGCCTACGGTGAGATCGCCGATCCCGAGAAGTCCCTGGACGAGTTCTTCGCGCTGATCAAGAAGGAGTCCCAGGACAACTCCTCGTCCTCGGGCAGCACCGCGGCCCCGAAGACCGAGATGGTCGGCGAGCCCGAAGAGGTCGAGATCGACGGTGCGGTGATGAAGTGCCAGGCGGCCAAGGGCACCAACCTGGCCACGCAGAAGGCGAAGACAGACTGGTTCTGTGCCTGGGCCGACTACAGCACGATGGCCATGGTCTCCCCCGGTGACGCCGCCAAGGACATGACGAAGGACGTCGCCGCCGACCTCACCAGCAAGCTCCGCGAGGAGATCCGCGTCAAGGCCTGACGCCTCGCACACCCGTCGAGCGCGAAGGGGCCCCGGTCGGCTGACCGGGGCCCCTTGCCGTGTGCGTACGGCTGCTACGCCGACTTCTGCTCGCCCGAGCCCCGCCCTCGCGCGTCCCGCGGGATCAGGGTCGGGTTGACGTTCGAGTGGACGACCTCGGCGGTGATGACGACGCGAGCGACGTCCTTGCGGGAGGGGATCTCGTACATCACGCCCTGGAGGACTTCCTCCATGATGGCGCGCAGGCCGCGGGCGCCGGTCTGGCGGAGGATGGCCTGGTCGGCGATGGCTTCGAGGGCCTCGCGTTCGAAGTCGAGTTCCACGCCGTCGAGTTCGAAGAGGCGCTCGTACTGCTTCACGAGCGCGTTGCGCGGCTCGATCAGGATCTGGAGCAGGGCCTCGCGGTCCAGGTTGTGGACGCTCGTGATGACGGGGAGGCGGCCGATGAACTCGGGGATCATGCCGAACTTGACCAGGTCCTCCGGCATGACGTCCTCGAACTGGTCCTTGGACTGCAGCTCCCGCTTCGAGCGGATCGTCGCGCCGAAGCCGATGCCCTTCGCGCCGGCCCGGGACTCGATGATCTTCTCCAGTCCGGCGAAGGCGCCGCCTACGATGAACAGGACGTTCGTCGTGTCGATCTGGATGAACTCCTGGTGGGGGTGCTTGCGCCCACCCTGTGGAGGCACCGAGGCCGTCGTGCCTTCGAGGATCTTCAGCAGCGCCTGCTGGACGCCCTCGCCGCTCACATCCCGGGTGATCGACGGGTTCTCGCTCTTGCGGGCCACCTTGTCGATCTCGTCGATGTAGATGATCCCGGTCTCGGCCTTCTTGACGTCGTAGTCGGCCGCCTGGATGAGCTTCAGCAGGATGTTCTCGACGTCCTCGCCGACGTACCCGGCCTCCGTCAGCGCCGTCGCGTCTGCGATGGCGAACGGGACGTTGAGCATGCGCGCGAGGGTCTGGGCCAGCAGGGTCTTGCCGGAGCCCGTGGGGCCGAGGAGCAGGATGTTGGACTTCGCCAACTCGATGGCGTCCTCGCGGCTTTGGGCGCCGCCGTTCTCACCGGCCTGGACCCGCTTGTAGTGGTTGTACACCGCGACGGAGAGCGCCTTCTTGGCGGCCTCCTGGCCGACCACATAGCCCTCGAGGAACTCGTAGATCTCGCGCGGTTTGGGGAGTTCCTCCCAGCGCACCTCGCTGGTCTCCGCGAGTTCTTCCTCGATGATCTCGTTGCAGAGATCGATGCACTCGTCGCAGATGTACACACCGGGGCCTGCGATGAGCTTCTTGACCTGCTTCTGGCTCTTGCCGCAGAACGAGCACTTGAGCAGATCGCCGCCGTCACCGATGCGTGCCACGGTGTGCTTCCCCTTCGCCTGGGAGACGCCTAGGTCCAGCGGCTCCTGGTGCTGCCTTATGTCCGACGGTACCTTGCCGGGGCCCTCGTTCGGGCCCCCCTTGGCACGGTTCACTTCCACGCGCGCTTTGTCGTGCACAGTGCCGAACCGTGCCAAGGAGCGGCAGACGATACAGCCTTCCGCGTCAGCGGACCGATTCGTTGTTAATCTTCCGGGTCGAGATGATCTGATCGATCAGGCCGTACGACAGCGCGTCCTCGGCCGTGAGGATCTTGTCGCGCTCGATGTCCTCGCGGATCCTCTCGATCGGCGTGGTGGAGTGCTTGGCCAGCATCTCCTCCAGCTGCGCGCGCATCCGGAGGATCTCGTTGGCGGCGATCTCCAGGTCGGAGACCTGACCGCGGCCCGTCTCGCTGTACGGCTGGTGGATCAGGATGCGGGCGTTCGGCAGCGCCATGCGCTTGCCGGGCGAGCCGGCCGCGAGCAGGACGGCCGCGGCGGAGGCCGCCTGGCCCATGCAGACCGTCTGGACGTCCGGCTTCACGAACTGCATCGTGTCGTAGATCGCAGTCAGCGCCGTGAAGGAACCACCGGGGCTGTTGATGTAGACCGAGATGTCCCGGTCGGGGTCCATCGACTCCAGGCACAGCAGCTGCGCCATGACGTCGTTGGCGGAGGCGTCGTCGATCTGCACGCCGAGGAAGATCACGCGCTCCTCGAAGAGCTTCGCGTACGGGTCGTACTCGCGGACGCCCTGCGAGGTGCGCTCGACGAAGCGGGGGATGACGTACCGGGACTCGGCGACGGGCACCGTGCTCTCGGCGCGTGCGCGGTCGTACATGCCGCGGCCGGGGAAGTCGTTCACTGTCTGTCTCCTAGAAGGCTGAGGCGGTCGGCTGGGGGCTGCGCGGGGGCCTCAGGCCCCGGTGCCGCCGCCGCCCGGCAAGCTCGCGGCGTGCGTGATGACATCGTCGATCAGGCCGTACTCCTTGGCCTCGTCGGCGTCGAACCACCGGTCGCGGTCGGAGTCGCGGGTGATCTGCTCGATCGTCTGGCCGGTGTGGAAGGACGTCAGCTCCGCCATGCGCTTCTTGGTGTGCAGCAGCCGCTCGGCGTGGATCTTGATGTCCGAGGCCGAGCCGGCGAGGCCCGCGGAGGGCTGGTGGATCAGGATCTCGGCGTTCGGGAGCGCGAAGCGCTTGCCCGGGGTACCCGCGCTGAGAAGGAACTGGCCCATCGAGGCGGCGAGGCCCATCGCAATCGTCACCACGTCGTTCTTGATGAACTGCATGGTGTCGTAGATCGCCATGCCGGCCGTGATCGAGCCGCCGGGGCTGTTGATGTAGAGGTTGATGTCCTTGTCCGGGTCAGCGGCAAGGAGCAGCAGCTGCGCGGTGATCTTGTTCGCGATGTCGTCGTCGACCGGCTGGCCGAGGAAGATGATCCGCTCGTTGAGCAGCCGGTTGTAGACCTGGTCGCCGAGGCCACCGAAGGAAGGCTCGCCGGCGGCTGTAGGCATCAGATTCGTCACGTATCCACCTGCTCGTCTAAACGACGGCGCCGGGCCGTCTCACGTATCCCTGCGGGGGCCTCCGGCGGTTTGGCCGAGTTCTGGGCCCCGTATTCATGGACCCTAACGCGCTGGTCCCTTCGGGGAATCCCGGAGAGAGGGGTGTTCGCCGGGGGCGTAGAGCCTGCGGCGGGCTGGGCGGTGGCTACTCGCCGTGATTGTGCGGGTACGTGGGCAGCTGCGGGTGCGTCGTGGTTGCTCGCGCAGTTCCCCGCGCCCCTGGGTTGGCTGTCCGGCCGCATGACAGAAGGGCCCCCGGGTTTCACAACCACCCAGGAGCCCTCCCTACGACCTGCCAAGCGCCGTGGGCTCAGCCCTCGGTCTTCTCCTCGGCGGCGCCCTCCGCGAGCTCGACCGTCTCTGTGGCCTGCTCGTCCTCGTCCTCGTCGTCGAGGTCGATGATCTCGCCGTTGGTGTCCTTGACGGTGGCCTTCTCGACGACGACGGCCAGGGCCTTGCCGCGGGCGACCTCGCCGACCAGGAGGGGGACCTGGCCGCCCTCGACGACGGCCTGGGCGAACTGGTCGGGGGACATGCCGGAGGAAGCGGCGCGGCGCATGAGGTGCTCGGTGAGCTCCTCCTGGTTGACGTTGAGCTTCTCCTGCTTGACGAGCTCGTCGAGCACGAACTGGGTCTTGATGCCCTTGACCGCGGCTTCGCGGGTCTCGGTCTCGAACTCTTCCTCGGTCTTGCCCTGGATCTCCAGGTACTTCGCGAGGTCGAGGCCCATCTGGCCGAGCTGGTGGTGCTCGAGGTTGTGCTTACGGGTGTTGATCTCGTCCTCGAGCAGCTTCTCGGGGACGGGCACCTCGACCAGCTCGAGCAGCTTCTCCAGGACGCGCTCCTGGGCCTGCGTGGCCTGGTCGTACTGCTTCATGTTCTCGAGGCGCTTGCGGCTGTCGGCCCTGAGCTCCTCGAGGGTGTCGAACTCGGAGGCGAGCTGCGCGAAGTCGTCGTCCAGCTCGGGGAGCTCGCGCGCGGCGACCTGGGAGACCTTGACGGTGACCTCGGCCTCCTTGCCGGCCGCGGAGCCGCCCTTGAGCTCGGAGGTGAAGGTGGCCTCGCCACCGGCCTCCAGGCCCTTCACGGCGTCGTCGATGCCGTCGAGGAGCTCGCCGGAGCCGATGGTGTAGGAGACACCGCTCGCCACGCCGTCCTCGAGGATCTCGCCCTCGACCTTGGCCTCCAGGTCGAGGGTGACGACGTCGCCGTCCTCGGCGGCACGCTCGACCGGGGAGGTGGAGGCGAAGCGCTCGCGGAGCTGCTCGACCGACTCCGCGATGTCGTCGTCCGTCACCTCGACGGCGTCGACCTCGACCTCGATGCCGGAGAAGTCCGGGATCTCCAGGGCCGGGCGGATGTCGACCTCGGCGGTGAAGTTCAGCGTCTCGCCGTCCTTCAGCTCGGTGATGTCGACCTCGGGCTGGCCCAGGACGTCGATCTCGGCCTCGTTGACCGCCTCGGTGTAGAACTTGGGCAGCGCGTCGTTGACGGCCTCCTCCAGCACCGCACCGCGGCCGAACCGCTGGTCGATGACGCGGGCCGGGATCTTGCCCTTGCGGAAGCCCTTCACCGTGACCTGCTGGTTGATCTTCTTGTACGCCGCGTCGAGGCTGTCCTTGAGCTCCTCGAAGGGCACCTCGACAGTGAGCCGAACCCGGGTCGGGTTCAGGGTCTCCACGGCGCTCTTCACGGTTCGGTCTCCTTGTGGCTGACTTCTTGGTTTCTGCCGGAGCCAGACTGGCCCGGCGGATTTCGCCGCCCGGAGGACTTCAGTGATCTTCACTGCCGAGACACACGGACGCGCAGCTTGCATAGTAGCCGTAGCCGCCGGACGCCCCCAAAGGCGATCATGCGAGGAGATCCGTACGTGGTCGGGGTGGCGGGATTTGAACCCACGGCCTTCCGCTCCCAAAGCGGACGCGCTACCAAGCTGCGCCACACCCCGTGCTGGTGCGACACGTAGGGTACATGCCCGCAGGCAGTGCGGCTGCCGCAATTATGGGGTGTGCGGTGAGGGGGCACGACCCGCTACGATGCCTGCAGTGCCGCGGTCACCTGACCTGCGGCGCGTGCTGTGCGGGCGTAGCTCAATGGTAGAGCCCTAGTCTTCCAAACTAGCTACGCGGGTTCGATTCCCGTCGCCCGCTCCATGAGGGCCCGGTTCTTCGGAACCGGGCCCTTCTGCATGTCACGGGTCCGGTCAGAACTGGATCTCGTTGATCGTCTGGGCTATCGAGTCGAGGAAGCGCTGGATGTCGTCGGCCATACCCGTCGAGGCGAGGAAGAAGCCGAAGAGGACCGCGACGACCGCGGGGCCGGCCTTGATGTTCCCTGCCCGGATCATCACCACCAGGATGATCGCCAATAGCAGCACCACTGACAGTGAAATGGCCACAACTGATCACACCCTCGGTCGGATCCGCTCTCCCGGCCTGGGATGCCGCCCCGCGCACCCCCGCCAGAACCATCGTGCCACCAACGGGGCCCCGGTATGCGGCCCGTGACGTATCGTCTGCCACACCCGTATCCGACAAGTCCGGATCTGTCCGTACGAACTCATATCTCTGTCACAGCTTGCGACACAATTCGCCGGTCAACTGCGCAAGGAATTCGGCCGGTTCGTTTCGGTGTCCACACAACCCGTTCGCAGGGAATTCGATTTGTTGCACGCAAAGGCAACGGAAGCGGACATTCCGTCGCTCGGCGCAAGTGACCCAGTGTGTTCACCGTCACTCCATCCGCCATGCCAACTTCCGGCAAACACAGGTGGTCGCGGCGGAAAAGCGGGAATGACGTCGGGGTTTTACGAGAGCCCACAGGCAACGCTAGGGTGCCTCAGATGTTCCACGCCGCCACGCCCTCCACCAGCGGTCACACCCGAGCGCCGCTCCCCCCGGCGCAGTCGCCGACGTCGGGAGCCCCGAGTTCGGGAGCACCGCAGAGACAGCAGAAACAGCAGCGCGACGCTTTCTTCGACAACGCCAAGTATCTGGCGATCGTGCTGGTGGCGATCGGCCACTCCTGGGAACCGCTCAAGGCGGACAGCCGGATCCTGGAGGCCGTGTACTCGGTCGTGTACTCGTTCCACATGCCGGCCTTCATCGTCATCTCCGGCTTTTTCTCGCGCAGTTTCGACATGCGCCCGGACCGGCTGAAGCGATTGATCACCGGTGTGGCGGTGCCGTACATCCTCTTCGAGACGGCCTATCCGCTCTTCAAGCGTGTCGTCGCCGACGATCCTGGCCAGGAGGTCAGTCTGCTCGACCCCTGGTATCTCACCTGGTTCCTGTGCGCGCTGTTCATCTGGCGGATGACGACGCCGATCTGGAAGCTGGTGCGGTGGCCGCTGCCGCTCGCGCTCGCCATCGCCATGCTGGCGTCGGTGACCCCGGAGATCGGCAACGACCTCGATCTGCAGCGGGTGTTGCAGTTCCTGCCGTACTTCGTGCTGGGTCTGTGCATGAAGCCCGAGCACTTCCAGCTGGTGCGCCGGCGTTCGGTGCGGATCGCGTCCGTGCCGGTGTTCGCGGCGGCGCTGATGGTCGGCTGGTGGGCCGTGCCGCGGATGAACACCGCGTGGTTCTACCACCGTGACGCCGCGCAGAACCTGGGCGCTCCCTGGTGGACCGGGCCGGTGATGGTGCTGGCGACGTTCGGCTGCTCGACGCTGCTGACCGCCTGCTTCTTCGCCTGGGTGCCGCGCCGCCACATGTGGTTCACGGCGCTCGGCGCGGGCACGCTGTACGGCTATCTGCTGCACGGATTCCTGGTCAAGGCCGGCGACTACCAGGGCTGGTTCGACCACGCCTGGCTGCACCGCCCGCTCGGCGAGATCATCGTGACCGTCCTCGCGGCGGCCGTCGTGACGCTCCTCTGCACGGCGCCGGTGCGACGGGTGTTCCGCTTCGCGATGGAGCCGAAGATGGAGTGGGCGTTCAAACGGGACGCGGCCGAGCTGGCCCGCGAACGCGAGAAGGCACGCGCCTAGGCACTATCCACCGCTCGATTCACCCTTCAGACCGAGAAGCGCGCGCATCCGTGCGTACTTCTCGGTCAGTCGTGTGCGGGTGGGCGCGTCGAGTGCGGCGAGGCGCGCCGGGTTCGCGTTGTGTGCCAGGTCGGCCTCCTTGACCAGCAGGGCGCCCGGGGTGGTGAGAATGCGTGCGGCGTACGCCTCTGGGGGTTCCCCGGCCCGTTTGGTGACCGCGCGCACGATGTCCTTCGTACGACGGCTCAGCGCGGCCCCGTCCAGCCACTGGTCGGAGAGCTTGTCGTCCTCGACGGCGTCGTGCAGCCAGGCCGCCGCGATCTGCTCGTCGTCCCCGCCCCGCACGCTTACGCCCTCGGCGACGGCCCGCAGGTGCTCGGCGTAGGGCCGTCCGGCCTTGTCGGTCTGGTCTCGGTGGGCGGCGCGGGCGAGGGCTTCTACTTCGGGGAGGGTCAAGGGCGTTGGAGTCACCCCTCCAGTGTGAGTCACCCCTCAGCGGGCCGCGGCCTGAGCCGTCGGACCCTCGCGGCAGATCAGCAGCAGCGCCCGGTCGTCGTTGACGTCCTTCGCCACCGCCTCGATGAGATGCCAGGCCGCGCCGTGGAAGCCGCCGGCGACATAGCGGTCGGCCTCGCCGGTGAGGCGGTCGATGCCCTCGACGATGTCACGGTCGGACGTTTCCACCAGACCATCGGTGAACAGCATCAACACGTCACCGGGGCGCAAAGACCCCTTCACCGGGTCGAACTGGGCACCGTCGTACACGCCCAGCAACGGTCCCTCGGCAGCCTTCTCCTCCCAGCGTCCGCTGCCCGCGCTGAGCTGGAGCCCCGGTGGATGCCCGGCGGAGTACAGCTCGTAGTCGCCGGAGTCGAGGTCGAGGACGAGGTGGATGGAGGTGGCGAAGCCCTCGTCCCAGTCCTGGCGCAGGAGATAGCCGTTGGCGGCGGGGAGGAAGGCGTGCGGCGGCAGGCTGCCGAGCAGGCCGCCGAAGGCGCCCGACAGCAGCAGCGCCCGTGATGCCGCGTCCATGCCCTTGCCGGAGACGTCGGTGAGGACTACTTCGAGCGTGCGCCCGCCGTTCGTGCGGGCGGCCACCACGAAGTCGCCCGAGAAGGACTGCCCGCCGGCCGGCCGCAGCGCCATCTCGCGGTGCCACGTCACCGGCAGCTTCGGCAACTTGCTCTGCACCCGGATACGTTCCCGCAGGTCGAACAGCATCGTGCCGCCGCGCCGCCAGGGCACGCCGACCCGGCTGCGGAACTGTGCGATCAGCAGCCCGAAGAACCCGCAGGCGGCGACCACCAGCACCACACCCGGCGTGACCCGGGACGGCCCTTCCGTGTACGGCCCGAGCTGCACCGACTCCACGATCAGCGCGGTCGCCGCCGCCGCGTAGAGGCCGAGCAGGCTGGCGGGGCGCAGCAGCAGCCCGCCCGCGACGATGGGCAGGACCAGCGCGGCCGGTGAGCACCACACCGAGTTGGCGAGCGTGGTGATCGCGATCAGCGGGATGGTGAGCAGCAGTCCGGCCAGCGCGATCCAGTCCGAGCCGTCGCCGCGGAAGTAGTCGACGGCACTTCTGCGCAGGCCGGTGCGGACCCGGTGCACGTGCATCTTCAACCGGGCCGTGAACGTCTCGGCGGCCGTGCGCCGCTCTCGTCCTGCTGCCATTAGTTCGGGACCCTATCCATCCGACCAGCCGCTTGGCACGGGAGGTCCCACTTGTCCCCCGTCCGAGGCTGGACTTCACAGTGAACTTCACAGAAACCCGTCGCGCCCCCGCCCCGGCAAAATTCCCTCGCCCGTCCCGCAACACCCTGATAGGCATGGGCCATGGGCACAGACAGCGCGACGGACGCCGAGACCGACCTGCGGGTGCTGCGACAGGACGAGTGGAACACCTTCTACGACTCCCTGATCCGCGCCTTCGGCGGGGTCCCGGAGTCGGCCGAGGAGCGGGAGCTGTGGAACTCGCTCACGGAAACGGACCGTTCGATCGCCGCCTGGGACGGTGACCAGTGCGTCGGCACGGCCGGCGCGTTCACCTTCCGGCTGACCGTGCCCGGCGGTGCCTCGGTGCCCGCGGCGGGCGTCACCATGGTCAGCGTGGCCGCCACCCACCGGCGGCGCGGGCTGCTGACGTCGATGATGCGGCGGCAGCTGGACGACGTCCGCTCCTGGGGCGAGCCGCTCGCCGTACTGACCGCCTCCGAGCCGGAGATCTACGGGCGGTTCGGGTACGGCGTCGCGACATTTCACGCCAACGTCGAGATCGACACGAATCGTGTACGGCTGTCCGTGCCGCCCGGCACCGATGACGTACGGCTGCGGTACTCGGCGCCGGCCGACGTGCTCGACGTATGCGAGGCGCTGTACGCGCGCGAGGTGTCGCTGCGGCCGGGCATGCTGGCCAGGCGGCCGGGGTGGGAGCGGGTGGGGCTGCTCGACCCGGAGAGCGAACGGGAGGGTGCGTCGGCGCTGCAGTGCGTGGTGGCGGAGCGGGACGGCGAGGTCGTCGGGTATGCGCGCTTCCATGTGAAGCCCGAGTGGGACGTCACCGGGCCCAAGGGCACGGTGCAGCTGCGGGACGCCTTCGGGGTGGACCCGGCGGCGCACGCCGCGCTGTGGCGCTTCCTGTGCGACATCGACCTCACCTCGACACTGAGTGCGCGCGGGCGGCCGCTGGACGAGGCGTGGCAGTACATGGTGTCCGACATCCGGCGGTGTTCACTGCAGGTGCGGGACTCGCTGCATGTACGGCTGGTGGATGTGGGGGCGGCGCTCGAGGCGCGGACGTATCAGGCCCCGGTGGACGTGGTGTTCGAGGTCGAGGACGCGTTCTGCCCCTGGAACGCGGGGCGTTGGCGGCTCACCGGGGACGCCAAGGGAGCGTCCTGCGCGCGTACCGAGGACGCGGCCGATCTCGCCCTGTCCGTACGGGAGTTGGGGGCGGCGTACCTCGGCGGCGTGACCCTGGGCGCGCTGGGGGCGGCCGGGCGGGTGCGGGAGCTGCGGGACGGGGCGCTGACGGAGGCGTCGGTGGCGTTCGCGTCGACCGTGGCGCCCTGGCTGCCGCACGGGTTCTGACGTCTGGTCAGCTTCGCTGGCAGTGCTGGCACTTGGGGCACCAGAAGAGGTTGCGGGCGGCGAGATCGGCGGTGCGGATCTCGCCGCCACAGATGTGGCAGGGCAGGGTGGCCCTGCGGTACACGTAGACCTCGCCGCCGTGGTCGTCGACGCGGGGCGGGCGGCGCATCGCCTCCGGGGTGTGCTCCGGGCGGACGGTGTCGATGCGGTTGTTGCGGACGCCCTCACGCATCAGCTCGACGAGGTCGGTCCAGATCGCGTCCCACTCGGCCGGGGTGATGTCCTTGCCTTCGCGGTACGGGTCGATGCCCTGCCGGAAGAGGACCTCGGCGCGGTAGACGTTGCCGACGCCGGCGATGACCTTCTGGTCCATGAGGAGCGCGGCGATGGTGGTGCGGCTGCGGGAGATACGCCGGTAGGCGGCGTCCCGGTCGGCGTCCGTGCGCAGGGGGTCCGGGCCGAGGCGGGCGTGTATCGCGTCCTTCTCGGCGTCCGTGATCAGGGCGCAGGTCGTGGGGCCGCGGAGATCGACGTACGACGTGCTGTTCGCGAGGCGGAGGCGGACCGTGTCCGTCGGCGGGGGTGCGGGGGCGTCGCCGAAGCCGACCTTGCCGAAGAGGCCGAGGTGGATGTGGATCCAGTCGGCGTCCCGGAAGCCGAGGAAGAGGTGCTTGCCGTGGGCGTCGGCGGTCCGGAGGGTTCCGCCGGTCAGGAGGGCGGCGGCGTCGGAGAACTTGCCCTGAGGGCTGGTGACTTGGGTTCTACGGCCGGAGAAGCGGTCCGCGTAGTCCAGCGCCAGCCGGTGAATTGTGTGGCCCTCGGGCAAGTCCCGCGATCCTTTCCCACCCACCCGCCTGTCTCGGTCTCCTGACAGGCGGGCCTCGAAAAAACCTCTACTGCTGCGGGTGGTGCGCCGGGATCGGCGGCAGGTCCCCCGTCGTCTCGTACCCCGCCAGCATCTCGATCCGCCGCGCATGGCGCTCGTCGCCCGAGAAC
The DNA here is from genome assembly GCF_040656035.1 of Streptomyces sp. NPDC050211. Classification (NCBI taxonomy): domain Bacteria; kingdom Bacillati; phylum Actinomycetota; class Actinomycetes; order Kitasatosporales; family Streptomycetaceae; genus Streptomyces; species Streptomyces sp. NPDC050211. The sequence goes on from NZ_JBFALC010000003.1 coordinate 342,951, forward strand.
GGTGTGCCGAGGAAGGTCTCGACGAACTTGGTCGCCTCGTCCGTCGTGTGCATGCGCGCGCCCACCGCGACGACGTTGGCGTTGTTGTGCTGCCGGCCGAGCGACGCCGTCTCCTCGCTCCAGGCGAGGGCCGCACGGACGCCCTTGACCTTGTTCGCGGCGATCTGCTCGCCGTTGCCGGAGCCGCCGATCACGATACCGAGGGAGTCGGGGTCGGCCGCGGTGCGCTCGGCGGCGCGGAGGCAGAAGGGCGGGTAGTCGTCCTGGGCGTCGTAGATGTGGGGGCCGCAGTCCACGGGGTCGTGGCCGGCCGCCTTGAGCCACTCGACGAGGTGGTTCTTGAGTTCGAAGCCCGCATGGTCGGAGCCGAGATACACGCGCATGGGGAGAGTGTGACACGGCTGTTTCCGGGCGGCAGCCTCGGGGCCCACTCAGGAAAAGTGTGAGCAACACTACAGAACCTCAGGAAAACCTCAAGTAACGATCCGGAATCAAAGGTTCAATAATCCATTCACCTCCGATTCACTGGACCGATTCGTACGCCCCCGTGCACCGCTCGCACGGGAATCTGCTCGTCCGGCGCAAAGGAAATCCCCTCCATGACCTCGCAGCCGACCCTTTCCAAGGCCAGCAAGGAACCTGGACCCACCGGCGATCCCGGTAACGGCCTCCAGGCAGGTCTCAAGAACCGCCATCTGTCGATGATCGCCATCGGCGGTGTCATCGGAGCCGGACTCTTCGTCGGCTCCAGTTCCGGTATCGCCACCGCCGGACCCGGCATCCTCCTGTCGTACGCCCTCGTCGGCACGCTCGTGGTGCTGGTGATGCGGATGCTCGGTGAGATGTCGGCGGCCAACCCGACCTCGGGTTCGTTCTCGGCGCACGCCGACCGGGCGCTCGGGCGCTGGGCCGGGTTCTCCATCGGCTGGCTGTACTGGTTCTTCTGGGTCGTGGTGCTGGCCGTCGAGGCGACCGCCGGTGCGGTGATCCTGGAGGGCTGGATACCCGCCGTCCCGCAGTGGGCCTGGGCCCTGATCGTGATGGTGGTGCTGACCGCCACCAACCTGGTCTCCGTCGGGTCGTACGGCGAGTTCGAGTTCTGGTTCGCCGGGATCAAGGTCGTGGCGATCGCCGCGTTCATCGTCATCGGCGGTCTCGCCGTGTTCGGGCTGCTGCCGGGCGTCGACAGCGAGCAGGCCGGGCTGAGCAACCTCACCGACCACGGCGGATTCCTGCCGAACGGGCCGGGCGCGATCCTCACCGGTGTGCTGCTCGTCGTCTTCTCCTTCATGGGAAGCGAGATCGCCACGCTCGCCGCCGGCGAGTCCGAGAACCCGCAGCAGGCCGTCACCAAGGCCACCAACAGCATCATCTGGCGGGTCGCCGTCTTCTACCTCGGCTCGATCTTCGTCGTGGTCTCCCTGCTCCCCTGGGACAGCAAGTCGATCGCCGACGACGGCTCCTACGTCGCCGCCCTCGACTCCCTCGACATCCCGCACGCCGGTCAGATCATGAACTTCATCGTCCTGACCTCGGTGCTGTCCTGCCTCAACTCCGGCCTCTACACGGCCTCCCGCATGGCCTACTCGCTCGGTCAGCGCGGTGACGCGCCCAAGGCCTTCGCGAAGACCACCAGCCGTGGAGTGCCGCTCGCGGCGATCATCGCGTCCGTTGTCTTCGGCTTCGTCGCGGTCTTCTTCAACTACAAGTTCCCGGACTCCGTCTTCCTCTTCCTGGTCAACTCGTCCGGCGCCGTGGCGCTGTTCGTCTGGCTCGTCATCTGCTTCTCGCAGCTGCGCATGCGGAAGATCATCCAGGCCGAGGCACCGGAGAAGCTGGTCGTCCGGATGTGGCTGTACCCGTACCTCACCTGGGCCACGGCCGCGCTGATCGTGTTCGTCCTCGGCTACATGCTCACCGACACCGAGCACGACGGACGCAAGACGGTACTGCTGTCGCTGCTGGTCGCCGCGGTCGTCCTGGCCATCGCCTTCGCGAAGGAGAAGCTGGCCCGCACGACGAAGGCGCCTACAGCACGGTGAAGGTGTCCTTGACCTTCTTGTACGTCTTCAGCGCCTGCGCCTCGATGTCCGGCTGATACCACGTGTTGACCTGGTACGACGTTCCCTCCACGGTGAAACCCAGGAGCTCGGCGTGCCAGGCGACGCCCTTGATGGTGAAGGCGTACTCCCAGACGACCGCCGGGTAGCCGCGGAAGGTCGTCTCCTCCAGGCGGATCGTGTCGTACTGCCCTTCTTGGGCGTTCTGCTCGGAGCGCCGCCAGGTCTCCAGCAGGTCACCGCGGGCCACCGCGGACTTCGTGGCGAGTTCCTGCTTGGCGTCCGGGGATGTGTAGTGCACCTCGGAGCCCGTCTTCACATCGCGCCGCCAGCCCTCGGGCGGCACCCAGGCGTATCCGCCCGCCTCTTTCCGGGCGCCCGGCGGCAGGGTCTGCGGCCTGGACGTGCCTTCTACGGTGGCCGAGGGAGTGTCGCTCGAGGGCGTGGACGCTCCCGCCTTCTTGTCGTCCGGCGACCCGGAGTTCAGCATCAGCACGACCGCGATCACGGCACCGGCGGTGACCGCTGCCACGGCGGCCAGCAGGCCCGTACGACGGCGTCCGCGCCCGGTGCCGCCGCCGGCCGGGACGGCGGGGCCCGGGAGTTCGCCGGGCGGCATCGCGACCGGCTGGGCGGCGTACGGCGGACTGTGCGCCTGCGTCGCCGCCTCGGCGCGTACGAAGGAGACACCGGTCCTGCTGCCTGCCGCCGAGTTGGCGGACGGGGTCTCGGAGCGGGTCTCCGAGCGCAACTCGGAGGCGGCTTCGGTCGAGGCGGATGCGGGAGTGGGGATGGAGGTGCGGCTGGGGCCGAAGTCGTGGGTGTCGACGGGTCGTTGCGGCTGGGGGTGGACCTGGGACTGGGGAGGTTTCGCGTCCTCGATGGGTTCCGGTTGCGACTGCCGGGGGTCGCGCGGGGCGGGAATGCGGTGGTGCTCGATGAGAGCCGGAGTGGGTGATTCCGGCGGCCGTGGGGCGTCCTGTGGCTCCGGTTCCGCGCGCGTGGGCGCCGGTTCCTCCTGCTCTTCCCCTTCTACGGCTTCCGCGGCGACGGAACGCAGCGTGGACTCCAGGTCGTCCAGGCCCGGCCGTACCGACGGCTCCTTCTCCAGAAGGGAAGCCAGGATCGTGGCCAACGTGCCTGCGGAGGAGGGGATTTCGGGCTCCTCGTACAACACCGCGTGCAGTGTGGCCAGGGTGGTGTCGCGGGAGAAGGGGGAGCGGCCGCCCATCGCCGCGCAGAGTGTCGCGCCGAGGGACCAGATGTCGGACGGCGGGCCCTGAGGGCGGCCGGAGACGCGCTCGGGGGCCATGTAGTCGGGCGAGCCGACCAGCATGCCGACCATGGTGAGCGCCTTGGCGTCCTGGATGGCGGCGATGCCGAAGTCGGTGAGGACGACGCGCTGTCCGCCGCTCTCGACCAGGACGTTCCCGGGTTTGATGTCGCGGTGCAGCACGCCACGTGCGTGCACCTGGCGCAGCGCCTCCACCAGGCCGAGTCCGATCCGTGCCGCCTCGCGCTGTCCGAGCGGCCCGTCCTCGGCCATGATCCGTTCCAGGGAGCGGCCGGCGACCAACTCCATGACGATCCACAGGCGTTCGCCCTCGTCGACCACGTCATACACCCGCACGACGTTGGGGTGGTCGATCCGGGCGGTGGCCCTGGCCTCGCGCAGGGTGCGTTCCCGGCGGGTACGCGCGTCTTCGGCATCGAGGCCGTCGATGCGCATTTCCTTCACGGCCACCTGACGATCGAGTATTTCATCGGCGGCTCGCCACACCCGCCCCATACCTCCCTGCCCAATACTTTCGACCAATCGGTAGCGCCCCGTCACCAATAGCCCAGGAACCCCGCCGCTCCTCGTGTTTCCCGTGCTTTCCGTATTCCCCGGCAATCCGCTGCACCCCCTCAACTGCTCCTCGTCTGAAACACAATGGTCACACTTCAGGCCGTACCAGCATAGTGCGGAGAAATCTTGTGGTAGCTCTTCAAGTACTGCGAATTCAGGCGCAGGCAAGGGGGACGAACATGAGTTCTCGTCGTATGACGACCATCGCGGGATCGCTGGTTGCGGCATCCCTTTCGTCGGTGATGATCTTTTCCGTCACCGCCAGTGCGGATGACCAGGGGCCCGGAAGCAGCAAGGGGGGCAAGGCCGTTGACGAGGCGCCGGCGGATGTCGAGCTGACCACACTGCTGCCCGAGGAGATCTCGGTCGACAACAGTTCACAGGAAACGGCGATGACCGCCACGGTGAAGAACGAGGGGACCAAGGACAGCGGCAAAATCAGGCTCTGGGTCGTTGGCTTCGACGGCCTGACCGTAAAGAACGTCCAGGGGTGTTCGCCGATTGCGGAGGGCGATCTTCCCGAGGGCTCGAACAGCGGTTACACCTGCCCGATCGACAATCTCGCGGCCGGTGATTCCAAGTCGTACGACGTCGATGCGACGTACGACGTGAGCCAGACCGGAGAGAAAACCGGAAAGATCTGTCTGCCCGTGCAGAACAGCGACGGAAGCAAGACATTCTGGCAACAGGGCCCGGTGCCGTTCGGCACGACGAACCCGTCACCGGACGCCCCGGCCACCCCGCTGCTGCTCGGCACCGACAACGCGCCGGTGGCTCCGGGCAGCGACGAGCTGCCGAAGACCGGTCCCGGACGTGACGTCCTGCCGCTCGGCGCGGCGGGCGCGGCGCTGATCACGGCCGGCGCGGCCGGGCTGTGGTGGTCGCAGCGGAGGCGCGAGACCTGAGCCTCGGCACAAAAGAGCACAAAAAACCGGGGTGCGGCTCACTGCCGCACCCCGGTTTCACGCTGTCGACTCACAACAGCCAGTAGCTCAGCGCTTGTTGACGAACTTCCAGGCGGTCGGCAGCAGCCCCATCGCCAGAGCCGCCTTGAGGGCGTCGCCGATCAGGAACGGAGTGAGGCCGGCCGCGATCGCCGCGGACGCGGACATGTCGGCGGCGAAGGCGAGATACGGCACGCCGATCGCGTAGATGATCGCCTCGCCGAGCAGCATCGCGCCCGCCATGCGCAGGACGGAGCGGTCGGCGCCGCGGCGGGCCAGGGCGCCGACGACGGTGGCCGCCAGCATCATCCCGATGATGTAGCCGAAGGAGGCGGAGACCCCGGACGCCCCGTTCGCGAACCACGGCACACCGGCAAGGCCGGCCAGCGCGTACACGACGAGCGCGAGCAGCCCGCGCCCGGCGCCGAGGCTCGTGCCGATCAGCAGCGCGGCGAAGGTCTGTCCGGTCACCGGCACCGGGGAGCCGGGCACCGGCACGGCGAGCTGGGCGGCGAGGCCGGTGAGCGCGGCGCCGCCGAGCACGAGCGCGGCGTCCCGGACGCGGGAGGCGGGGAGGAGGTCGGCGAGGACCTGCCCGGTGCGGGCGGGGGCGGCGACGGCAGCGGTGCTCATGGGGACTCCGAGTCAGGGCGGTTCGGGACACCGTGACGCTAACCCAGGGCACCTGAGCGCAGCACCGTCACCGCTCGACAAAGGCCGGAGCGCGGCTGTGGTGGGCTCCTGACAAAGAGTGCCGGTTACACGTGACCCGGCGTGATACGGGTCACTGAGGTAAGGCCACGTGGGTCACCCATACGGCCGTATGCAGGCACTGTAGGGTCTCGCCAATCCGGAACCGATACCTCCCCTTTACACTCCTGAGGTCGCACCCCCTCACGCATTGGACGAGCCGCGCCCATGCCCAGCACCACCGTCGAGACGCCGCCCGACGCGGACGTCTCCCTCTCCCACGGCCTGAAGCAGCGCCATCTGTCCATGATCGCCCTCGGCGGTGTCATCGGCGCGGGCCTGTTCGTGGGCTCCGGCGCCGGTATCGCCGCCGCGGGACCCTCGATCGTCGTCGCCTACGCCCTCTCCGGCATCCTCGTGATGCTGGTGATGCGGATGCTGGGCGAGATGTCGGCCGCGTACCCCTCCTCGGGCTCCTTCTCCGCGCACGCCGAGCGCGCGATCGGCCCCTGGGCGGGCTTCACCGCGGGCTGGTCCTTCTGGGTTCTGCTCTGTACGGCCGTAGGCCTGGAGGGCATCGGCGCGGCGAAGATCATGACGGGCTGGCTGCCCGGCACGCCGGAGTGGGCTTGGGTCGCCCTCTTCATGGTGGTGTTCTGCGGCACGAACCTGGCCGCCGTGAAGAACTTCGGCGAGTTCGAGTTCTGGTTCGCCGCGCTGAAGGTAGGCGCGATCACGCTGTTCCTGGCCCTTGGCATGCTGGCGATCACCGGCGTCCTGCCCGGCACGGACTCCCCCGGCACCGCCCACCTCACCGACTTCCTCCCCAACGGCGGCGAGGGCCTGGTCATCGGCCTGCTCGCGTCCGTCTTCGCCTACGGCGGACTGGAGACGGTGACGATCGCCGCGGCCGAGTCCGAGAACCCCGTCCGGGGCGTGGCGAGCGCGGTCCGCACGGCGATGTGGCGCATCGCCCTCTTCTACATCGGCTCCATGGCCGTCATCGTCACCCTGGTCCCCTGGGACTCCAAGGAGGTCGTCGAGAAGGGCCCGTACGTCGCCGCCCTCGACGAACTCGGCATCCCCGGCGCGGGCCAACTCATGAACGTGGTGGTGCTCGTCGCCCTCCTGTCGGCGATGAACGCCAACATCTACGGCGCCTCCCGCATCGCCTACTCGCTCGTCGAACGCGGCCAGGGCCCGAAGGCACTCGGCAAGGTCTCCTCGGGCGTGCCCCGGACCGCCGTACTCACCTCCTCCCTCTTCGGCTTCGGCTGCGTCCTGCTCAGCTACTGGCGCCCCGACGACGTCTTCTCCTGGCTTCTGAACATGATCGGCGCGGTCATCCTGGTCGTCTGGATCTTCATCGCCACCTCCCAACTCCGCCTCCGCCACCGCCTGGAACGCGAGAGCCCGGAAAAACTCGTCGTCCGCATGTGGGCCTTCCCCACCCTCACCTGGGTCGCCCTCGCCGGCATGGCAGCGATCCTCACCCTGATGGCCCGCGAGCCCGACACCCGGGTCCAGCTGTACTCGACGGGCGCGATGACGCTGGTGCTGGCAGGGACCGGGTATGGGTGGCAGAGGGTGCGCGCCAAGCGCTGACGCCCCTGCGACGGCACCAAAGCCCCCGGGTGATCCACCCGGGGGCTTTTTGCTGTTAGCTTGTTATTGCAAGCTACTTGCAACAAGCCTGAGGGGACCCTTCATGCCCGTCTACACACTCCCGGAACTGCCCTACGACTACTCCGCGCTCGCCCCCGTGATCAGCCCCGAGATCATCGAGCTGCACCACGACAAGCACCACGCGGCCTATGTGAAGGGCGCCAACGACACGCTGGAGCAGCTGGCGGAGGCGCGGGACAAGGAATCGTGGGGCTCGATCAACGGGCTGGAGAAGAACCTGGCCTTTCATCTCTCCGGGCACATCCTGCACAGCATTTACTGGCAGAACATGACCGGTGACGGCGGTGGCGAGCCGCTGGAGAAGGACGGTGTGGGAGAGCTCGCGGACGCGATCGCCGAGTCCTTCGGATCCTTCGCGGGCTTCAAGGCGCAGCTGTCCAAGGCCGCCGCGACGACGCAGGGTTCGGGCTGGGGTGTGCTGGCGTACGAGCCGCTGAGCGGGCGGCTGATCGTGGAGCAGGTCTACGACCACCAGGGCAACGTCGGGCAGGGCGCCACGCCGATCCTCGTCTTCGACGCCTGGGAGCACGCCTTCTATCTGCAGTACCGGAACCAGAAGGTCGACTTCATCGAGGCGATGTGGCAGGTCGTCAACTGGCAGGACGTGGCCCGCCGTTACGAGGCCGCCAAGTCCCGCACGGACGTCCTGCTGCTCACGCCCTGATGCGTTGATCCCCTGATCCCTGAGACGTCCTGCCTCGTGATCGTCTTCTCACCGTTCACGTTCGGCAGGCGGATGAAGGAGCCGACCCCGCGAGGACGTGACTCGCGGGGTCGGCTCTGAATATGCCGGGGCTTCGGGACTTCAGGGCTTGCGGCCCAGCCCCCCGTGCTGACCGATCGGCGTCGGGTTCTCGGTCTCCGGGCGCCACAGAGGCACCGAGACGACTCCCGGCTCCACGAGCTCCAAGCCCTCGAAGAACGCCGCGATCTGGTCGACGGGGCGCAGGAAGTACGGCACGGCGCCGGACTCGTTGTAGGTGTCCTGGGCCTGTTCATAGGCCCGGTCGGTGCCACGGGAGCCGTCGTTGATGGAGAGGTAGCTGCCGGAGGGCAGGCCGTCCAGCAGCTGACGGACCATGTCGCGGGGCCGGTCGTGGTCGGGGATGTGGCCGAGGACGCCGCTGAGGATGAGGGCGGTGGGGCGGGTCAGGTCGAGGTGGCGGTTCGCGGCGGCCAGGATGCGGTCCGGGTCGTGGAGGTCGAGGTGCTCGTATGCCGTCGAGCCGTCCGGCGTGGACGTGAGCAGGGCGCGGGCGTGTGCGAGGACCAGCGGGTCGTGGTCGACGTAGAGGATCCTCGACTCGGGAGCGTGGCGCTGGGCGACCTCGTGAGTGTTGTCCACGGTCGGCAGGCCGGAGCCGATGTCGAGGAACTGGCGAACGCCTGCGTCATTGGTCAGGTACCGGATGGTGCGGCCGAGGAAGGCGCGGCTGCTGCGGGCGATGGTGGAGATGCCGGGGAAGACGGCCGTGTAGGCGTCGCCGGCCAACTCGTCGGCGGGGTAGTTGTCCTGGCCACCGAGCCAGTAGTTCCAGATCCGGGCCGAGTGCGGCACCGAGGTGTCGATCTCCGTCATGTGGCCATAGTGCTACGGCAGTTAGAGCTCGCACGGCACATTGAGGGAGATCAGGGCGGCGGAGCCGCCGGTGTTCATACGGAGTTCGGTGAGTGCCGTGTTGTGGAGTTTCGGGAAGACGCGGCGGTATTCGCTCAGTGGGATGGACAGCAGGCTGCACAGCACGAGGCGGAGCAGGGTGTTGTGGGCGACGACGAGGACGCGGTCGCCGGGGTGGGCTGCGGCGATGCGGCGGAGGGCTGCCGTGCCGCGGGCCGCGGCGGTCACCGGGTCCTCGGCTTCGGGGAAGGGGTTCGCTGCCGGGTCGGTACGGAACGCCTTCGCGCGTTGGGGGTTCTCGGCGGCGAACTGCGCAAGCGTACGGCCCTCCAGGACCCCGAAGTCGCATTCGGCCAGGGCGGGTTCGCGGTGCGGGGTGAGGCGCAGGGCGCGGCAGGCGGGTTCCGCGGTGGCGACGGCCCGGGAGAGCGGGGACGTCCAGATCGCGTCGACCGGATGCGCCGCCGCCCACCGGCCCAGCGCCTCGGCCTGGGCGCGGCCCGTGTCGGTCAGGGCGATGTCACTGACTCCGGCGTACCGGTTCTCGGCGTGCCAGACGGTCTGGCCGTGGCGGGCCAGGAGAAGGGTCGTGGTGGTGCTCATGGTTCGGGAGTATCCACGGTGAGCGTCATGGTTCGGCGGTATCCATGGTGGGCCTCATGGTTCGGCGGTATCCATCGTGAGGCGGGCGCGGGCGTGGGCCGCGATCTGGGGCGGTAGCCAGCCGCGCGCCTCCAACTCGTCGATGAGGCGGGCGTACGGTTCGGCGAAGAGGACTGTGCGGTCGGGGCGGGGGTCGATGACGGTTCGGATGCGGACCATGCGTTCGGCTGTGTCGGCGAGGGAGGTGCCGGCTCCGGTGCCGTATGCCGCCAACGCGGCCATGCCCAGGGCCGGTTCCGTCTGTTCCGGTACGCGGGCCGTGCGGCCCAGGACGTCGGCGCGCAGTTGGTTCCAGTACGGGCTGCGGGCGGCGCCACCGGTGAACGTGAGGGTGCCGTCGAGCGGGGCGCCCAGGTGGTGCAGGTAGTCCAGGCAGAGGCGCTCGGTGAAGGCGACGCCCTGGAGCAGCGCGGCCCACAGGTCGGCGTCGCAGCTGGGTTCGCCGAGGACGACGGCGGTGGCGTCCGGCGCCAGGAACGGGAAGCGTTCGCCGGGTGACGCCAGCGGGTAGGTCACCGCGCCGGACGGTTCGAAGGCCGCCGCCTGTGCGTCCATGGCGGCCGGGTCGGCACCCGAGAACGCGGCGGTGAGCACGCCCGCGCCGACGCTGGACGCCCCGCCCGGCAGCCACCCCCCGTCCGGCGCACGGTGGTTGTAGACGACGCCGGCCGGGTCCCGGACGGGGTGCGAGGTGGCGCCCTTCAGTACCAGCGTCGTGCCGAGCACCGAGTTCCAGGAGCCCTCGCGCAGCGCGCCGGAGGCGATCTGGGCCGCGCAGCCGTCGGTCATCCCGGCGATCACCGGGGTGCCGGCGGGGATGCCGGTGGCCTCGGCGGCGGCCACGCAGACCTCGCCGAGCCGGGTGCCGGGCGGTACGACGTCCGGCAGCGCCCCGTCCGGCAGGCCGAGGATGTCCGGCCAGGCGTCGCGCTCCACGTCGTACGCCGTCTTCAGCGCATGACTGGAGTCGGCCGGCACCCGCCGGCCCACGAGCCGTGCGGTGATCACGTCGGGCTGGTGGGTGAGCCGTCCGGGCCCGTATGTCTCCGCCAGCCACCGTGCCTTCGGCAGTGCCCAGGTGTCCTGCACCGACAGCCCCGCCGCCCGGGCCTTGGCTCCCTGCTCCCCTGCCCGCCCGTCGTCGTACATCAGGGCCGGGCTGATCGGCTCCCCTGAGATGTCGGTCAGCAGTACCGTCCCGGACGTCCCGCACACCGCGACCCCGCGCACCGCTGCGTGCCGGGGCAGGGCGGCCTGGGACGCCGTGCACACCGCGTCCCACCACTCCCCCGGATCCTGCTCGTGCCGTACGCCGTCGCGCCGACCGGTCAGCGGGGCCGTACCCCTGCCCAGGACCGTGCCGTCCGCGGCGACGAGCAGCGCCCGGACGCCCTGCGTCCCCAGGTCGATCCCGAGCCATGACTCCATCGGACCTCCCACACCTGGCCGTGAACTTCTCACTCTGCACCGAGGTTTCCACCTGCGCGAGGGATTGACGCCCCACTTCCACCGTTCCACCCTCTGTTAACGAGTCGACTCGACCCGTTGGCCCAGCACCCGGCCGGAGCGTCCAGGACGAAGGATCGGGCAATGAGCAACACACAGCAGGGGCCCGCGGCCCGTCAGGCCGCCATGGCGGAGCTGGTCCTGGCCGACGGCTCGGCGACCGCCGCCGAGCTGGCCGAGCGCTTCGGGGTCAGCCTGATGACCATCCACCGGGATCTGGACGAGCTCGAACGGCAGGGGATCGTACGGAAGTTCAGAGGTGGCGTGACGGCGCAGCCGTCCGGGGTGTTCGAGTCGAATGTGCAGTACCGGCTGAAGACCATGCGGGCGGAGAAGGCCGCGGTCGCCGCGCATGCGATGAAGTCGATAGAGCCGGGCATGGCGATCATGCTCGACGACTCCACCTCCGCCCTGGAGATAGCCCGCCGGCTGCGGCTCGGCGAGGTGACCCCGCTGACGGTCGTCACCAACTTCCTGGAGGCCATCAACCTCCTCTCCGACCAGCGCGGCATCCACCTGATGGCGCTCGGCGGCGACTACGATCCGCTGCACTCCTCCTTCCTCGGCGTGTCCTGCGTGGAGGCGGCGCAGTCGCTCCGCGTCGACGTCTGCTTCGCGTCCACGTCGGCCGTGCACGGGGGCTACGCCTACCACCAGGAGCAGCACATCGTGTCCGTGAAGCGGGCGATGCTCGACTCGGCCGCGCGGAACGTCCTGCTGATCGACCACACCAAGCTCGCCCGGGTCGCCCTGCACCGGGTCGCCCCGCTCTCCCGCTTCGATCTGCTCCTCGTCGACGACGGGGCGTCGGCCGAGGCGCTGCGGGACCTGGACGAGCACAAGGTCCGCTACGAGGTCGTCATGTCTTCGACGCCGATGGGAGACGCACCGCGATGAACGGAACGCTACGGGTCCTCGCCGCCGGGGATCACTTCGTACTGCCGTCGCTCATCGCGTCGTCGGTGGGCCAGGAACTCCGCGACCACCCCTGTGACGTACGGGAGTTGACCCTCGGCTGGCCCCTGGAACCCTTCGGCCCGGTCGCCGAGGTGACGGAGGCGAGCGACGCCGAGGAGGATCTCATCGCGGCGCTGTCGGACGACCGCGAAGTGCTGGTCACCCAGATGGCCCCGGTCACCGAGCGCGTCCTCGACGCCTCCCCCTCCCTCCGCCTGGTCGTCGTCTGCCGCGGCGGCCCGGTCAACGTCAACCTGGAAGCGGCCAAGTCCCGTGACGTACGGGTGTGTTTCTCACCCGGCCGCAACGCCGCCGCCACCGCCGAGTTCACCGTCGGCCTGATGCTGGCGGCCCTGCGCCGCATCCCGCAGGCCCATGACCTCCTTGCCCGGCAAGGGAGTTGGCAAGGGGCGACCTACTACACGTACGAGCACAGCGGCCTGGAGCTGGAGGACCTGCCCGTCGGGCTCGTCGGCTACGGGGCGGTCGGCAGCCGTGTGGCCCGCGTCCTCTGCGCCTTCGGCGCCCGGGTCATGGTCTACGACCCCTACGTCCACGGCGAGATCCACGGACTGCGGCTGTCGTCCCTGGACGAGTTGCTCACCCGCTCCCAGGTGATCACCCTGCACGCCCGCCTCACCCCCGAGACCCGCGGCCTCATCGGCGCCCGCGAACTCGCGCTCCTCCCACCCGGCGCGGTCGTCGTGAACGCGGCCCGCGGCCCCCTCCTCGACGAGGACGCCCTCTGCGACGCGCTGGAGAGCGGACGGCTGTCGGCGGCGGCCCTGGACACATACGAGCGGGAGCCGCTCCCCGCCGGCTCGCGACTGCTGGGCCTCGCGGAACGCGTCGTACTGACCCCGCACTTGGGCGGAGCGAGCCGAGCGACAGCCGAGAAGGCGGCGGCGATCGCGGCCGGGGAGGTCGGACGGTGGGTGCGCGGGGAGCCGCTGGCGCACTCCTTGGGGTGAGGACTGGAGGTAGGGCTCTATGTACGTCGGGATCGATGTGGGCACGTCCATGGTCAAGGCCGCGGCCTTCGACCGTGGCGGCCGTGAACTCGCCGTCGAGGCACGGCCGGTGCGGCTGTCCCTCCACGGCGGTTTCGTCGAGCAGGACATGGAAGAGGTGTACGGGGCGGTGGTCGCCGTACTCGACGCGCTGACCGCCCGCCTGCCGGAGGAACCGATCGAACTGGCGGGCCTCACCGGCCAGGGCGACGGAGTATGGCTGGTCGACGACTCAGGACGCCCGATCCGCCCCGCCGCCTCCTGGATGGACGGCCGCGCGCACGAACTGCTCGACCGGTGGCAGGCGGACGGCACCTTCGAGACGGTGTTCCGGCGCACCGGCAACGCGATGTTCCCCGGCTGTCCGGGCCCGCTCCTGGCCTGGCTGGACGCGCACGAGCCGAAGTCGCTCGACGCCGCGAAGGCCGCCGTGTACTGCAAGGACATGGTGTTCCAGCGGTTGACGGGGGCGGCGCGGGCGACGACGGACGTGTCGGATGCGTCGATGCCGTTCCTGGACCCGAGGTCGCGGTCGTACGACAACCGGGTGGTGGAGCTGCTCGGCCTCACCCACCGCCGGGGCCTGCTCGCCCCCATCAGCGACCCGCTGGCCACCGCCGAGGCGCGCGGAGAAGGGCTGCCGTCCGGGACTCCGCTCGCGAACGGCCCGTACGACCTCCCCGCCAGCGCGCTCGGCGCCGGCGTCACCTCCCCGGGCGACGGTCTGCTGATCGTGGGCACATGCCTGGCCGCCCTCGTCGCGACGACCGACCTGGACCTGACCGGTGAGCCGGCCGGGCTGTACATCTCCACCGACCGGCCCGGCCACTGGCTGCGTGCGATGCCGGCGATGGTCGGGACGGCGGCGCTGGACTGGGTGCTGTCGACGACGGGCGTCGCCCATGAGGAGGTGGACGCCCTGCTGACCGACACGCCGCCCGGTGCGCACGGCGTCCGCGTCCTGCCGTACTTCGCGCCCTCGGGCGAGCGCGCGCCCTTCGTCGAGCCCGGCCTGCGCGCCGAACTCACGGGCGTCAGCCTGGAGTCGACCCGTGGCGACCTGGTCCGGGCGACCTGCGAGGGCATCGGTTATGCCGCCCGGCACTGTCTGGAGGCGGCGGGCCTGACGGGGTCGCTCGCGGTGTGCGGGGGCGGTACCCGCAGCCACGCCTGGATGCGGCTGCTCGCCGATGTGCTGGGCCGGCCGCTGCGGGTGGTCGAGGGCGAGGTGGGCGCGCGGGGCGCGGTGCTGGCGGCGGCCGAGCGGTACGGGGTCGCGCTGGACGAGGGCGTGTGGACGGAGCCGACGGAGGTCGTCGAGCCGGACGCGGGCCGGGCCGCGTACTACGCGCGGGGGTATCGGGACCACCTCGCCCGGCTGGCGCAGGCGCGGGCCGCTGTCGGCGCCGCGGGGCGGACCGCCTGATGTTCAGGCGCTGCCCGAACTGCGGTGGCGGCCCGCTCCAGGAGTTCCGCGAGCTGAATGACGCGGAGAAGGAGATCGTCCGGCAGCAGAAGAAGGAGTTTCCGCCGGAGGCCTACGTCCGGTGCGCCCGCGACGGCTGCAGACGGTTCCAGCGGAAACTCAAGTGGGACGACGGGGGGAACTTCCCCGAGTGAGTCGTGATGCTTACAGGTTGCTGAAGTCCGGCCCCTTCGTCCGCGTGCGCTTGATCTCGTAGAAGCCGGGGACCGAGGCCACGGCGAGGGTGCCGTCCCAGAGGCGGGCGGCCTCCTCGCCCTTGGGGGCGGGGGTGACGACGGGGCCGAAGAAGGCGAGCTGTTGGCCGTCCGCGCCGGGCACGGCGATGACGGGGGTGCCTACGTCCTGGCCGACCTTGTCGATGCCCTCCTTGTGGGAGGCGCGCAGCTCGGCGTCGAACTCGAAGTCCTCCTGGTCGAAGTAGTCGATCAGGTCGGCGGGCAGGCCGGTCTCGGCGAGGGCGCCGACGACGGCCTCCCGGGTCGGGCCCTGGTCCTCGTTGTGGATCCGGGTGCCGAGCGCGGTGTACAGCGGGCCGAGTATCTCGGAGCCGTGCTTCTGCCAGGCCGCGGTCACCACCCGGATCGGCTGCCAGGCCTTGGTCTCCAGCAGCTCGCGGTACTCCTCGGGCAGCTCGTCGAGCTTCGGCTCGTTCAGCACGGCCAGGCTCATGATGTGCCAGCGGACCTCGATGTCCCGGACCTTCTCCACCTCCAGCACCCAGCGAGAGGTCATCCAGGCCCAGGGGCACAGCGGGTCGAACCAGAAATCGACGGGGGTCTTGTCCGACATGTCTCTCCTCATGAGGCGGGCAGGTCTCCGCGGAACGTCTGGAGAACGTCCCTGCTCGCCCGGCCATTCCCTGATGCCGCCGGTCAGAGCCACATGGCAGGATCAGTGCCGTCCACATACTGAACAGACCCCGAGGGAGTGCCGCCCGTGCCCGGTGAGAATCTGTCCCGCGACGAGGCCCGGGAGCGGGCCGCCCTGCTGTCCGTCGACGGGTACGACGTGTCCCTCGATGTGCGCTCCGCCATCGGTGGCGGGGACGGCGAGGACGGGGCGCCGCGCACCTTCCGTTCGGTCACCACGATCCGCTTCCGCTGCGCCGAGCCCGGCGCGACCAGCTTCGCGGACCTGATCGCGCCGAGCGTGACGGCCCTCTCCCTCAACGGCAAGGACCTCGACCCGAGCGAGGTCTTCGACGGCTCGCGGATCACCCTGGAGGACCTCGCCGCCGACAACGAACTCGTCGTCGACGCCCAGTGCGCCTACTCCCGCACCGGCGAGGGCCTGCACCGCTTCGTCGACCCCGAGGACGGCGAGGTCTACCTCTACACGCAGTACGAGCCGGCCGACTCCCGCCGCGTTTTCGCCAATTTCGAGCAGCCGGACCTCAAGGCCCCGTTCCGCTTCGAGGTGCGGGCGCCCGAGGAGTGGACGGTGTGGAGCAACGGCGTCGGTGAACTCACGGACGGGATCTGGCGGTTCGCGGAGACGAAGCCGATCTCGACGTACATCACGTGTGTGGTGGCGGGCCCGTACCACTACGTCACGGACTCGTACTCCCGCACTTTCACCGACGGCACGACTATGGACATCCCCCTCGGCGCCCTGTGTCGCAAGGGGCTCGCCCCCTACTTCGACGCCGACGACGTGTTCCTAGTGACCAAGCAGGGCCTGGACTTCTTCCACGACCACTTCGACTACCCGTACCCGTTCGGGAAGTACGACCAGGCGTTCGTGCCCGAGTACAACCTCGGTGCGATGGAGAACCCGGGACTGGTCACCTTCCGGGAGGAGTTCATCTTCCGGGGCAGGGTGACGCGGGCGTCGTACGAGGGCCGCGCGAACGTCGTACTGCACGAGATGGCGCACATGTGGTTCGGCGACCTGGTCACCATGGAGTGGTGGGACGACCTGTGGCTGAAGGAGTCGTTCGCGGACTTCATGGGCGCCTTCGCCCTGGTGGGCGCGACCCGCTTCCAGGACGGCTGGATCACCTTCGCCAACCGCCGCAAGGCGTGGGCGTACCGCGCGGACCAGCTGCCCTCCACGCACCCCATCACGGCGGACATCCGTGATCTCCAGGACGCGAAGCTGAACTTCGACGGCATCACGTACGCCAAGGGGGCTTCGGTCCTGAAGCAACTCGTCGCCTACGTCGGTCAGAACGCGTTCCTGGAGGGCGCACGGCGCTACTTCAAGCGGAACGCGTACGGCAACACGCGCCTCGGTGATCTGCTGTCGGTGCTGGAGGAGACCAGCGGGCGTGACATGGGGACATGGGCGCGGTCCTGGCTGCAGACGGCCGGGGTGAACTCGCTGACTCCGCAGGTGCTGCTGGACGCCGAGGGCCGGGTCGACGAGCTGGCGGTGTTGCAGGAGGCGGCGGAGTCGCATCCGGAGCTGCGGCCGCACCGGGTGGCGGTGGGGCTGTACCGGCGTGCCGAGGGCGGGGCGCTGGAGCGGTACGCGCGCGCCGAGGTGGACGTCGACGGGCCGCGTACGGTCGTGGCGGAGCTGGTGGGTGCGCAGGCGCCGGAGCTGGTCCTGGTCAACGACGACGACCTGACGTACTGCAAGATCCGCTTCGACGAAGCGTCGCTGGCCACGCTGAAGGACGGTCTCGGCGGGATGACCGATCCGTTGGCGCGGGCCCTGTGCTGGTCGGCGCTGTGGAATCTCACCCGGGACGCGCTGCTGCCGGCGCGGGACTTCATCGGTCTTGTGCTGCGGTTCGCGGGGCGCGAGTCGGACATCGGGGTGCTCCAGATGCTGCACGCCTGGGCGAACTCGGCGCTGGTGCACTATGTGGCGCCCGGGTGGCGGCCGGTCGGCGAACGGCTGCTGGCCGAGGGCGCGTTGCGTGAGCTGCGGGGTGCCGAGCCGGGCAGTGAGCATCAGCTGGCGTGGGCGCGGTTCTTCGCGACGGTGGCGGTGGGCGAGGGCGACCTGAAGCTGCTGAAGGGGCTGCTGGAGGGCACGGAGACGATCGAGGGCCTGGCGGTGGACCAGGAGCTGCGGTGGGCGTTCCTGGAACCCCTCGCCGCGCACGGGGTCGCCGACGAGTCGGTGCTCGCCGCCGAACTGGCCCGCGACGACACCGCGTCCGGCAAGCGGCACCAGGTCCGCTGTCTCGCCGCCCGCCCGTCGGCCGCGGTCAAGGCGCAGGCGTGGGCGCAGGTCGTCGAGTCCGACGCGCTGTCCAACGCGCTGGTCGAGGCGACGATCGCGGGGTTCGGACAGCCGTCGCAGCGGGAGCTGCTCGCGCCGTACGCCGAGAAGTACTTCGCGGCCATCGAGCGGGTGTGGTCCGAGCGGTCGATCCAGATCGGGATGGATGTGGTGCGGGGGCTGTTCCCGGGGTTGCGGGACTCCGAGGAGACCCTGGCGGCCACGGATGTCTGGCTGTCGGCGCACGAGTCGGCGGCTCCGGCGCTGCGGCGGCTGGTGCTGGAGGCGCGGGACGATCTGGCGCGGGGGCTGCGGGGGCAGGCGTGCGATGCGGCGGCCGACGGCCGGTGATCCATGACTCGTAGGACCTTTGATCCATGACTCGTGGGACCTTTGGCCAACGATCACGGCCCTCCGTGACCGTTACGGAATTCAGGCAATAGCAGCCGTAACCCCTGGTCCAACCCGAACGGACCAGGGGTTTTCCGTGCCTACTCGGCATCCGAACACCCGTCCTTTAGTGCCAGGTTGTCCGCTTTTGTCGACGGGCGTGTAACAACGGTTAAGGGGCGGATCGGACGCGGAAGCCTCCGGGTCATGAACCACAACACCCCGCTCTCCCCCCGCCCCCTCCGCCACCTCTCCGAGGTGCACCGCCGCGTCATGACCGCGGCCCAGCTCCGCTCGCACGGCGTGTCCGCGGCCGACGCGAACGACCAGTGCCGGCCCGGTGGCCCCTGGCAGCAGATCCTGCCGGGCGTCTTCCTGCTCCACCCGGGCCCGCCGACCGGCGAGGAGCGGCTGCACGCGGTCCTGATGTACGCGGCACGCGAGTCGTCCCCCGGCGTGCCGGCCCAGCCCGGCGCGGGCGACCCGCACCGACCCGTGTACGCGGAGGCCATGATCACGGGCCTCGCGGCGCTGACCCTCCACGGTTTCGCCTCCGCTCCCCCGCTGCTGTCCCTGGAGAAGCTCGACGTCCTGGTCCCCCGGCTGCGCCGGCTGCGCTCCGCGGGGCCGGCCCGGATCGTCCGTACGGCTGCCCTGCCCACCCCGCAACAGGTCACCGGCGTGCCCGTAGCCCCCGTCCCCCGCGCCCTCGCCGACGCGGTCTCCGGCCTCGCGGACGCCGGCGCCGT
Source organism: Streptomyces sp. NPDC050211 (assembly GCF_040656035.1). Lineage (NCBI taxonomy): Bacteria > Bacillati > Actinomycetota > Actinomycetes > Kitasatosporales > Streptomycetaceae > Streptomyces > Streptomyces sp. NPDC050211. The sequence continues at coordinate 361,733 of NZ_JBFALC010000003.1, forward strand.
ACGCCGCCTCCTCACCGAAGCCGTACGCGGCGGTCACTGCGAGCCGGCCTCCGTCGTCCGGGAGTTGAACAACGCCAAGCTGCTCAGCCGGCCGCATGTCGTGGACGCGGTGGACTCCCTGCTGGCCGAGGGCCGCGCGATCGCGGAGGACCGGCTGTACCGCATGGTCCGCGAGTTCGGCCTGCCCGACCCGGTGTGGAACGTCGACCTGCGGCTACCCGGTGGCCCTCACCTCGGCGGCCTGGACGCGTACTGGCCCGAGCAGGCGGTCGCCGTGGAGCTGGACACCCGGGCACCCCGCCAGGACGAGGACGCCCTGTGGTCCGAATACGCCCGCAAGCGCGAGCACTTGGAGCGCCTCGGCATCACCGTCGTCCACATCACGCCGAAGAAGCTCCGGGACTCGATGGAACAGCAGGCCACGGTCGTCCGCACGGCGCTGATGGCGTCGGCGGACCGCGATCCGGCCGCGTATGTCGTGGTGCTGCCCCGGTAACGACGGACCGGGACCGGCATCAGGAGGGGAGAGGAGGGGCCACCGGGCCCGATGCCCGGGGCCCCTCCTCATGCACACGTGGCCCCTAGCGGCCGAGGCCCTCGACCGCCACCGTGGCGGCCTTTGCGATCAGTGCGTCGTCTCGTTCGGCGTCCTTCTTGCCGCGGGTGGACAGGACGGTCATGAGGATGGGGTTGCCGCCGTCGTCCGGCCAGATCACGGCGATGTCGTTGCGGCCGCCGTATCCGGCGGTGCCGCTCTTGTCGGCGACGTCCCAGGGCTTGGGGACGCCGGCCCGGATGAGGGTGCGGCCGGTCATGTTCGTGGTCATCCACTGCCTGAGGAGCAGGCGTTCGTCGCTTTTCAGGGCGTCGCCGAGGAGGAAGGCGCGCAGGCTTCCCGCCATCGCGCGGGGTGTACTCGTGTCGCGGATGTCGCCCGGAGTGCCCTCGCTCATCTCCGTCTCGTAGCGGTCCATCTCGGTGACGTCGTCGCCGAACTCCTCCAGCACCTTCTCCAGGCCGTCGGGGCCGCCGAGTTCGTCGAGGAGCAGGTTGACGGCTGTGTTGTCGCTGTACCAGAGGGTCGCGGCGCACAGCCCCCGCAGGGTCATGCCGGTGTCGACGAAGTTCTCGGACACGGGCGAGTTCTCGACCAGGTCGTCGCGGGAGTACTTGACCACCTTGTCGATGCCGTCCGTGCCGTACTTCCGGAGGATCGCCCCTGCCGCCAGCGCCTTGAACGTGGAGGCGTACGCGAACCGGTCGTCCGCGCGGTAGCCGACCGAGCGGCCCGTGCCGGTGTCCAGGGCGTAGACACCGAGCCGTGCGTCGAACTGCCGCTCCAGGGAACGGAATTCCGGGCCGGTGGGTTGCTTCGTGGCTGCCGTCAGCGACTCGGCTCTCGCCGCACTAGCGGATGAGCCGGTCCCGGACGCGGCTTCCTGGCCGCACGCCGGAAGCGCGGCCAGGGCGAGCAGTCCGGCCGCCGCCCAGGCGGCGCCTCGGCGGGTGCGAAGCGGATACGTCATGGATGAACCTCCAGGCCGTCGATGGGCAATGGGCCGTGGGCCCCGGGGAACCCCTGGGCCGCGACCAACTCTCCGGGCCGCGGGGTGCCGAGGTCCAAGACGCGGACGTTCAACTCCATGCTGTTTTGGCATAGTAGGGCGCGTGGATCTTGTCGCGGCATGCCGGGCGTTCGTCAGTGTGAGCGAGCACGGCAGCTTCACGGTGGGCGCCGCGGCGGCCCGTACGGCCCAGTCCGTGGTGAGCCGTCGCGTCGCCGCGCTGGAACAACGCCTGGGCGAGCGGCTCCTTGACCGGTCCTCGCGGGCGGTGACGCTGACGCCCTTCGGCCGGGACATGCTGCCGACGGCGAGGCAACTCGTGCTGCTCGCCGACCGGTTCGAGTACGAGGCGGAGGCGGCCCGGCGCCGGCCGCTGCGGCTCGCCGTGCCCGCCGTCTGCCCGACCGGCGCCCTCGCCCGGCTCATCGCCGACGCACACGAGCAGGGCGTCCTGCTCGACCCGTTTCCCGCCGGTCCGGCCGAGCGGGCCGACCTCGTGTCCTCCCGGCAGGTGCGCGCGGCGCTGCTCGCGGTGGCGCCCGCCGAGGCGGCCTGGACGGTGCCGCTGGGGCTGGCGGTCGCGGACGAGCCCGGCGGCGGGGCGATCTACCTGGACACTCTGCGCCCCGGCCGGGCCGACCGCGACCGGCGGCCCCGGCGGGTGTGGCTGCAGCCGGAGGACGACGTGCCGCACGTCCGGGACCGGCTGACCCGGCTGCGCGACGCCGTCGGGCTGCGCCCGGCCCAGCTGGCCGTCGCACCGGCCGTGGCCGCCGCCGCGGCGGACGTGCTCAGCCACGGCGACGCGCTGCTGTGCTCGGCCCCGCAGGCCCGCGAACTCCGCCTTCACTGGCGGCCCGTCGGCGAACTGGGCCCCGGCTTCGCCCGCGGGTTCTCGCTCGCGGTGGCGGACGAGACGGACGTCGATGCCGGGCACGTACGCCAGGCCTGCGCGCCCGGCATCGCCCGGTGCCTCGGCGCCACGGAGAGCGCGGAGGGGGCCGTATGACCACCGGTACCGAGAGACTGCTCGGCGAGCTGCGCCGGGCCCTGCACGACGGCGGGTTGTACGGCTCCTTCCTCGTCCGGGATCTGGCGACGGGCGACGAGATCGGGATCGACCCCGACACCGAGTTGCCGGCCGCGTCCCTCGTGAAGATCCCGCTCGCCCTGGCGACGCTGGAACGCATCCGGCGTGGGGAACTCGACGGCGCCAAGGTGATCGAGGTGGAGCCCGGGCGGGTCACCACGCCCGGTCCGACCGGTCTGAGCCGGTTCCGGCACGCCGCCCACATCGCCGTGGAGGACCTGCTCTACCTCAGCACCTGCATCAGCGACAGCAACGCCGCCGACGCCCTCTTCGCCCTCACGCCCCCTGCCCAAGTCGGGGCGGTCCTGCACGAGTTCGGGCTGCGCGGCATCGCCGTCCGGCACACCATGGGCGAGCTGATGGACACCCCGGTGGAGCGTTTCGACCCCGCCGACGTCCACCTCGCGCATGCCCTCGCGATCGACGCCGGCACGCCGGGGCGCGGCCACCGGGTGCCGCAACTCGACATCTCGCGTGCGAACACCGGCACGGCACGGGCCTTCGTCGACCTCCTCCAGGCCCTGTGGACCGAGGGCGCCGAGCGCCCGGCGATCCACCCCGAGGTCGCGGCACAGGTACGCGGCTTCCTGGCCAACAACCTCCTGCGCAACCGCCTCGCCCCGGACTTCGAGTCCGACGCCTCCATCTGGTCCTCCAAGACCGGCACGCTGCTCAACCTGCGCCACGAGGTCGGCGTCGTCGAACACGCCGACGGCCAGACTTACGCCATAGCCGCCCTGACCGAGTCACAGGTGGCCGCCGGCCGGCAGCCGGGCGCCGACGCCCTCATGGGCCAGGTCGCCCGGCGCCTGCGCGACGAACTCCGTTCGAGGTGGGTCTAGCTTCACTTGCCGCAGTACTCCCCCTCGAGCACCGCTGCGGCGTCGCCGGTCCAGTCCCCGTTGAAGTTGAAGGCGAGGGAGTGGCGGCCGTCGGCGGTTGTGACGGCCACCGAGGAGGAGCCGTGGATGCCGCCCTCGTGGCCCCAGACGTGGACGCCGCAGCTGAGCTTGACGTCCATCAGGCCGAGGCCGTAGCGGATGTCGTTCGTGTCGGGGTCCGTCACGGTGGTCTTCATCTCCTTCAGCTGCTCGGCCGGGAGCAGCCTGCCCTGCATCAAGGCGCGGTAGAAGCGGTTCAGGTCCGCCGAGTCGGAGATCATCCCGCCCGCGGCGCCGGCTCCGGAGGGGTTCAGCACCGTGACGTCGTAGGTCGGTCCCGTCGTGTCCTCGGCCAGCTTGGAGTAGGCGCGGCTGCTGGGCTGCGGGACCGTGGCCCGGGTGCCGGGGACGGAGGTGGCGGTGAGATGCAGGGGCTGCATGATGCGCCGGCGCACCTCGTCGCCGTACGAGTGTCCGGTGGCCTTCTCGATCACCATGCCGGCGACGATGTAGTTGGTGTTGGAGTAGCTGTACGAAGTACCGGGCGCGAACTCCGGCTTGTGCCGCGTCGCGATCGACACCAGTTGCCGGGGCGTCAGGGTGTCGTAGCGGTGCTTGAAGAAGCCGTCCGCGAGGAAGTACTTGCGGACGAAGTCGTCGTCCGAGGTGTAGCTGTAGATGCCGCTGGTGTGGTTGAGGAGCTGCCGGAGGGTGATCCGCGCGCCGTCGTGGCCGTTGCCCTCGACCACGCCCGGCAGCCACTTTTCCACCGTGTCGTCCAGGGACAGCCTGCCCTCGGCCTCCAGCTGGAGCAGCACCGTGGCCACGAAGGTCTTGGTGATGCTGCCGACGCGGTACCGGTCGTGCTCCGACCGCGGCTGGTCCGTCTTGATGTTGCCGACGCCGGCCGTCGTGGACCAGCTGCCGCGGCCGTCCTTCGCGGTCGCCGTGACGCCGGGGACACCGGCGTCGACGGCGGCCTCGATCGCCTTGCGGGTGGCGTCGTGGTCACCGCCGCGGTCTGCGGCCACGGCGGGTCCCGCGAGTGCCACGGCCGACAGCGCGACTGCCGTCGCCGCCGCCAGGGTCATCCGTACGGTCATGTCTTCCCCCACTTGTCTACCTTGTCTACGCCCTTGAGCTCGGTCGCGGGGAAGGACCCGGCGTCCGGGGGGAAGGTTGCCGCGCTGCGGCGAGGTTGAGCGGCTTTCAGCCCTTGTCGTCAGGGACCTGGCGACCGGCCAGCCGTTCATGATGCGGTCCGGTCAGATCTGGTTCATCCCGCCGTCGACGTAGAGATTGGCGCCGTAGACGAAGCTGCTGTCCGGCGAGGCGAGGAAGGTCACGGCGGCGGCGATCTCGTCGGGGTCGGCGACCCGCTTGGGGGGCAAGCCCGCCGCGACCGCCTTGAGCATCTCCCCGGCGCGATCGCCGAAAGCCGCGTCCCACAGCGGGGTGTTCACCGGGCCCGGCGAGACCACGTTGACCCGGATACCCCGGCTGCCGAGCTCGTCGGCCCAGGCGCGCGCGTAGGCCCGCACGGCCGCCTTCGACGCCCCGTAGGCGCTCATGCCCGCGGCGCCTCCCTCGGCGGCGGTGGAGGCGGCGAGGATCACCGAGGCGCCCTCGTTGAGCAGCGGGAGGGCCTTCTGCACCGTGAAGAAGGTGCCCTTGACGTTGATGTCGAAGACCGCGTCATGGATGTCCTCGGTGAGTTCGTCCAACGTCGCGATGTGGTTGATGGCCGCGTTGGCGAACAGTACGTCCAGGCCCTGACCGTGCTCCCGCACCTGCTCGTACAGGCGGTCCACATCAGCCGCGACGCTGACGTCACCGGGCACCGCGGTGGCGTAGCCGATGGCGGCGACGGCCTTCTCCAGCTCGGTTTCGCGCCGGCCGGTGATGAACACGTGCGCGCCCTCGGCGGCGAATCGCTTCGCAGTCGCCAGGCCGATCCCGGTGCCGCCGCCGGTGACGACCGCGGTCTTGCCCTCAAGCTGCCCCATGAATATGACCTCCATAAATTTCGGTACCGATCGGTACCGAAGGAGACCGTAACACCTTCCGCACCGACCAGTACAGAAGAGGTACGATCGCTCGCATGGAGAAACGGCAGAAGGCACCGATCGGCCGACCGAGGGGTTTCGACGCCGACGCGGCCCTCGAACAGGCCATGCGGGTCTTCTGGGAACAGGGCTACGAAGGCGCCAGCCTCACCGACCTGACCAACGCCATGGGCATCACCCGCACCAGCATGTACGCGGCCTTCGGCAACAAGGAGGAGCTGTTCCGCAAGGCCCTGGAGCGCTACACCGAGGGCCCCGCCTCGTACGGGGCGCGGGCCCTGCAAGAGCCGACCGCCCGCGAGGTGGCCACCGCGTTCCTCAACGGCTCCGTGCGGGCCACCACCCGGCCCAGCTGCCCCACCGGGTGCCTGGGAGTCCAAGGGTCCCTCGCCGCAGGCGAACCGGGACGAGGCGCCCGCGACGCGCTCACCACCTGGCGCAATGAGCACACCTCGCTCCTGCGCGACCGGTTCCAGCAAGCCGTCGACGAGGGAGACCTGCCCCCAGGCACCGATCCCGGACTGCTCGCCCGCCACCTCATGACCGTGGCCAACGGCATCGCCGTCCAAGCCGCCGGCGGCATCACCCGCGACGTCCTCCAGCAGGTGGCCGACATGACCCTGCAAAGCTGGCCGCCGGCCACGAACCCGGCACAGCTCCCGTGATGCCCGTTGTGCGGGCCCGGCACTTCAGCGCCCGGTAGCTCACCCCTTCTTCAGCACCAGCTCGGTGTTCCGGTCGCCCGACTCCCCCGCCAGCTTCGTGCTGGCGCCCGGGGCGTTGAAGGAGAGTTCGCGGTAGAGGGCGGCCAGGCCGGTCTGGGAGAGGTCGGTGAAGTCGGTGCGGTGCGGGGCGGCGGACTCGATGAGGGTGGTGAAGAGGGACAGGGTGCCGTCCTTGTTGTCCACCACCTCGATGATGCGGGCGAGTTGGGGGAAGTCCACGTGGGAGGCGGTGGAGATCTCCCAGAAGGAGTGGCCGCCGGAGCCGGTGCGCGGGGTGATGACGTTCCGGTGGATGTGGCCGTTCACCCAGGCGAGGACGTTGCTGTTGCGACCGAGCACGGCGAGGACGTCCTCGCCGCCGTGCCGGCGGTCGTTCGGGCGGGCGGGGTCGGGGCGCAGGTTGGTCATCGTGCCGCTGGTGTGGTGGCTGAAGATGATCGCGTACGAGTGCTTGTTCTGCTTCAGCGTCCGGTCCAGCCACTTCAACTGGGCTGCTCCGATGGACCCGTTGTAGTGGCCGCCCGCGTCGGTGGTGTCGAGGCTGATGCCGATGACGTCGTCGGAGATGCGGAAGCTGTAGTACTGGGTGCCCGCCTCGGCGTTGGCCGCGGAGTAGCCGTGCCCGACCGGGCCCGCGCCCTTGTACGCCGGGTCCAGGTGGGCTTTGACGTACTCGGCGGCGGTGAACGGGGCGCGGCTGTCGTCCGGGGTGACCGAGCGCAGATCGCGGGAGTGCGCCTTCAGCAGGTCGCGGAACCAGGTGCCCTTGGGGTCCGTGTCCCCCTTGAGCGTGTCCTGGAGCTTCTTCGCCTCAGATGCCGACAGGCTCATCAGTTTCTTGCCGCCGACGGCGAACTCGGCGAGGTAGGAGTCTCCGTGGCCGTAGGTGCCGAGCGGCATGGCGTCGTGGTTGCCGACCGTGGAGTACCAGGGGATGGTCAGTCCCGGGCTGTTCATCTCGTGGATCGCGGCGGCGAGGAAGCCCTTGAGGTGCGGGAAGCCGAGCTGCTTGTCGGCGTCACGGGTGGTGGAGTCCGGCTGCCAGTACTGCTTGAGGCCGCTGTTCTGGACGCCCTCATAGCGGCGCGGATCCCCGGTGTTGGGGGTGACGCGGCCGCCGCTCATGATCGTCAGGAACCACTCCAGCTCGGACTTGGCGTTGTTGTCCGTGTTGTCGCCGGTGGTCATGGCGAAGTGGAGCGGGGAGCCGGTGACGGGGGCTCCCCGCAGCGCGTTGACCCGCTCCACCAGCGAGATGGCGCCCGGCACGGTCAGCGCCTCCTGCGGCCGCCAGGCGTGTACGTCCGTCGAGCGGAGGAACTCCAGACGCAGCGGGTGCTGGCTGTCGATCAGATGCAGATCGGTGAGCTGCACGAACGCGGCGAGCGCGGTACGGCGGCCCGCGCGCCCCGACTTGGGCGCGGCCAGGTCGCTGCGCACGACGCGCTGCCAGCCGGGGCCGTCGCCGAGGCGCCGGTAGCCGGAGGAGGTGCGGGGGGCGGCGACGCCGGCGAGTGTGGTGCCGCGCGTGTAGGGCGCGAGGGGTGCGGTGGCGGCCTCGCGGGCGGCGATGACCGGGGCCTCCTTGGCGGCGGCTCCCGTGTCGGCGGCATGGGCGCTCGCGGTGGCGGCCTGGCTGTCGGTGGGCCGCAGGGCGTAGCCGACGCCGGCGGACAGGGACACCGCCCCGGTGGCGGCGAGCAGCGTACGACGGTGGACCCCCAGCGCGGAGCTGGCGACAGAGCGTATCCGCGACATGCGCGTGTCTCCCCGAGTGCGAACGCGTCGACAGTGGTCACGAGCCGTCGCTCTCGCGAACTGCCCGCTCGTACTGGATCGTTGGCAGCAGGGGTGACCTGCGCGTAAACAAGACCACAACGCGCAACGCCGATCACCGTACGTCGATCTTGGACTACCCTGCGCGTACGCGACCGCTCCGCGAACGTCCGGGATACGGTCACTCAGCGTTCATCTTCGGGGGTACTGAAGCAAAGCCTCCGCGGAATTCCGGGGTGCTGGCTGCGGGTCCGTCGTGGCTGGTCGCGCAGTTCCCCGCGCCCCTTAAGGGG